>DAIPHN010000187.1:0-6758 GCA_036771335.1 Burkholderiales bacterium
GCGCCCGCCAGCCCCGGGCGCGAAAGGCCGCCACCAGCGCGTCGCGGGCGCCGAGCGGATTGAGCCCGCCGGCGTTGAGCACGAAGCGCGTGCCGCGCGGCTGCGCCAACGGCCACAGGGCCGTGAGCATGGGCACGAGGTCGCGGGTGAAGCCCGCCGCGGCATCACGCGCCTGATCCTTGCGCAGGATGGCAAGGGTGAGTTCGGCCAGGTGATCCGAGCCGATGTATTGCACCTCGCCACGCTCGATGCTGGCACGCACCGGCAGCCAGGAGTCGCCGTAGAAGCCCAGGCCGGCGCCGATGCGGACGGTCTTCATGGGGCAGGCGGGCAGGTCGTGGCGGGCATGGGCTAGTGGCGTTGCCGCATGGCTTGCGGGCAGTACCGCCTGCACGATAGCGGCCAGCGCGGGTAAGCTACAAGCGGGGCGCTCGCCTTGCGGGGCGCATACCCCGCCCTATAGACTCCGACGCCGTGCCACCGGCGCCGGGACGAACGTGACAATTCACACCACCAGCCGGGGCTTTCCCGAGGCGGCTCGATCCGTGACGTTCGCAAGTTTTCCCCAGCCCCCGCTCTTCCGGGGGAGCGCAGGCGCGCCGTGCAACTGATCCAGTTGCTCCTGAGCGGCATTTCCCAGGGCTGCATCTACGGGCTGATCGCGCTGGGCTTCGTGCTGATCTACAAGGCCACGGAGACGGTGAACTTTGCCCAGGGCGAGCTGATGATGCTGGGGGCGTTCGCGGGGCTGGGCGGCACGGTGTACCTTGGGCTGCCCTTCTGGGCGGCGTTCGCGGGCGCGGTGGCGGTGACGGCGCTGCTGGGGGTGCTCACGGAGCGGCTGGTGCTGCGGCCCATCCTAGGCCAGCCGGCCTTTGCCATCGTGATGGTGACGCTTGGCCTAGGCTACGTGGGTCGGGGGCTGATCACCATGATTCCGGAGGTGGGCACGGAGACGCACGCGCTGCCCACGCCCTTCAAGGACGAGGTGCTCAAGCTCGGCGGGCTGGTGATCGGCATGGAGCACGTGGTGGTGATCGGCGTCACCGTTGCGCTGTGCGTGGCGCTGTATGCATTGTTCCGTTTCACGCGCACGGGCATCGCCATGCAGGCCGCCTCGCAGAACCAGCTGGCCGCCTGGTACATGGGCATCCCGGTGCAGCGGCTCAATGGGTTGATCTGGGGCATCAGCGCGGCGGTTGCGGCGGTGGCGGGGGTGCTGCTGGCGCCCATCACCTTCGTGCATGCCAACATGGGCTTCATCGGGTTGAAGGCGTTTCCCGCCGCGGTGGTGGGGGGCTTCGGAAGTCTGCCCGGGGCGATCGTGGGGGGCCTGGTGATCGGCGTGGTGGAGTCGCTGTCGGGGTTTTATCTGCCCGAGGGCTTCAAGGACATCGCCGCCTACCTCGTGGTGCTGGTGATGCTGGTGGTGAAGCCGAACGGGCTGTTCGGCGAGAACCTGCGCAAGAAGGTGTGAGCGGCCATGCGTTTCGTCTTCAAGACCCGCTACGATCAGGACATCGCGCTGTTCCGGCACGAGGGGCAGCGCTTCTGGTACGCGCTGCTGGCGGTGGCGCTGCTGGCGGCGCCCTGGGTGCTGTCGGAGTACTACCTGGCGCAGCTGGTGCTGATCTGCATCTACGGAATCGTGGGGCTGGGGCTGATGCTGCTGTCGGGCTACACGGGGCTGATCTCCATGGGGCACGCGGCCTTCCTGGGCGTGGGAGCCTACACCGAGGCGGTGCTCTCGGCGCGCGGCTGGCCCTTCCCGCTGTCCATGGCCTGCGCGGTGCTGCTCTCCAGCGCCACGGGCATCGTGGTGGGGCTGCCGGCGCTGCGGGTCAAGGGCATTTACCTGGCCATCGCCACGCTGGCCTTCGGATTCATCGTAGAGGAGGCGCTCGCGCGCTGGGAGGCGGTGACCGGGGGCAACGCCGGGCTGCCGGTGGGGCGTATCGAGCTGCTGGGCTGGAGCCTGTCGGGCAACACGCAGTTCTACTTCCTGTGCCTGGGGCTGGCGGTGGCGAGCACGCTGCTGGTGCTCAACCTGCTGCGCTCGCCCACGGGGCGCGCCTTCGTGGCGATCCGCGACTCCGAGATCTCGGCCCAGAGCATGGGCATCCACCTGGCCTGGTACAAGACGCTCTCCTTCGCCATCAGCGCGGGGCGCACCGGGCTGGCGGGCGGGCTCTACGCCCACAAGCGGCGCTTCCTGTCGCCCGAGCAGTTCACGGTGCTGCAGTCGGTGGAGCTGCTCATGATGGTGTTCGTGGGCGGCATCGGCTCGGTGCACGGAGCGTTCTTCGGCGCGGCCTTCGTGATCGCGCTGCCGCAGTTTATCGCGCTGGTTGCCGGCAAGCTGCCGACGGCCATCGGCAGCGCGACGGGGCTGCAGGCCACGGTGTTCGGGCTGGTGCTGGTGGCCTTCATCCTGTTTGAGCCCCTGGGGCTGTACGGGTGGTGGTTCAAGGCGCGCACCTACCTCGAGCTGTTTCCCTTCTACCGGCGGGGAATGTTCCGGCGGCAGAAGGCGTTCCAGAAGTCCGAGCGGCTGCGATGAGCGCGCTGCTGGAGGTGCAGGGGCTGGAGATCCGTTTTGGCGGGGTGCGTGCCGTGGCGGGGGTGAGCTTCGCGGTGAACCAGGGCGAGGTGTTCACCCTGATCGGCCCCAACGGGGCGGGCAAGACCACGGTGTTCAACCTCATCAGCCGGCTCTACACGCCCACGGCGGGGAGCATCCGGCTGGGCGGGCAGGACCTGCTGGCGGTACCGGCGCACCGGGTGGCGCGGCTGGGCATTGCGCGCACCTTCCAGAACATCGAGCTGTTCGAGCACGCGAGCGTGCTCCACAACCTGCTCATCGGGCGGCACGTACACCGGCGCACGGCGCTGTGGCAGGAGATACTGTTCACCCCCGCGGTGCGCGAAGCCGAGCGCACCTTCCGCGCCCACGTGGAGCGGGTTATCGACCTGCTGGACCTGCAGCACCACCGCGACGCGCTGGTGGCGGGGCTGCCCTACGGGGTGCGCAAGGTGGTGGAACTGGGGCGGGCGCTGGCGGTGGGCCCCAAGCTGCTGCTGCTCGATGAGCCCTCCTCGGGACTCAACGTGGAGGAGACCGAGGACATGGCCTTCTGGATCCAGGACATTCGCGAGGAGCTGGGCATCACGGTACTCATGGTGGAGCACGACATGTCGCTGGTGTCGCGGGTGTCGGACCGGGTGCTGGCCATGAACCAGGGCGAGGTGCTGGCTCAGGGCACGCCCGCCCAGGTGCAGTCGCACCAGGCGGTGATCGAGGCCTACCTGGGGGCGCCGGCCGCGGCGCGGGGGTGGGGGCCTTGAGCGGCGATGCCATCCTCACGCTGGCCAACGTGGAGAGTGCCTATGGCCCGGTGAAGGCGATCCGCGGGGTGAGCCTGTCGGTGCCCGCGGGCAGCATCGTCACGGTGCTGGGGGCCAACGGGGCGGGTAAGTCCACGATCCTGCGCACCATCTCGGGGATCATCGACCCGCAAAAGGGCTCCATCGCCTTTGAGGGCCAGCCCATCCAGGGGCTCGACCCGGGGCAGATCGTGCGCCGGGGCATCTCCCACGTGCCCGAGGGGCGGGAGGTGTTCCCGCTGCTCTCGGTGCACGACAACCTCATGATGGGGGCCTACACCCGCGGCGACCGCGACGCGGTGGCCGTGGACCTGGAGACGGTGTACGGCTACTTCCCGATCCTGAAGGAGCGCGCCCGCCAGGAGGCGGGCCAGCTCTCCGGGGGGCAGCAGCAGATGCTGGCCATCAGCCGCGCGCTCATGAGCCGCCCGAAGCTCATCCTGCTCGACGAGCCCAGCCTGGGGCTGTCGCCGCGGCTCACCCAGGAGATCTTCGCCATCATCACGCGCATCAATCGCGAGCGCGGCACCACGCTGCTGCTGGTGGAGCAGAACGCGGCGCTCGCCCTGGAGGTGGCCCATTACGGCTACGTGCTGGAGGTGGGCCGCATCGTCATGGAAGACACTTGCGAGCGGCTGCGCGAGAAGGAGGACATCCAGGAGTTCTACCTCGGCATGAAGGATGCCGGCGTGCGCGGCGAGCGCCGCTGGAAGAAGAAGAAGACCTGGCGGTGAAGGGGATGCGGCAATGATCACGCTCTGGAACCTTCCCGGCCCGCCGGTGGCGCCGCGACTCGCCGACGGCTCCACCATCCCGGCCATGTTTCTGGATGCCGTGCGCGTGCGCGGCGACGCGGTGGCCCTGCGCCAGAAGGACATGGGCATCTGGCAGGCCATCACCTGGCGCGAGCTGGGCGGGATCGTCCGCGAGGTGGCTCTGGGTCTTACCTCCCTGGGTTTCGAGCCCGGCGAGACAGCCTCCATCCTGTCCAGCACCAACCGCGAGTGGATGTTCGCCGACCTGGGGGTGCTGTGCGCGGGCGGCGTGGCCAACGGCATCTATCCCACCGACTCGGCGTCCCAGTGCGAGTACCTGCTGGCCGACTCGGGCTCGGTGTACGTGTTCGTGGAGGACGAGGAGCAACTGGACAAGATCCTCGAGGTGCGCGCCCGGCTGCCGAAGCTGCGGCGCATCGTGGTTTTCGATATGGAGGGCCTGCGCCGGCTCGATGATCCGCAGGTCATCAGCCTCGATGCGCTGCGCGAGCTGGGGCGCGCCCGGCTCGCCAGCCACCCGGGGGAGTTCGAGCGTCGCGCCGCTTCCCGGGCGCCGGAGGATCTCGCAATCCTCGTTTACACCTCGGGCACCACCGGCAAGCCCAAGGGCGCCATGATCAGCCACCACAACCTGGTGTTCATCACGCGCCTCTACCAGCGCGCCATCCCCCAGTGCGAGGCTGACGAGCGGGTGTGTTTCCTGCCGCTGTGTCACATCGCCGAACGGGTGGGTGGAGAGTACTTCAGCATCCACGCCGGCGCTGTGCTCAACTTCGTGGAAAACCCCGACACGGTGCCGGAGAACGTGCGCGAGATCTCGCCAACGGTCATGACGGCCGTGCCGCGGGTGTGGGAGAAGTTCTACTCCGGCGTGACCATCGCCATCCGCGACGCCACGCGCCTGCAGCGGCTCGCCTACGGCTGGGCTCTTGGCGTGGGCCGGCAGGTGGCCGAGCGCATCGTGGCGCGCCAACCGGCGCCGCCGTGGCTGCGTCTGCGCTACCGGCTGGCCCGCTGGATCGCCCTGGACAACGTGCGCCGCATGATCGGCCTGCACCGCGCGCGCCTGGCGGTGACAGGGGCTGCGCCCATCTCGCCCGACCTCGTCAAGTGGTATCTCGCCCTGGGTGTGCCCATGGTGGAGGGTTGGGGCATGACCGAGAGCGCGGGCGCGGTGACATTCAATCCTCCCAACGCGATCCGGCCGGGCAGCATCGGCAGGGCCGGGCCAGGGGTCGAGGTGACGCTTTCCCCCGAGGGCGAACTGCTGGTGCGTGGCGAGAACGTCTTCATGGGCTACCTGAACCTGCCGGACAAGACCGCCGAGACGCTGCGCGACGGCTGGCTGCACACGGGGGATGTGGGCAGCGTGGACCCCGAGGGCTACTTCCGCATCACCGACCGCATGAAGGACATCATCATCACGGCGGGCGGCAAGAACGTGACCCCCTCGGAATTCGAGAACCAGCTCAAGTTCTCGCCCTACATCACCGATGCCGTGGTGATCGGCGACCGGCGAGCCTATCTCACGGCACTGGTCATGATCGACCAGGAAAACGTGGAGCAGTACGCCCAGGAGCGCGACGTCCCTTTCTCCAACTACGCCAGCCTGTGCCGTGCGCCGGAGATCGTGGAACTGATTCGCGCCGAGGTGGAGAAGGTGAATCGCCAGTTCGCGCGCGTGGAGCAGGTGAAGGACTTCCGCCTCATCGACCAGCGTCTCACCGCCGAGGACGAGGAGCTCACGCCCACCATGAAGTTGAAGCGCTCCTTTGTGCAGCGCAAGTACGCTGAATTGATCGAATCCATGTATCGTCAAACCGCCTGAGGCGGACATCACGGAGGAGGACAGAACATGAAGACCATCGCGGCGCTTGCCATCGCGACCCTCGCTGGCCTGGCAGTGGCGGCCCCAGCGGCTGCCCAAACCCAGGGGGTGAGCGACAAGGAGATCGTCATCGCCACCATCCAGGATCTGTCCGGCCCCTTGGCGGGCTACGGCAAGCAGGCCCGCAATGGCCTGCAGATGCGCGTGGACGAGATCAACGAGGCGGGCGGCGTGCGTGGCCGCAAGCTGCGCTTCCTGGTGGAGGACAACGGCTACGACCCAAAGAAGGCCCTGCTGGCCGCCCAGAAGCTTTCCACCGACGACAAGGTGTTCGCCATCATCAGCCACATCGGCACGGCGACCAACATGGCGGCCATGCCCATCCAGTTCGAGCGCAACGTGATCAACTTCGTGCCGCTCACGGGCGCACGGCAGATGTTCGATCCCTTCCACCCCCTCAAGTTTGCCTTTGCCACGCCCTATTTCGACCAGTTGCGGGTGTTTGTTCCCCAGCTCGCCAAGGAGAAGGGCGCGAAGAAGATCGGCATCATTCACCAGGACGACGAGACGGGCCTGGAGATGCTGCGCGGCACGGAGGCGGGCCTCAAGACCATGGGCCTGTCGCTGGTGGAGAAGACCTCCTTCAAGCGTGGCGCCACGGACTTCTCCTCGCAGGTGGCCAAGCTCGCGGCGGCGGGCTGCGACATGGTGGTGCTGGGCACCATCATCCGCGAGACCGTGGGCACGGTGGCCGAGGCGCGCAAGATCGG
>DAIPHN010000188.1:0-6668 GCA_036771335.1 Burkholderiales bacterium
TGCGAAACAGCGAGCCGCGGTCCCTGACGAAAATGCGTGCCAGGGGTGTCCCGGGCCCGGGTGAGTATTCCTCGCCGTTCCAAAGCGCTACGGCAAGAGGCGGATTGCCGGCTACAGCCAGTAGTCGGTGGAGCAGTCTGCGCTCGAAGCCGCTGGCGTTGCTGCGGGCGGTCGCGCTCGAGGCGGCGTCGATTTCCAGTTGGCCTTCGTTACGGTCCATGGTCGAATTCCCGGAGGTAACGGGGGCAGTAACAAGGTGATTCTGACGTAACGCGGCATGAACGCCAATGGGGCAGGCCAGGGAAGGCTCCGCCAGGCAGCGCAGGGCGCGCGGCTGGACGGGCCGTCAGGCGTGCGACGGTCGGTGCAGCGCTTCCACCACGGCCTTGGTGACATCGGTCGTACGGGCGTGCCCCCCAAGGTCGGGGGTGAAAACCCGAGCGGCGGTCGCGGCCTCGATGGCGCCCGTCAGGCGGCGCGCAGCCCTGCCCTCCCCCAGGTGCTCAAGCATCATGGCGGCCGTCCAGAAGGTGGCGATGGGGTTGGCAATGCCCTTGCCCTCGATGTCCCAGGCCGAGCCGTGGATGGGCTCGAACATGGAGGGAAACCGCCGCTGCGGGTTGAGGTTGGCCGTGGGGGCGATGCCCAGGCTTCCGGACAGCGCCGCTGCCAGGTCGGACAGGATGTCCGCGTGCAGGTTGGTGGCCACCATCACGTCCAGCGAGGCGGGCTTGAGCACCATGCGCTGGGTGGCGGCGTCCACCAGGACCTTGTCCGTGGTCACCTCGGGGAAGTCGCCCGCCACCTGCGCGAACACCTCGTCCCACAGCACCAGTCCGTGGCGCTGGGCGTTGGATTTGGTGACCAGGGTGAGATGCCGGCGCGGGCGCGACCTGGCCAGTTCGAAGGCAAAGCGGTGGATGCGTTCCACCCCGGCACGGGTGAATATGGCCACCTCGGTGGCCACCTCCTCCGGCTGGCCGCGGTGCGAGCGTCCTCCCTGGCCAGAGTACTCGCCCTCGGAATTCTCGCGCACGATGACCCAGTCGATGTCACCGGGGCTGGCAAGGCGCAGCGGCGGGTCGATGCCGGGCAGCACCCGGGTGGGGCGCACGTTGGCGTACTGGTCGAAGCCCTGGCAGATGGCGAGGCGCAGGCCCCACAGCGACACGTGGTCGGCCACCTCGCGCGAGCCCACCGCGCCGAAGAAGATGGCATCGAAGGCCTTCAGGCGTTCCAGGCCGTCCTCGTCCATCATCCGGCCATGCGCCAGGTACCAGGCACTGCCCCAGGGGAAGTGCTCGAAGCTGAGGGAAAAGCCGCCATCGGCCGCGGCCAGGGCCTCCAGGACCTCGATGCCGGCGGCAATGACTTCCGTGCCGATACCGTCGCCGGGGATCGCCGCAATACGGTGCGTGCGCATGCTCAGAATCCCACGTTGGCGCCGCCCTTGAGCTGGAGGGTTGCCCGGGCGTCGTCGGGCGAGGCCACCTCCAGTCCAAGCTCTTCCAGGATGCGGCGGATCTTGGCCACCTGCTGGGCGTTGCTCTCCGCCAGGCGTCCGCGGCCAATCCACAGGCTGTCCTCCAGTCCCACCCGGACGTTGCCGCCCATCACGGCGGACTGGGCGGCCACGTACATCTGGTTCGCCCCTGCGCCCAGCACCGACCATTGGTAGTCGGCGCCGAACAGGCGGTCGGCCGTGCGCTTCATGTGCATCACGTCCTCCGGATGCGGGCCAATGCCGCCGCGCAGTCCGAAGACGCTCTGGATGAACAGCGGCGGCTTGACCAGGCCGCGGTCGAGGAAGTGGGCGGCCGTGTACAGGTGCCCGATGTCGTAGCACTCGATCTCAAAGCGCGTGCCGTTGCCGCTGCAGGACTCCAGGATGTGGGCGATGTCCTTGAAGGTGTTCTTGAAGATGCGGTCGTCGGACCCGGCGAGGTAGGGTCTTTCCCAGTCGTGCCTGAAGTCCTTGTAGCGGTTCAGCATCTCGTAGAGGCCGAAGTTCATGGACCCCATGTTGAGCGAAGCCACCTCGGGCTTGAGCTGCAGCGCCGGCTGGAGGCGCTCCTCCACCAGCATGGTGGGCGCGCCGCCGGTGGTGAGGTTGATGACCACGTCGGAGGCCGCCTTGATGGCAGGCAGGAAGCGCCGGAACATGTCCGGGTCCTGGGTCGGGCGGCCGTCCTCCGGCATGCGCGCGTGCAGGTGGACGATGGCAGCGCCGGCCTGGGCGGCGCCGATGGCCGCCGCGGCGATCTCCTCGGGCGTCACCGGCAGGTGCGGCGACATGGAGGGCGTGTGGATGGCGCCGGTGACGGCGCAGGTGATGATGACTTTGCGTTGCTGTGCCATGTTGGAGAGGCTCCGTGAAGTATCCGGGTGCGGGCGTCGCGTTCAGCGGTGGCCCTTGCCCTGCTCGCGCCTGTGGGCCACCAGAGCCATGAGCCGCCGGTCGCGCCAGGCTTCGCGCGCGGCGTGCTGCTCGTGCGGCATGACGGCGCGGCGCTGCGCCTCCACCAGGCGCAGCAGTTCGCCTTCCCAGCGCGGCGGCTTCGAGCCCTCCATCATGGCGTGCATCTTGCCTCCGAAGCGCGCCGCATAGTCGGCCACACCGCCGGGAGCGTTCAGGTCGATGGTCTCGAAGGGACCCATGAACGACCAACGAAGCCCAAGGCCGTCGCGGATGCACTTGTCGATGTCCTCCACCGACATGGCACCCTGGTCCACCAGGTTCCAGGCCTCCAGCAGGAGCGCCGCCTGCAGGCGGTTGAGCACGAATCCCTCGATCTCGCGGTTCACCGTCACCGGCACCTGGCCCACGCGCGCCTGCAGGTCGCGGGTGCGCTGCACCACCTCCGGGCTGGTGAAGGGTGCGGGAGAGATTTCCACAAGGGGCACCAGGTGCGGCGGGTTCACCGGGTGGGCCACGATGCAGCGCGCGCGCCCCGGCACGTGAGCAGCGAAGCGCGAGGTCTGGATGGTGGAGGTGGAGGAGGCCAGGATGCAGTGCGGAGGCGCCGCGGCGTCCAGGGCCGAGAACACCGCCTTCTTCACCGCCTCGTCCTCGGCGGTGTTCTCCTGGACGTAGTCGGCGTCCGCCACCGCCGCCTCCAGGCTGGGCGCGGTGGAGATCCGCGCGGCGATGGCCGGGGGAGCCTCCGACACGAGGCCAGCGCGGCGCAGGTCCTCGAGGCCTTCCAGCACCAGGCCGGCGGCGCGCTCCACGGCGCCGGGGGCGCTGTCGTACATCCTCACGGTGTGTCCGGCCCGGGCGTAGACCGTGGCCCAGGCGCGGCCGATGAGGCCGGCGCCGATGATCGCGATGCGTTCCATTTCGTGCCTCACGCGAGGGTTTCGAGATTGCCGCAGACGGGAATGGCCTGTCCGCTGATGTGTCGTCCGGCGTCCGAGGCAAGGAACAGCGCCGTGTTGGCGATGTCCTGCGCGGTGACCATGGTGCGCATGGAAACGGCCTGCACCATGCGACGCTTCTGCTCGTCCACCGGGATGCCCAGCGCGGCGGCCTTGGCCGCGGCCACACGGTCGATGCGCTCGCCCTCGACGATGCCCGGCTGGATGCAGTTCACGCGCACCCGGTCAGGACCTGCCTCGATGGCCAGGCTGGCGGTGTACCCCACCACGCCCCATTTCGCTGCTGCGTAGGGCGAGCGCAGCGGGAATCCCAGCCGCCCCGCGGAGGAGGAGAGGTTGATGATGCTGCCGCCGCCGGCCGCCTTGATCATGGGCATGGCGAGGTGCGTGCACAGGAACATACCGTCCAGGTTTACCGCGAGGCAGCGGCGCCAGTCCCCGAAAGAGATGTCCTCGACCCGGCCCGTGGGCCCCGCTACGCCAGCATTGTTCACAAGCACGTCGAGGCCCCCAAGGATGCGCTTCACGTCGCCGAACAGCGTGGCCACCTGTGCCTCGTCGGACACGTCGCAAGCGCTGGTACTGATGGCGGGCCGCGCCCTGGCCAGGGCCTTCAGCGCGGCCTCGTCCACGTCGCACACGTGCACCTGACCGCCGGCATCGGAGAATGTCTCGGCGATCACGCGCCCGATGCCGCCGGCGCCCGCGGTGACAAGCACGCGGCGGCCCGCGACCGAAAGGTCGGGTTTCATGGCTCTGTCTCCCTGGATTGTCGCTGGTATTTGACCCGGCGGCATTCTAGGCCCGGACCTCACGTGAGCCCGGGTGGCTGCGTTGCGCCGCCTGCGTGAACGTCGCACGGCTCATCGGTGCAGAGGAAGACCTCTACCGTCACGTGGCCGAGCCCCTCCACCTCCCGGAGCAGCGCCTTGTAGTGCTCGGCTGATCTCGGGCGGTGGGTGGCGACGGACAGAATCAGCGCGCGGCTCTCACCCCCGATGTTCCACAGTCTGAGGTCGGCCACCACGTTGTCCGCATCGGCCTCGATGCGCCGCACTATCTCGGATCGCAGCGCTCCCTCGTCCTCGGCGTCGAGCAGCACCCCGCCGGTGACGCGCAACAGCCCCCACGCCCACCAGCCGATGAGCATGGATGCCGCGATGGCTACAGCGGGGTCCAGCCACACCCAGCCGCGGAACCTGCCGGCTAGCAGGGCGGCAATGGCGAGCACAGACGTGAGCGCGTCAGCGATGACGTGCAGGTAGGCGGCGCGCAGGTTGTGGTCGTGGTGATGCGCGTGCGGGTGAAGATGGCCGTGTCCCGCGTTGTGGTCATGGGAGCTGCGCCCGTGATAAGCGCCGGGCCCGGCCAGTAGCAGCGCGCTTGCCACGTTGACCGCCAGCCCGATGACGGCGACCACGATGGCTTCGTCGAAACGAACTCCCACGGGTTGCAGGAGCCGTCCGGCGGACTCCACCGCCATCAGGACCGCGACCACGGCGAGCAGCAGTGCGCTGGAGAAGCCTGCGAGCGCTCCCACCTTGCCCGTTCCGAAGCTAAACCGTTCGCTCAAGGCATGACGCCTAGCAAAAGAGTAGGCAAAGGCGGAGATCCCCAGGGCGGCCGCGTGGGAGCCCATGTGCCACCCGTCCGCCGTGAGCGCCATCGAGCCGGTCAGCCATCCGGCCACCAGTTCCACTAGCATGGTGATGACGGTGAGCGCGAACACGGCCTTCGCGCGCCGTTCTGCGCCGTGATGGTGGCCCGACAGGCCAGTCCTGGCCTGCCGCCAGCGCCTCAGGGAGGCATGCTCGTGGTTGGAATCCATGGGCGGCAGATTCTATCCGGTTGCCCCGCAGGGGGTCGTGGCCCACCCGGGGCCTGGACGATGCGCCACGCGGAGCCCGCCGCCCGCGTGGCCCCCTGCTTGCGGGACGAGCCGCGGATCCGGGCGTTCGGGCCTGCGCCGCGGGGTGTCTGAGTGCGGCCCGCCAGGCGCGGGCGCGTCGGTTCAGGAAAGGGCGGTTTCCGCTGGCGCCTCGGCTCCCGCCACGCAGAGGGCGAGGCCTTTCTCGAACACTTCGCGAGGAAGGCTTCGTCCGATGAACACCATGACGCTCTCCCGGGGCTCGTCAGGTAGCCACGGCCGACCCATATCGGCCCCGAAAAGCATGTGCACACCCTGAAACACCGTGCGGCAGTCCCGGCCCTCCACGTGGAGCACGCCCTTGTACCGCAGCATCTTCGTCCCGAAGTGCCGGATCAGCAGGTCCATGAACAGCTCCAGGCGGGAGAGGTCGAAGGGCCTGCTGTCCCGGTAGACGAAGGAGCTGATCTCGTCGTCGTGGTCGTGGGCGGTGTCGTCCAGAAAACCGGGGTCGATGGCGAGGATGGCGTCGAGATCGAACCCGCGAATGTCGAGGAGCTCGCTGATCGCCGTGCGGCCGAAGTCCGCGCGCCGCAGCGGGGCGCGCGGATTCATGGACCGCAGGCGGGATTCGAGCGAGGCCAACGCTTCCTCTGTCGCGAGGTCGGTCTTCGAGATGAGGATTCGGTCGGCAAAGCCGACCTGCTCCTGCGCCTCGTGATGCTCGTCGAGCTGGAGCGGGCCATGGACTGCATCGACCACCGTGATGATGGCGTCCAGCACGTAATGGCGGTGAATGTCGGCATCCGCGAAAAACGTCTGTGCCACCGGTGCCGGGTCGGCGAGCCCGGTAGTTTCAATGATGACGCGTTCGAAGGCGATGCCACCGGCGTCGCGGCGCTGCCTCAGTTCACCGAGGATTCGAACCAGATCCCCGCGCACAGTGCAGCAGATGCAGCCGTTGTTCATCTCCACGATCTGCTCGCTGTTGTCGTGCAAAAGTAGTTCGTTGTCGATGCCAGCCTCGCCGAACTCGTTTTCGATCACGGCGACGCGCCCGCCATGCTGTTCGGAGAGTATCCGGTTCAGCAATGTCGTCTTGCCGCTGCCGAGAAAGCCGGTGAGGATGGAGACGGGAATGGGGGAAGGGGTCATGGCGGGCTTCGTTGGGGGCTTGGTTGGAGTGAAGGGTGGGCCGCGGCTTTCAGGGTCAAACAGCCGCTTTCGGACAGCGAGCCAGCGCACGGCGGCGGGTTAGCGTCGCGCGCCGGGCGCGGATAACGGCGACGCCCCCCCGGCATAAAATGCAACGTCGTTGCAATTATCGAAGTGTAGCCGGAAAACGGCGTGTAGCCGGAAAACGGCGCTATGGCGTGAAGACGCAACTCCATTGCATAATCCTGCAACAGACGGCTGAGCGGGG
>DAIPHN010000189.1:0-6668 GCA_036771335.1 Burkholderiales bacterium
TGCGCACGCCATCGTCGCCTTCGGCGCGGGCTACGGTTGGGAATCACTGGCGCGCGCCTCGTGGTTGCATCGATGCCAACTGCACTACTGGGGCGGCATCGACACCCACGGATTTGCCATCCTCGACCAGCTTCGTGGCTACTTTCCGGGCGCAGCGTCCTTCCTCATGGGCCGGGAGACGCTCCTTGCCCACCGCTTGCACTGGGGCGAGGAGCCCGAGCCGGCGCGCCACGACTTGTCGCGTCTCACGACTGAGGAGGCGACGGTCTACGACGACCTCCGATTCGATCGCCACCAGCCCCGGCTGCGACTGGAGCAGGAGCGCGTAGGGTTTGGCTGGTTGTGCGATCGGCTGGCGTGTATCCCCTCGGAAGCCCTCGTGGGCCCGCCCCCTCGCTCGTGAGCTCGGGAGGCGCTTGTCCGCCGGGTAAACCACCCGCCACCAATGACGAAGCCCCAACCGGTAGCGGTTGAGGAGGGGTTCTTGCCCGGTCTTGCCGTCGAGTACGCGCGACTCCGGAGCACGTCGCGCAGCTCTATCGATGCGCGCCCCGGGAAGGCGGCAGGCCGCACCGCAACCCCGCGTTGGTACGTACACGAGGCGCAACACTCCACGAAACCGGCGGGCGGCGTGTCCGGCGGAGGCCAGCGGCGATCCGCGTGGCCAGCCCGCCTCTTTGTCATGGGTTCGGCACTGCGGTAGCTTTCAGCATTTGACTCCGGAACAGTCCTGCGATCGTGGCGCGGTCTGGCGGCAGCCCCGCTGGACCGAGAACGGCAACAGGCGAGACAAATGTCCATCACTGAAGAAAGCCGGCAATCGTGCGGATGCCCGCCCGACGGAAAGGGACCTGCCGCGACGGGCGGCGCGCCCTCGGCGGCCGACACCCTGAGCCTATTCTCGGTGCCGAAGATGGACTGCCCGTCGGAGGAGCGCATGATCCGGCTCGCGCTCGCGAACACGGCTGGTCTGGCCGCGCTCGATTTCGATCTTGGCGAACGCGAATTACGTGTCTTTCACAAAGGCCCCGTGGAACCTATCGCGGAAGCACTCGAGAGCCTCGGCCTGGGTGCCCGTCTGATGGCGTCTGCCGAATCGCGGCACCCGCGCCCCGCGGATGCACAAGACGCCGCCGTGCAGTCCGCCGCGCAGGAATCCCTCACTCTCAAGTGGCTGCTGGCCATCAACGCCGTCATGTTCGTGGTGGAAATGACGGCCGGATGGCTGGCGCAGTCCACGGGGCTCATGGCCGACTCGCTGGACATGTTCGCCGATGCCGCGGTCTACGGGCTCGCGCTCTACGCCGTGGGCCGCGGCGCCGGGCACCAGCTGAAGGCGGCGCGGCTGTCGGGCTGGCTGCAACTATCGCTCGCGCTCGGCGCGCTGTTGGAGGTGCTGCGTCGCTTCGTTCTAGGCAGCGAGCCCGCGCCGGCGCTCATGACCGGCATCGCGTTCGTGGCGCTCGTGGCCAACGTGACCTGCCTGGCCCTTGTCTCCAGGCATCGAACGGGCGGCGCCCACATGAAGGCAAGCTGGATCTTCTCCATGAACGACGTGCTGGCCAATGTGGGGGTGATCGCGGCCGGGGCGCTGGTGGCCTGGACGGGATCGCGCTACCCCGACCTGGTGATCGGCTCGCTCATCGCGCTGCTGGTGCTCAACGGGGCGCGGCGCATCCTGCGCCTGCGCAACTGACACGCCGTGCGCACCACGCGCCGCCACGGCAGGGCCTTGCCGCATGCCCGCCCGGAAGGGGGATTGCCGCCGCCCTTGCCGCGGGCGCATGGGCTCGTCCGGTTTGTGGCATCTTGCGTCACGGTGCGGTGTTGCCATGGCGCCCGCCCGCCGGCCCAGGTCATTGCCCACCCACGCGCACGGTCGAGGAACCCCGTGATGCCCCGCTCGAGCTGCTGCCGTCTCGCCGCCGCCCCGCCCGCCGTGCCGAACACCCCGCCCAGGCCGCCCCGCCCGTGAAGGACACCGCCTTCGACTACGTGATTGTGGGCGCGGGTACCGCCGGATGCGTGCTTGCCAACCGCCTGAGCGCCGATGCGCGCAACCGCGTGCTGCTGGTGGAGGCCGGCGGACCCGACGACTGGGTTTGGATCCACGTGCCGGCGGGCTACCTGTTCACCATCGGCAACCCGCGCACCGACTGGTGCGTCCACACCGAGCCCGAGCCCGGGTTGAACGGCCGCAGCATTCCCTACGCCCGGGGGAAGGTGATGGGCGGCTGCTCTTCCATCAACGCCATGATCTACATGCGCGGCCAGCGCGACGACTACGACCACTGGGCGGCGCTGGGCAACCGCGGCTGGGGCTGGGAGGACGTGCTGCCGGTGTTCCGCAGGAGCGAGGACTACGTGCACGGCGCCGATGCGCTGCACGGCGCGGGCGGCGAGCTGCGCGTGGAGGAGCGGCGCGTGTCGTGGGAGATACTGGACGCGTGGCGCGAGGCCGCCGCACAGTGCGGCATCCCCAGGATCGCCGAGTTCAACCGCGGCGACAATTTCGGCACCGCCTACTTCCAGGTGAACCAGCGCCGCGGACTGCGTTGGAGCGCCACCCGGGCGTTCCTTCGCCCGGCGAGCGGGCGGCGCAATCTCGCCATCCTGCAGCGCGCCCACGCCCGGCGCGTGGTGGTGCAAACGCGCGACGGCGTGCGCCGCGCCACGGGCGTGGAATTGCGGCTCGACGACGGCAGCTTGCGCACGGTACAGGCGCGCTGCGCCGTGGTGCTGGCGGCCGGCGCCATCGGCTCGCCCCAGCTGCTGCAGCTCTCGGGCGTGGGGCCGCCCGTGCTGCTGGGCGATCACGGCATCGCTGTGGTACACGCCCTGCCGGGCGTGGGCGAGAACCTGCACGACCACCTGCAGCTGCGCGCCGCCTACAAGGTGCACGGTGTGGCCACCCTCAATCAGCGCGCCGGCTCGCTGCTGGGCAAGGCGCTCATGGGGCTCGAGTACCTGCTGCTGCGCACCGGCCCGCTCACCATGCCGCCCTCCCAGCTGGGCGCCTTCGCCTGCAGCGATCCCTCGCAGCCCAGCGCCAACATCGAGTGGCACGTGCAGCCGCTCTCGCTGGACCGTTTCGGCGAGCCGCTGCACTCCTTCCCGGGCATCACGCCCTCGGTGTGCAATCTGCGGCCCACCAGCCGCGGCTGGGTGCGCATCCGCAGCGCCGACCCCTTCGCCGCGCCGGCCATCCGCCCCAACTACCTCGCCACGGAAGAGGACCGTCGCGTGGCAGTGGACAGCCTGCGCTTCACCCGCCGCATCATGGCCGCGCCCGCGCTGGCGCGTTACCGCCCGGAGGAGTTCAGGCCAGGCAGCGACGTGCAGACCGAGACGGCGCTCACCCGCGCCGCGGGCGACCTGGGCGCCACCATCTTCCACCCGGTGGGAACCTGCCGCATGGGCGCCGATCCCCTGGCCGTGGTGGACGACCGGCTGCGCGTGCACGGCATCCACGGGCTGCGGGTAATCGACGCCTCGGTCATGCCGCGCATCCCCTCCGGCAACACCAACGCGCCCACGCTGATGATCGCCGAGAAGGGCGCCGCCTTCCTGCTGGAGGACGCCCGTGGCTGAGGCGCCCGCCCCGTCGCCCGCGCCGGGCTTCGGCACGGCGCTGCGCTTCTGGCTCAAGCTGGGCTTCGTGAGCTTTGGCGGGCCGGCCGGGCAAATCGCGCTCATGCACCAGGAACTGGTGGAGCGCCGCCAGTGGATCTCGGAGCGGCGTTTCCTCCACGCCCTCAACTACTGCATGCTGCTGCCCGGCCCCGAGGCCCAGCAGCTGGCCACCTACCTGGGCTGGCTGCTGCATCGCTCCTGGGGCGGCATCGTGGCGGGCGTGCTGTTCGTGCTGCCCTCGCTGGTGCTGCTGGTGGCGCTGTCGTGGATCTACGCCGCCTTCGGCGACGTGAAGTGGGTGGCGGGCGCCTTCTACGGCATCAAGCCCGCCGTCACGGCCATCGTGATCCAGGCGGCGGTGCGCATGGGGCGGCGCACCCTGCACGGCCCCGTGCCCTGGGGCATCGCCGCAGGGGCCTTCGCGGCCATCGCCCTCATGGAACTGCCCTTCCCCGGCGTGATCGCCAGCGCGGCCGCGCTGGGCTGGTGGCTGGGGCGGCGATCGCCGGAGCTGGTCATGCCCCCGCCCGCCCCAGCGAAGCACCCGTCCGGGGCCCCCGCCGCGCCGGCTGTGCTGGGCGACGACACGCCCGTTCCGCCCCACGCGCGCTTCTCCCGGGCGCGCCTGGCCGCCGTGCTGCTGGGCGGTGGCGCCCTGTGGCTGGCGGGCATGGTGCTGCTGGCGGCCGTGTTCGGCTACCGCGACGTGCCCTCCGCCATGGCGTGGTTCTTCACCAAGGCGGCGCTGCTCACCTTCGGCGGCGCCTATGCGGTGCTGCCCTACGTGTACCAGGGTGCGGTGTCCGGCCACGGCTGGCTCACCGGCGCGCAGATGATCGACGGCCTGGCGCTGGGCGAGACCACCCCTGGGCCGCTGATCATGGTGGTGGCCTTCGTGGGCTTCATGGGCGGCTGGAACCTGCAGGTGCTGGGTCCGGCCTGGCCGGCCGCCGGCGGCATGCTGTGCGCCGTGGTTGCACCGCTCTTCACCTTCCTGCCCTCGTTCGTGTTCATCCTCGCGGGTGGCCCGGCGGTGGAATCGTCCCGCGGCAGCCTGCGGGTGGGCGCGCCCCTGGCGGCAGTGTCAGCGGCGGTGGTGGGAGTGATCGCGAGCCTGGCGGCGTTCTTCGCCGGGCACGTGATGTGGCCGGAGGGCTTCGGCCACGCGCCCGACTGGGTGGCTCTGGTGCTGTGCGCCGCCGCGCTGGCGGCGCTGCTGCGCTTCCAGGTGGGCGTGCCGGTGCTGATCGTGGCGGCGCTGCTGGCGGGGCTGGTCCTCTCGGCCGCCGGACTCGCCCCGGCGGCCTGACAACCTTTCTCTCAGCGGGTGGATCCGAGGCCTTGGCAGGGGACCGGCTGCCCGCAAGGGGGCGGACACGATTCGGATCACGACGACGGTCGGCGAGCGCCGAAGGCGAACAGACAGCCGCGATCCCCCAGACCTGCGCCGCCGCTTACCCTTGCGCTTTGCTGAACGGCGATAGCAGACTCTTCGCGGGGGGGCTCAACGCGGCCTGCACCCGTGCGCGCCTTGGTCAAGCCCATCCGCAAGGCGTTCAAGCACCTCATCGAGTGCGGGCGCTGCCGGTTGCAGGAGCATGGTTGAGATGAACAGCGATGAACAGCAGTCGGCGCAGCAGCTTCTGGCACGACTGGTTGCGATCCAGGAGGAAGCGCTGCGCAACCAGCGCATGATGATGCAGGAACAGCAACGCCTCAGCGAAATGGCACTGACCTCCCACAGGAAGAGCAGCAAGACAATCTGGGTGTTCATGGTCATCTTGATTGCGCTGTTGGTAGTGCCCTGGCTCCTGAATGCGGGTCTTCTGGCGCTGTCTGTGACGGACCGATAGAGGTGGCACGGGAACCGCCGGCGCCGAACTCGTAATTGACGCAGAGGCCGACAGCAGAACAGCCGAGGCAGGCGAAGCCACTCCGCTGCGTGCCGCCACGGCGCCGGTTGCGCCCACGCCGCGCGCCCGGGGGCACGCCCCACTCACCAGCGGTGCGCCCCCGAAGCGAGAAAGCCGCCATCCACGGGCAGTACCGCGCCGGTGATGTAGGAGGCCTCATCGGAGGCGAGGAAGGCCACCGTGGAAGCCACCTCCTCCTGGGTGCCCTCGCGGCGCATGGGAAGGGCGCTGGAGTAGTCCTCGCGGAAGCGGTCTGTGTGCAGCACCCGCGTCATCGGGGTATCCACCAGACCCGGCGCCACCGCGTTGGCGGTGATGCCGTAGGCGGCCAGTTCCACCGCCATCCGACGGGTGAGCCCGATGACCGCGGCCTTGGAGGTGCCGTAGCCGGTGCGCCCCACGCCCACGGCGTGCATCCCCGCCACCGAAGCCACGTTCACGATCCGACCCCAGCCGCGCCGCCGCATGAGACCCGCGCCCTGCTGGGCACACAGCAGCACGCCGGTGAAGTTCACGTCCAGGTGTGCCATCCAGCTGTCGACGGGAAAGTCGAGAAACAGAAAAGTCCTTGCGATGCCGGCGTTGTTTACCACCACGTCGCAGCGGCCCCAGCGGGCGTCCGCCTCCGCGAAGCACGCCTCCACGGATGCGGCGTCGGTCACATCCAGGCGCAGCGCGTGGGTGGCAAGATGCTCGCCCGACACCGCCGCAGCGCGAGCGCCCGCCCCGTGGCCTCGCCGATGCCCCCTCCCCCGCCCGTGATGATGGCCACGGGCGCCTCTGTGGTCGCCGAGCCATCCCCTCCAGCGAACACGGCCTGGATTTTAGCGGCACCCGGGCCCTTGAAATGGCCGCGTACTGCCCACATGTACCGCGCCAGCGGCGAAGCCGCAATCCGAACCATTTGAAACCCAAGCACTTTTGCTTTTTTTGGAGCGACGAACATGAAGATCCGTCCCCTGCATGATCGCGTAATCGTCAAGCGCCTGGAGGAAGAGCGCAAAACCGCCTCCGGCATCGTCATTCCCGACAGCGCCGCCGAGAAGCCCGACCAGGGCGAGGTGCTGGCCGTGGGCAGCGGCAAGGTCCTGGAGGACGGATCCGTCCGCGCCCTGCAGCTCT
>DAIPHN010000190.1:0-6654 GCA_036771335.1 Burkholderiales bacterium
GTGGAGACCCGCGGCATGCGCGACCTCACCGAGAAGACCCGCAGCCGCGTGACGGCCCTGGACTTCTCCAGCCTGCCCCTGGACAAGGCGATTCTCAAGGTCAAGGGAAATGGCGCTCGAAAGCTGGTGGTGTTCACCGACCCTGACTGCCCGTTCTGCAAGCGCGTGGAGCAGGAATTCGAGAAGCTCGACAACGTGACGGTGTACCTGATGGTCTATCCCATCGAGCAGCTTCATCCCAGGGCGGTCGCCAAAGCCAAGGCAATCTGGTGCTCGCCCGACCGGCTCAAGGCCTGGGACGATTACATGCTGCGTGGCACTGCGCCCAGGGCCGACGGCGATTGTCCCAACCCGGTGGAGGAACTGATGGCGTGGGGCCAGAGGAAAGGCATCAACGCCACGCCGACACTGATTTTCGCGGACGGCAGCCGCGTGCCTGGCGCCATCACGGCCACCCAGATCGAAAGCCGTTTCGCGGAGATGGCCAGAGAGTGATCCGGCCGTGTTTCGCGTGGGCGCCTCGTCCGCTGGAACAGCTCCCGGCGCGCACGGCGAAGAGCTTCGACGCCTGGCGCTCGCGTTGAGCCTCTCATTGCTGTTCCACGCCATTCTGCTGTGGGCCGAGCCAGCCCGGGCGCCGCTGGGCTCAGCCACCACCAAAGACATGGCGCTCAAGGCGCGCCTCGTGGCAGGCCGTGAGGTGCGGCCCGAGGCGGTGGAAAGGATGATTCCCGCGCCTGCCGGGGTGTCTGTGGCGGCGACCGAGGCGTCTGTCGCCGAGCCCCTCTCGCCCCCGCCCAGCCGCGACGCGGTGGTTCGCCCCGTTTTGCCTCCCTATGAGGCGGGCCAGCCTCCCTCGGCTTCTGCGCACCCCGAATCCGATGCGGCGTCCGCCGCTGAACCCCTCGCCGCGCCGCCGTCGGTGGAACGAGCGGGCGCCTTCCAGGTACCCCTGCCGGGGCAACCGGAATTCCTCCCGGCGCGCATGCTGGATCTGATGCCGCGCCCCGCGGAGCCCGTGGCGCTGGTCTATCCCGAAGCGGTGGCCATGGGGCGCAGCGGCATGGTGGCCCTGCTGCTGCTCATTGACGAGGCTGGCGTGGTGGTGGATGCGAAGGTGGTGGAATCCGATCCTCCCGGGGTGTTCGACGACTTTGCGGTGGAGGTCTTCCGCGCCACGCGTTTTCTGCCCGGCGAGCGTGACGGGCGGCCGGTGCGGAGCCGGCTGGTCGTGGAGATGTCCTTCGACGCCAACCCCCAATCGCGGCGCGCGCCCTGAAGGGTGCGCTCATGGGGGGGTGCCGGTTTTCGGCAGGAGCACCCAGAGCAGCAGTGCCTGGCGCATGCGGCCTGCCAGTTCGCCGGCTTCCTCGCCGAAGCCCCAGAAAAAGTCCGCCCTCACCGCCCCGCGGATCGCGCCGCCCGTGTCCTGTGCGGCCATGAGGCGGTTGAGCGGTTTTGCCGTGCCCGGCCAGGTGGTGGAGATGAATACTGGCGCACCCAGCGGAACGGCGCGCGGGTCCACGGCCAGGCTGCGTCCGTTGGTGAGCGGCACCCCCAGCGAGCCCGGCGGGCCGCCGTCGCCAGGGGGTAATTCCCGGAAAAACACGTAGGAAGGATTTTCGCTCAGCAACGCCGCAAGCTTCTGGGGGTTGCGCTGGCCCCAGGCGCGAATACCCTGCATGGAGGCCTGGTCCACGGTGAGCTCGCCGCGCTCCACCAGCAGCCGCCCCACCGAACGATAGGCATGGCCGTTCTGGTCGGCGTACCCCACCCGCACCAGTTCGCCGCTGTCCAGCCGCACCCGGCCTGAACCCTGCACGTGCAGGAAGAAAGCGTCCACGGCATCGTCCACCCATACCAGTTCGCGGCCGCGCAAGGGGGCCGTGCCGTTGTCGATGTCCGCGCGGGTGTGATAGGGCACCAGCTTGCGGCCCACCAGGCGGCCGCGCAGGCGCAGCCCCTTGAGTTCGGGATACAGCTCGGCGAGCTCCACCGAAACCAGATCGTCGGGTGGCCCGTAAAGAGGCACGCGGTAGCGGCTGTCGCGCACGCGGCTCCCCCGCAGCAGCGGCTCGTAGTATCCGGTGAGCAGTCCCTCGGCAACCCCCTCGGCGGAGAGCACACGGTGGGGTTGCGCGTTCAATTCCAGGAAACGCCGCTGCGCCTGGGCGTCGGCTGCGGGGAGACTCTGCGCCCTGGCGCAGAACTCCGTCCAGGTGGGGTTCCTGAGCGTCGGGCAACCGCGCAGGAAGGCCTGGAAACCGGCCGCGACGTCATCCTCGGCCCAGCCGGGCAGGTCCTGGAACGACACCGGCTCCAGTCGCACCGAGGGCGCGGACCGAGGCCCGGCTGTCTCGGGCACGGCGGGCGGGCAAGCCGGCGCCGGTGCGGCCTCGGGCAGCGGAGGGCACGGCGCCCGCGCCGTTGACACCTGGGGCGCAGGTGGGGGCGCTGGACGCGGCGTTGCGCAGCCCGCCGCCAGCAACAGCACCAACGCGGCACAACGGCGCGCGGTGGCGTTAGAGTGGCGCATGGGCGCGGCCGGGAACGGGGTGTCGCGATTCGAGGCAGGGGTGAGGCATATGGGTTGGATACTGCTGGAGGCGGCTGTCGCGTTGGGCATCGGCCTGTTCATCGTCTGGTGGACGTGGCCGCACGGCAAGCGGCCGCCGCCCCGCGAGGACGAGGACCGGAAATGACGCATCAGTGCAGCGTGCGCGGCATGGAGAGCATGAACTCCGGGATCGTCGCCTCGAAGGCGGTGCCGTCCTCGGCCACCATCTGGTAGCTACCGCGCATGGTACCCACGGGGGTGGCGATGGCCGCGCCGCTGGAGTACTGGAAGCTCTGGCCGGGGGCAAGCAGCGGCTGCTCGCCCACGACCCCGAGGCCGCGCACCTCCTGCACCTGATTCTCCGAGTCGGTGATGACCCAGTGGCGGCTGATGAGCCGTGCCGGTACGGTGCCGCTGTTGAGGATGCTGATGGTGTAGGCAAACACGTAACGGCCCTCCTGCTCGTCGGACTGCTCCGGCACGAAGGAGGCGCGCGCGCTGACGGTGATGTGATGGCGCTTTGGCTGTTCCATGCCGCTATTGCAACCGAAATCGCGCGGCCCCTCAAGCGTGCGCCGCGGCGCGGGTAGAATCTTCCTGTTTCAGCCCCCTTTGCGCGCCGCCGCCGTGCACCGCATAGCCCCCAGCATCCTGTCCGCCGACTTCGCCCGCCTGGGAGAGGAAGTGCGAAGCGTAGTGTCCGCCGGCGCGGACCTTGTGCACTTCGACGTGATGGACAACCACTACGTTCCCAATCTGACGGTGGGGCCGCTGGTGTGCGAGGCGATCCGCCCCCACGTGAGCGTGCCCATCGATGTGCACCTCATGGTCAGGCCCGTGGACCGCCTCGTGCCGGACTTCGCCAAGGCGGGTGCGAACATCATCAGCTTCCATCCCGAGGCCTCCGAGCACGTGCACCGCACGCTGACACTGATCCGCGATTGCGGCTGCCGGGCCGGTCTCGTGTTCAATCCCGCCACTTCCCTGCACCACCTGGATCACGTGATGGAACTGGTGGACCTGATTCTCATCATGTCGGTGAATCCTGGTTTTGGCGGCCAGGCCTTCATCCCCGGCGCGCTCGCCAAGCTGCGTGAGGCGCGCCGGCGTATCGAAGCCACTGGGCGCGACATCTGGCTCGAAGTGGACGGCGGGGTGAAGGTGGACAATATCGCCGACATCGCCCGGGCGGGTGCCGACACGTTCGTGGCGGGCTCGGCAATCTTCTCCACGCCGGATTATCCCGCCACTATCGCCGCCATGCGCGCGGAACTGGCGCTTGCTCTGCCATGAGTGCGGCGACCGGGCACCGAGCGGGTTTCGATCCGTGCGCCATCCGCGCGGTGGCCTTCGACCTGGACGGCACGCTGGTGGATTCGCTGCCCGATCTGGCCGACGCGGCGGCGGCCATGCTGGCGCGGCTCGGCCGCCCGCCCGTGAGCGAGGCGTACGTGCGGGACTTCGTGGGTGATGGCGTTGCGCGCCTGGTGGAGAGGTTGCTCACTGGGTCGCGCGAGGGTGTGGCCGACCCCGCCGAGGCGGCGCGCGGCATAGAGCTGTTCAACGAGCATTATGCCGCCCACGTGTGCAGGCGCAGCCGCCCCTTCCCCGGCGCGGCCGCCGGCCTGCGGCGCCTGGCCGACGCGGGGTTCGGCCTGGCTTGCGTCACCAACAAGCCTGAACATTTCGCGGCGGCGCTGCTATCCGCGCTGCGCCTGCGTCCTTACATCGCGGTGCTGGTGGGGGGCGACACTCTGGCGGTGCGCAAGCCCCGGCCCGAGCCGCTGCTGCATGCCGCCGGGCGGCTTGGCGTGGCGCCCGGCGCGCTGTTGATGGTGGGCGATTCCGACGTGGACGTGCGCTGCGCCCGTGCGGCCGGCTGCCCGGTGGCGTGCGTCCCATATGGTTACCGCCCGCCGGGGCCGGCGTCGACTCTGGGTGCGGATGCTATAGTCCCCGATGTAGAGGCTCTGGCTGGCGCGCTGCTCGCTGGCGGTGAATCCATGCCGGTTGCTGTTTCCGTCATGGCTGCCCCGTAAGGTCCTGCCTCCGGCCCATCGGCGCGAGGGCCATGCCGCGGGCTCACTGGTGCCGCTGATCCCCGCGTCAGCCGAGCCGTCCTGCCCGTCCCCTGGCCCTGCTGTCCCTGAAGCCGCTGCGAGAAGCCCCCCATGGACCCCGATCAATTCCAGCAGTACGCCCACGAGGGCTACAACCGCGTGCCGCTGGTGCTCGAAACGCTCGCCGATCTCGACACGCCGCTGTCGGCCTATCTGAAGCTTGCCAACCGTCCCTATACCTACCTGCTGGAGTCGGTGCAGGGCGGCGAGCGTTTCGGTCGCTACTCCTTTATCGGCCTGCCCTCGGAGACGCGCTTCGAGGTGCGCGGCCGGATCTGCAGTGAATGGCGCGGCAACACCCTGCTGTCGCAGAGCGAGCAGGACGACCCTCTGGAATGGGTGCGAGGCCACCAGAGCCGCCTGCGCGCGGTCCAGCTTCCGGGGCTGCCGCGATTCGCCGGCGGGCTGGTGGGCTATTTCGCCTACGACACGGTGCGCCACATCGAGAAGCGCCTTGCCGGCGTCCGCAAGCCCGACCCGCTGGGCACGCCGGACATCCTGCTCATGGTCTCCGACCGGCTGGCAGTGGTGGATAACCTGTCCGGCAAGCTTTATCTGGTGGTTTACGCGGACCCGCGCGAGCCTGATGCTTACGAACGCGGTCGTGCCCATCTCACGGCACTGCACGACGCCCTCCGCCAGCCGGTGAGCGTGCCCGAGGAACACGCCGTCTCGGCGGCCCGCGCCCAGTCGGAGTTTGCTGAGGACGCGTTCATCGAGGCGGTGGAGAAAGCCAAGCGCTACATCTTCGATGGCGACATCATGCAGGTGGTGCTGTCGCAGCGCCTGTCCCACGACTACCCGGCGTCGCCGCTTTCGCTGTACAGGGCGCTGCGAGCGCTCAATCCTTCCCCTTACATGTTCTATTTCGACCTGGGCGGCTTTCACGTGGTGGGCGCAAGCCCGGAAATCCTCGTACGCCTGGAGCGCGGCACGGTGACGCTGCGGCCCATCGCAGGCACTCGGCCGCGCGGCGCCACGCGCGAGGAAGACCTGGCCCTGGAGCGCGACCTGCTGGCGGACCCGAAAGAGCGTGCCGAGCACGTCATGCTCATGGACCTGGGCCGAAACGACGTGGGTCGCGTAGCGCGTACCGGCACGGTCAAGGTGACCGAGAACATGGCCGTCGAGCGCTACTCCCACGTCATGCACATCGTCTCGAACGTGGAGGGCCAGTTGGCCGAGGGGCTGGACGCCATCGCCGTGCTGCGCGCCGCCTTTCCCGCGGGAACCTTGACCGGCGCGCCGAAGGTGCGCGCCATGGAGATCATCGACGAACTCGAACCCACCCGGCGCGGCATCTACGGCGGCGCGGTGGGGTATCTGGGATTCAACGGCGACATGGACCTGGCCATCGCCATTCGCACCGCCGTCATCAAGGACGGTCACCTGTTCGTGCAGGCCGGTGCCGGCATCGTGGCCGATTCGGTGCCCCAGTCGGAGTGGACCGAAACCCAGAACAAGGCGCGCGCCATCCTCCGCGCGGCGGAGCTGGCCATGGCGGGGCTGTCGCGGCGCGGCGGGTAGGCGAGCGGCGGCCTCGACGCTCTGCCTGGATCCCGGGCGCGCGGCGAGCCGGAAGCTCAATGCAGCGGCGCTGGCGCTTTGCTGAGGGTGCAGCGGCACACCCGGCAAGTGTCAGCCGTGTCGCCCCTGGGTGCGGGATGACGCCGAGATACCCTGTGGCGCCTTCTCGATCGCAATAGAATCGAGGCCTTGTTCAGAGTTGCGCATCTGGATCGCGGATCAGCCGGTCTGGCCGGCCAGAGGCTGGCGGTTCGCGGGAAGCCCGTGACGCGATCTGCTTGCCCGCATGGCCGCCCTGCGATGTCGCTTCGGTGTTCCGCTGCGGCTGCGATGGCGTGTAGGCCTTCACGCTGCCTTTCGGTGTTTCCTTTGGGAAGTTCGGGTTTCTCATGCTGCTGATGATCGACAACTACGACTCCTTCACCTACAACCTGGTGCAATACCTGGGCG
>DAIPHN010000191.1:0-6575 GCA_036771335.1 Burkholderiales bacterium
TCGTGCAGAAGCTCGTGCGGGCGGCCTTCGGCACCAACAACGTGGACACCTGCGCGCGGGTGTGTCACTCGCCCACCGGCTTCGGTCTCAAGACCACGCTGGGCGAGTCGGCCGGCACCCAGGAGTTCGCCTCCGTGGCCCATGCCGATGTGATCGTGGTGATCGGCGCCAATCCCACCGATGCCCATCCGGTGTTCGGCTCGCGCATGAAGCGGCGGCTGCGCGAGGGCGCCCGGCTGATCGTCATCGATCCGCGCACCATCGACCTGGTGCATTCGCCCCATGTGAAGGCTGATTTCCACCTTAAGCTGCGGCCTGGCACCAATGTGGCGATGGTCAACGCCCTGGCTCACGTGATCCTCACCGAGGGGCTCGCCAACGAGGCCTTCGTGGCCGAGCGCTGCGAGGGGCCCGCCTTCGCCAAGTGGAAGACGTTCATCAGCGAGGCGCGCAACTCCCCCGAGGCCCTGGAAGCCGAGACCGGCGTACCCGCCCGCCTGGTGCGCGGCGCCGCCCGGCTCTATGCCTCCGGCGGCAATGGCGCCATCTACTACGGCCTGGGCGTGACCGAGCACAGCCAGGGCTCCACCATGGTGATGGGCATCGCCAACCTCGCCATGCTCACCGGCAACGTGGGCCGCGAGGGCGTGGGCGTCAATCCGCTGCGCGGCCAGAACAACGTGCAGGGCGCCTGCGACATGGGCTCCTTCCCCCACGAACTGCCTGGCTACCGCCACATCTCCGACACGGCCACACGCCGGCTGTTCGAGGGCGCCTGGGGCGTGAGCCTCGAGCCCGAGCCGGGGCTGCGCATCCCCAACATGCTCGACGCCGCCCTGGACGGCAGTTTCAAGGGCATCTATGTGCAGGGCGAGGACATCGCCCAGTCCGACCCCGACACCCAGCACGTCACCGCCGCCCTCGAGGCCATGGAGTGCGTGGTGGTGCAGGACATCTTCCTCAATGAGACCGCCAAATTCGCCCACGTGCTGCTGCCGGGCTCCACCTTCCTCGAGAAGGACGGCACCTTCACCAACGCCGAGCGGCGCATCTCGCCGGTGCGCAAGGTGATGCCGCCAGTAGCCGGCAAGCAGGACTGGGAGATCACGGCCATGCTGGCCGGTGCGCTGGGCTATCCCATGCCCTACCTCCATCCCTCGGAGATCATGGACGAGATCGCCCGCCTCACCCCCACCTTCCACGGCGTGAGCTACAAGAAGCTCGACCGGCTGGGCAGCATCCAGTGGCCCTGCAACGAGCAGCACCCCGAGGGCACCCCCACCATGCACGTGAACGGCTTCGTGCGTGGCAAGGGGCGCTTCGTGATCACCGAGTACGTGCCCACCGAAGAGCGCACCAGCCGCAAGTACCCGCTCATCCTCACCACTGGCCGCATCCTCAGCCAGTACAACGTGGGCGCCCAGACGCGACGCACCGCCAACTCCCTGTGGCACGACGAGGACCGCCTGGAGATCCACCCCGCCGACGCCGAGCTGCGCGGCATCCGCACCGGCGACTGGGTGGGCGTGCGCTCCCGTGCTGGCGAGACGGTGCTGCGCGCGCTGGTCTCGGAGCGCATGCAGCCCGGCGTGGTGTACACCACCTTCCACTTTCCCGAGTCCGGCGCCAACGTGATCACCACCGACAACTCCGACTGGGCCACCAATTGCCCTGAGTACAAGGTGACCGCCGTGCAGGTGGAGCCGGTGACGCAGCCCTCCGAGTGGCAGAAGCGCTTCCAGAGCTTCACCCGCGAACAGCTCGACCTGCTGGAAAAGCGCGGCGAGACCTCCACCGCCTGAGGCCGTGATGGACCCGCGCGAACTCTCCGGCCTGGGTGCTGCGCACCGTGCCGTGGCCGTGAGGCGCTGGCGGCCCACTAGCGTGGAAAGCGCCCGCGAGGAGCTGGCCGACGAGGTGCCGGTGGCTTTCGTGGTGAACGGCACACCCTTCGCGGTGATGCTGGCCACGCCGCTGGACCTGGAAGACTTTGCCCTGGGCTTCTGCCTCACGGAGGGCGTGATCGGCGCCGCCGGAGAGTTCCAGGGCATGGAGATCGAGCACGATTCCCGCGGCCTGTCGGTGTACGTGAGCGTGCCGCGCGAGCGTGCCCATGCGCTGGCCGGCCGCGGCAAGGCCCTGGCCGGCCGCACCGGCTGCGGCCTGTGCGGCGAAACCATGATCCACAACGCCCTTCGGCCGGTGCCTGCCGTCACTTCCTCCGCCCGCTTTCGCGCCGCCGCCCTGCAAAGCGCCCTTCTCGCACTGCCCGCGGGGCAGCAGTTGAACGCCATTACCGGCGCCGTGCACGCCGCCGCCTTCGCCGATCCCGATGGCCGCATCCGCCTGCTGCGCGAGGACGTGGGGCGCCACAACGCCCTCGACAAGCTCATCGGCGCGCTGCTGCGCGAGGGCGTCGACGCGGCTGCGGGCTTTGTCCTCATGAGCAGCCGCGCCAGCTACGAGCTGGTGCACAAGGCCGCCGTAGCGGGCATCCCCCTATTGGCCGCTGTCTCCGCCCCTACCGCCCTGGCGGTGGACACCGCCGTCGCAGCAGGCCTCACCCTGGCGGGCTTCACTCGCGCCGGGCGCCACACCGTCTACGCCCACCCCGACCGACTCATGGACTGAGAGCACATTGTGGAAATCGAACGCCTGGTCCGCATGGCCAATGACATCGCCCATTTCTGGCAAGCCGAGCCCGATCACGAAGACGCCGTGGCGGGTATTTCGGGGCACCTGGTGCGCTTCTGGGACCCGCGCATGCGTCGCGAACTCGCCGCCCACGCCGCCGGCGGGGGGCATGGCCTGGAGCCGCTGGCCCTGGAGGCCGTGCGGCGCCTGCCGGCGCAGGCAAACGCGGCCTGAAGCGGCAGACGGTCTCTGGACAGGCGTGCGCGCCGCTGCACTCTTCACGCGGGTACGCCCAAAAAAAGCGGCCGAAGGTTCGGCCGTTCCCTGATGCTGGCGCCGCCAGGTGGCGCCGTCCCCCTCAGTTACCCGGCACTGCGCGCCTCGCGAGACCCGTGGCCTGGGCCCTCCGGCGTTCCTTGGCTGGCTTTCAACCCGCCCCCGAGGCCCGTGGAACCCGGCCGATGAGTTGCGCCATCTTCCGCTCGCGGCAGGCGGGCCACGTTGCGGGCGCGGTCCGCCCCCCGGCGTTCCTGCCTCCCATCCCAGCCGGCTTCAGGCGCAAGCCCTCCCGCATCCGACACGCGAAACAGGGAAACCGTCTCGGACAGGCGCACTGCCTGTGACGCGAGGCTCTCCGCCGCCGCCGATGCCTGTTCCACCAGCGTGGCATTGTGCTGGGTCATTTCATCCATCTGCATGATGGTCTGGTTGACCTGCTCGATACCGGAGCTTTGTTCCACCGATGCAGCGGTGATCTCGGCCATGATGTCGGTCACGCGCTTGACGGAGGCGACGATCTCTCCCATGGTCCGCCCCGCCGAATCCACCAGGCGGGAACCCGATTCCACCTTGTTCACCGAATCGGAGATCAGTTCCTTGATTTCCTTCGCGGCTGCCGCGGACCTCTGGGCAAGATTGCGCACCTCGGTGGCCACCACCGCGAATCCGCGCCCCTGCTCTCCGGCGCGGGCGGCCTCCACGGCCGCATTCAAGGCCAGGATGTTGGTCTGGAAGGCAATGCCGTCGATCACCGAAATGATGTCGGCAATCTTCTTGCTGCTCTCGTTGATGCCGCTCATGGTCTGCACCACTTCCTGCACGACCGCGCCGCCGCGCTGGGCCACTTCCGACGCACCCACCGCCAACATGTTGGCCTGACGGGCATTCTCGGCATTCTGCTTCACGGTGGAGGTCAGCTCTTCCATCGAACTCGCGGTTTCCTCCAGGCTTGCCACCTGCTCCTCGGTCCGGCCGGAGAGATCCTGGTTACCCGTGGCGATTTCGCTGGATGACTGCGTGATCGACTCGGCGGCTTCGCGAATCTGGCCAATGACTTCCCGCAGGCGCTCGGATGTGGCGTTCGAGTCTGCCTGGAGGCTGGCGAACTGACCCTCGAATTCACCGGTCACTTCTTGCGTAAGGTCACCGTCAGCGAGGGCGCGCGAGACCCGGCCCACCTCGGTGACGCCCCGATCGGTGGCTTCGAGGATCCGGTTCAGTCCCTCGGCAGCCAGAAGGAAGAAGCCATTTTTCCCTTCGGTGGCCACACGCGCCTGGAAATTGCCGCGGCCGGCGGACTCGATGATCTGGGCGATTTCCCGCTCGGTGGCAACCTCCGCGGTTCGGTCGCTCCATTGCACTGAGGTACCCATCGTACGTCCGGTGCCATCAACGATGGGGGTTGCATCGATCGTGAAGTGGCGACGCCCCGCGTGAACCTCCGTCCGACCAACGGCGCGAGCGCCCACGCGCTCGAAGCCGCTGAGGTTGCTGCCGATGATGGAATCTGCGGCGAAGTCGGGCATGACAGTGCGCAAATCCGTCTCCGCATTGGTCAGCAACTGCACCATGGAGGGATTGGCGTAGAACACGGCGCCCGTGTCGTCGGCAATCATCGCGCTCGTAGAGGCGGCATCGAGAGACCTGCGAATGCGCAGGTTCTCGGAGGCTTCCGCGGCCGCGTGACGCAGCGCATTGAGCATCAGCGCCATGCGGGCCATGACGCTTGTCTCGTCGCCCGGTTGCACCGGAACTTCACGGTCCAGACGGCCGGCCGCCACGTTCTCGGCAACCTCTCGCACCGTGGAGGGATCGGCACCGAGCCGCGCTCCGATCCAGAGGCGCGCGTACCACAAGGAGCCCAGGCCGACCACGGCCACCAGTCCCGCGCAGGCAATCACTACCGCATACCAGAAGTTCTTCACTTCCATGGCGGCCACAACCGCAGCCTCCGTGCGCTGATCCAGAAGCGCGAAGAACTCGTCCACGGGCTTCATGATCTTGGCCTTGAAGCGGTGGTAGTCGGCGTCGTGCATCATCGTCCTGGCCTTTGCGAAATCCGGGGGCGCCTTCCTCGTGAATCCGCCCTTGCCGTCCTCATAAAGGCCCTTGACCATGTTCATGGCAATAGTCTCGGTTTTCACCAGATCGTCCGAGTTGCCAGCCGCTTCCTTGAGTTTGGCGAACTCGGCGTCGGTGAATCCGGCGTGCTTCATCATCTCCAGCAGCGGCACGCTCGTGGTTGCGCCCTGGTGGCTGCCGCCGGAGGGCTCAGTGCCCACCGCGCGGAAATCCCAGTAGATTTTTTCGTAACCCGCGGGGCGCGGCCGTTTGCCGTTGCGGATGTCGAGGATCTCAAAGTACTGCTGCTCCCAGAGCGGGTCGCCGGACACCACATAGGTGCGCGCCAGCCGGGTGAGGTCATCGGAGCTTTGACGCAATTCGTCGGCGAGCAGCACCGATCGGTAGCGCGTGGTGTAGGCATCGGAGAGGTCTTTGTTCGCAGTCCCCACCTGATAGAGCGAAAACCACAGCAAGGCCACGGCGGCGAGCAGGCACAGCAGCGCGGTGCCAAACAACTGTTTCATGGATTTCATTTTGGGTGTTTCCCCTGGGGCAAGCCGGCTTGAGTGCGCCGGTCACGTATAAATCGTTCGAGGATTGTTGCGCTTATCCAGCCCGTTGCTTCAGCACGGACATTCCTCGTGAGGGAAAGGCAGCACGCCGGTCACGCAGCGAGCGCCTCATCGGCCAGCGCCATGTCGGCGGAGAAAACCAGGCGCTCGATGTCCACGAGGATGAGCATGCGATCTCCGATCGCGCCCATGCCCGTGACGTGCTGGGTCTCCAGCAGCGACGAGAACTGCGGCGGCGCCATGATCTGGTCGGCCTGCAGCGTCAGGACGTCGGACACGCCGTCCACCACCACGCCCACCACGCGATCGGCCACGTTGAGCACGATCACCACTGTGAATTCGTCGTACCGCACATTGTCCAGATTGAACTTGATCCGCAGATCAAGGATCGGGACGATGGTGCCACGCAGGTTGATGACACCCTTCACGAAGTTGGGTGCATTGGCGATCCGGGTAACAGCGTCGTAGCCGCGAATCTCCTGGACCTTCAGGATTTCCATCCCGTACTCCTCGCTCCCGATCCTGAAGGTCAGGAACTCCCCACCTTGCCCCTGCGCCACCTGGGCCTGCGGATTTGGCATCCGCTCCGTTGACCGTGCGCTCATTGAACACATCCCTGTTGTCGGTTTTTGAGATACCCCGCACGCCATCCTTTTCCGTGCTTCACCCAGCGGACCGAGAAAATGCACCAAATTGGCGCGCGCGAAGCTGTTCACCATCGAAGTTACGGATTTGCACCGCGACAGTGCGTTTCAATCAATCCAAGAGGTCGCGGCGCCCTGTCCTTGTGCGTTACGACAAAACCCCGTATTCCTTGAGGGACATGAGGAGGTTTTTTTGGCGGGTGAGTTGTGGTTGTGCGTCGCCCCGTACAGCACGCGCACCCATCTCTGCCGGAGCACAGACCCGCCTCGGCGTTACCCCCAACGGGCAACGGAGCTGTACGCACACTCGGAATTCGCGGGGACCCATCACCTCTGCGTGCCGCGGACGGCCGCGGAGGGGCGCGGCCAAAGCCACCCCGCG
>DAIPHN010000192.1:0-6486 GCA_036771335.1 Burkholderiales bacterium
CGATCACGCTTTGGCCAGGGATGACCGGAATGAGCGAGAACACGTTCGTCAACATGAAGAACCGCTCGTTCTCGATTACCGCAGATCTTGATATTCCCGAGGGCGGGGCTGAGGGCGTCCTCCTTGCCCAAGGCGGCCATATCGGAGGTTGGAGCTTCTATCTGAAGAACAGCAAGCCTGTGTTTACCTACAATTTCGTTGCTTTGGAGGAGACCAGGGTTGCAGCACCTGAAGCCCTGAAGCCGGGCAAGAACACCGTGCGCGTGAACTTCGATTATGACGGTGGCGGGATTGGAAAAGGCGGAACGTTCTCAATCCTTGTCAACGGCAAGTTGGCGGCGAAGGGCCGGATTGAACGCACCCAGCCCTTTGTCTTCTCGGCGGATGAGACAGCAGGTGTCGGCCTCGATGAGGCCACAACCGTCACCACCGACTACGAGCAATTCGATAATGCCTTTACCGGCAAGATTCTCAGGGTTGTCGTTGACGTGAAGCCCATAGGTGAGGCGATGAAACTTGAGGAAGATAAGTCTTTGGAGGAATCTAGATAAAAGCAGGCGCTCTCAGATTGAACATGTTGGGGGCGCAGTATCTGAGCATCAACTCCTGCCGCCCGTTTCTGGTTACGCTCGCCGGCGGAAGCGGGGCGGGCTGCAACGGAGGCTAGCCGGTTCGGCGCTACACTGGCAGCCGCGCAATTCCACACCTGACAGCCCGCAGGAGCTCCGCGAAGCATGGCCGACGACACCGACATCCCCACCCTGCGCCGCATCCTAGGCACCTGCCGCACGCTTGCTGTGGTGGGCCTGTCGGCTAACTGGTACCGCCCGAGCTACTTCGCCGCCAAGTACATGCTGGACCACGGCTACACGGTGATCCCGGTGAACCCGGCGTACCAGGACGTGCTGGGGCAGAAGTGCTACCCCTCGCTGCGCGACATCCCCGTGCAGGTGGACATGGTGGACTGCTTCCGCAAGAGCGAGGAAATCCCCGCCATTGCGGAGGAGGCCATCGCCATGGGCGCCCGGGTGCTGTGGATGCAGCTCGGCGTGGTCAACGAGGCGGCCCGCACGCGTGCTCGCGCGGCGGGACTCGAAGTGGTGATGGACCGCTGCGTGAAGATCGAGCACGCGCGGCTGTTCGGCGGGCTCAACTGGATCGGCGTCAATACCCGGGTGATCTCCAGCAAGCGGCCGCGCTGGCTCGCCTACTGAAGCGGGCGCCGCCGCCCGCGTCGGGCGCAGTACGGGCGCGAAGTAGAATCCGGGTCCCTTCCCGCACCGTCACCGGAACCTTCCGTCATGTCCGACCGAGCCTTCGGTTTCGGCACCCTGTGCCTGCACGCTGGCCAGATTCCCGATCCGGCCACCGGCGCGCGCGCCGTGCCCATCTACCAGACCACCTCCTACGTGTTCGACTCGGCCGAACACGCCGCCAGCCTGTTTAACCTGCAGACGTTCGGCAACGTCTATTCGCGCCTGTCCAACCCCACCGTGGCGGTGTTCGAGGAGCGGGTGGCGGCGCTGGAGAACGGCCGCGCCGCGCTGGCGCTGTCCTCGGGACAGGCCGCCCAGATGACCGCGTTGCTCACGCTGCTGGAGGCGGGCGACGAGCTGGTGTCGGCTTCCACGCTATACGGCGGCACGTACTCGCAGTTCGAGGTGAATTTCCGGCGCATGGGCATCGACACGAAGTTCGTGCACCCGGACGACCCGGACAATTTCCGCAAGGCCATCACGCCGCGCACCAAGGCGCTGTACGCCGAGACCCTGGGCAACCCTGGCATCAACGTGCTCGACATCGAGGCCGTGGCCGCCGTCGCCCGGGAGGCCGGCATCCCGCTGGTGATCGACAACACCTTCGCCTCGCCCTACCTTTGCCGGCCGCTGGACTTCGGCGCCGACATCGTGGTTCACTCGGCCACCAAGTTCATGGGCGGCCACGGACACACCATGGGCGGGGTGATCGTGGAATCGGGCCGCTTTCCCTGGGACAACGGCAAGTTTCCCGGCATGGTGGAGCCCTCGCGCGGCTACCACGGCGTGCGCTTCTTCGAGACCTTCGGCGATTTCGCCTACACCATGAAGTGCCGCATGGAGACGCTGCGCACGCTGGGGCCCTGCCTGTCGCCGCTCAACGCCTTCCTGCTGCTGCAGGGCCTCGAGACGCTGCACGTGCGCATGGACCGTCACGTGGCCAACGCCCTGGCGGTGGCCCGGTTCCTCGAGGACCATCCCCGGGTGAAGTGGGTGAACTTCCCCAGCCTTCCCTCGAGCCCCTATCACGCGCTGGCGAAGAAGTACCTGCCCAAGGGGTCAGGCGCCATCATGACCTTTGGCATCCAGGGAGGCGCGGCGGCTGGCGAGCGCTTCATCGAGGCGGCCCAGATGCTTTCCCACCTGGCCAACGTGGGCGACGCGAAGACGCTGGTGATCCATCCTGCCTCCACCACTCACCGCCAGCTCTCCGAGGAGGAGCAGCTGCGCGCCGGTGTCTCGCCCGACATGATCCGCCTCTCGGTGGGCATCGAGGACATCGACGACATCCTCTGGGACATCGTGCAGGCGCGCGACAAGTCGGACGGTTGAGCACCGCGCTGCGAGGGCGCGGGCGCCTAGTGCGCACGGGCGCGCCGGCATGAACGGCATCGTCGTCCCGGTGGCCGTCACGCTGGCGGTGCAGGCGATGGTCTCCGGTGCCGTGTTCACCCCGCCGGTGCTCGCGCCGGTGGCGGCGGCGCAACTGGGCGTGGCTGCCAGCAGCGTCGGCCTGTCCACGGTGCTCATCTACTTGAGCGCAGCCTTCGCCGCGCCGGCCAGCGGCGGCGTGATCGCCCGGCTGGGGCCCATGCGCACCAGCCAGGGCTGCCTGGTGCTGGTGGCGCTGGGCCTGTGCGCCATGGCGCTAGGCCACCCGCTGTCCGCCGCCCTGGGCGCGGCGCTCATCGGCATCGGCTACGGGCCCATCACGCCCTCGTCCTCGGCCATCCTGAATGAGCGCACCCCGCCCAACTGGCGCGCGCTGGTGTTTTCCATCAAGCAGACCGGGGTTCCGGTGGGCGGCGCGCTGGCCGGCGCGCTTGTGCCATTGCCGCTGGCCGCGGCGGGCTGGCGCGCGGCTGCGCTGGCGGTGGCTGCCTGCGCCTGCCTGCTGGCGGCGCTGGTGCAACCGCTGCGGGCTGTTGCCGATGCGGGCCGCGACCACGGCGCGCCCCTGGCGTTGCACGGCCTCAGCGGACCGCTGCGCATGGTGTGGGGGCACCCGCACCTTCGGCGCATGGGGCTCGCTTCCTTTGCCTATTCGGGTATGCAGATGTGCCTCGGCTCCTACCTGGTGGTGCTGCTGCACGACGTGGCGGGCTTCTCGGAACGGGCCGCGGGGGCGGCGCTGGCGGTGGCCATGGCGGGCGGCATCCTCGGCCGCATCGGCAGGGGCGTGGTGGCCGACCGGCGAGTGCCGCCCCGGCGCCAGGTGTGCCCCCTGGGCGTGGCCATGTCGCTGGCGGCCTTCGCCGTTCCATTCGTCGGTCCCCACTGGCCTTGGAGTGCGGTGCTGTGTCTGGCCTTTTTCTTCGGTGCCACCGCGGTGGGCTGGAACGGCGTGCACCTTTCCGAGATCGCGAGGCTCGCTCCGCCGGGCGAGGCGGTCAGCGCCACCGGGGGCTCGCTCGCGCTCACGTTCAGCGGCGTGGTGTTCTCGCCGCTGCTGGTGTGGGGCGCGGTGGGCGCCGGCCTTGGCTACGGCCCCGGCTTCGCGCTGGTGGGCCTGCTCACGCTGTGGCGCGGTCTGGCGCTGCTGCGCGAGACCGGGCGCCGGCGGGACCCCCGCCTCGGATAACATGCTTGCGCCTCGCGCCGCCAGCGCAGCCAACGCCATGACCAACCCCGCCGCACCGCCTGCCCCCCTTGACGCCGCACTGCTGCCCGCCGGCGTGCGCGCCCGGATCGTCCCGGGGGTGAACGGTCTGGCCATGCACCTGCTCGAGGCCGGGCACGAGCGGCAGGCGGCGCCGCTGGTGCTGCTGCTGCACGGGTTCCCGGAGATTGCGTGGAGCTGGCGCAAGGTGATCCCGGCGCTCGCGGCCGCCGGCTATCACGTGGTGGCGCCGGACCTTCGGGGCTACGGCCGCACCACTGGATGCGACACATCCTTCGACGGCGACGTGCGTCAGTTCCGCATGTTCAATCTGGTGATCGACGTGCTCTCGCTGGTACGCGCCCTGGGACGGGACCACGTGCACGCGGTGGTGGGTCACGACTTCGGCTCGCCGCTCGCCGCGTGGTGCGCGCTGTCGCGCCCGGACGTTTTCGATTCCGTAGCGCTCATGAGCGCGCCCTTCGCGGGGCCGCCCGCGCTGGATGCCTTCGAACCGGCCAAAGGGGCCCTGGACATCCATCGCGACCTGGCCGCGCTGGACAGGCCGCGCAAGCATTACCAGTGGTATTACTCCACGCGCGAGGCGGATGGCCACATGCTGCACTGCCCGCAGGGCCTGCATGGCTTCCTGCGCGCCTACTACCACCACAAGAGCGCCGACTGGCCGGAAAACCGCCCGGAGCCGCTCGGCGGCTGGAGCGCCGAACAGCTGGCGCGCATGCCCACTTACTACATCATGGACCTGGACCAGGACATGGCCGCCACCGTGGCGCCGCACGGCCCCACGGCCGCGCAGGCGGCCGCGTGCAGCTGGCTCACCGAGGCGGAACTGGCGGTGTACGCCGGAGAGTTCGCACGCACCGGCTTCCAGGGCGGACTGCAGTGGTACCGCTGCATGACCTCGCCGGCCATTGCCGGGGAATTGCGCCTGTTCGCGGGGTGCCGCATCGAGGTGCCGGCGCTGTTCGTGGCGGGGCGGCAGGACTGGGGCGTGTACCAGAGGCCCGGCGATTTCGAGCGCATGCAGGCCCAAACGCTTGCCAGGCTGCGCGGCTGCCACCTGGTGCAGGGGGCAGGCCACTGGGTGCAGCAGGAACAGGCGGGGCGGGTGAACGAGCTGCTGCTGGAATTCCTGGCCGCTCCGGCGCGCGGTGCCTGCCCGGCGTCAGCCGCGGGCGGGCTTAAGCCCCCCCGAGGCGGCATTGGACACAGGTCCAAGGTGAGGTGCATGCCGCCCTCGTTCTCCACGAACAGGCGGCCGTCGCTCTCGCGGACGAGGAAGGTGTTCCACTTCTTGGGCTGGGTCTGGGGATCCTCGTAGAAGGTCACGGCCCAGTGTTCCCGGCCCTTGAGCTTGCGCCGGCCCGTGAGCACGCCGCCTGTGGGCGTGGGGCTCTTCGTGTCGTCGGCGATCTTCTGGCGCGCGGCCTGCCACTGCTTCACCTCGGGAAGTTCCATCACCATACCGCGCGCCGCGTCCATGGTGACCCTGCCCTTCGGCTTGGCGGCCTGCTGGGCGAAGGCGGGGACGGCGAACGAGGCGGCGGCGAGCAGCAGCAGTCGGCGGGTCTGGTCAGGGGTCATGGTCTGGTGGTGCAAAGGGTGGGAAGGAAGACCTTTAGGGTTGCGCCCTGGCGGTGGCGAGGAAATTCTCCACGGCGGCAGCGAAGGCTTCCGGCTGATCCTGGTGCATCATGTGTCCAGCATCCCTGATTGTAACTTCCGACAGCCGTGCGAAGGCGGCGCGCCGGCGCGCCGGGTATGCGGGGGCCAATCCCCTCCCGCGCCTGGCCCAATAGCCCTCGCCGCCCCCCCCCCACCGCCCCGGCGCCAGGATGCGGCGCCAGCATGCCTCGGCTTCATCGAGACGGTAGAGCACCGGATTGGCGCGCTTGTGGACCGGGTCGGCGGCCACCTCCACGCCTCCGCCCACCGCCTCCCGGGCCCAGTGGCGGGAGAGGAATTCCGCCCTCTCGCGCGTGAGCCGGGGATTGTTGGACATGAGGCGGTTGGCCACGGCGGAGAAGTCGGCATAGGGCTTGAGGCGGCTGCCCTGGCGCAGTTCATCGAGCCAGCGCGCGTAGCGCTCCGGCGCCTGCGCCGGCGTGGTGGCGCGCAACCCGAAGCCCTCCGCCAGCACCAGCGCGCTCACGCGCGCCGGCCGCACACCCGCGTAGAGGTTCGCCACGTTGCCGCCCATGCTGTGCCCCACCACGGGAACGGCCGCGCCGGGACAAACGAGCTCCAGAATGGCGTCCAGGTCGGCCAGGTAATCGGCGAACCAGTAGCCGTCGGGCGCCCACTGGGACTGGCCGAAGCCGCGCCAGTCGGGAGCGATGGCGAACCATCGCCCGCGTAAGGCGTCGACCATGAACTGGAAGGACGCGGATACATCCATCCAGCCGTGCAGCAGCACCAGGGGCGGGTCGGCGGGGTCGCCCCAGCAGCGCACGTGCAGCTTCAGACCGCGCACCTGATGAAAAATGGACCGGCTGGGAGTCAAGGGTACGAGAGTGCCATTTCCATACGGGGCCGAACTGCCGGCGAACGGGTGGGGCGGGACCAGCCTCCGCGCGCGTCGGCGCGCGCGCGCTGGGCCTCTGAGAGGGC
>DAIPHN010000193.1:0-6427 GCA_036771335.1 Burkholderiales bacterium
CCCGCAACCAGCTGGTGGTGGTTGTGCCGGCGGTATCCAGCATTGCGTGGCGCCGGCTCACCGATCTCGCGCGCCTGGAGGTCAAGCGCATCGCCATCGGCGACCCGGACACCGTTCCGGCGGGGCGTCACGCCAGGGAGGTGATGCAGACCGCCCGCATCTGGGCCGACGTGCGCGAACGCCTGCTGCTCGAACCCGACGTGCGGCAGGTGCTGGATCGCCTGGCGCGCAACGAAGCGGACGCGGGGTTCGTCTACGCCACCGACGCGGCCCAGGCCGTCAACCGCGTGCTGATCGTGGAACGGCCGGCCAGCGGATCGCCCATCGTCTACCCCATCGCCGTGCTGCGTGAGGCGCCGCAGCCCGAGGCCGCGGCCGCTTTCGCGGCCCTGGTGAGGGGAGAAACCGGCCGCCGCATCCTTGCCGCGCACGGCTTCCTCCCGCCCTGATCGGCGCGCCTGCCCGTCAGTGCCTGAGCCACTGGGCATCGCTCACCAGGCACATGCCGCCGAAACGCGCCAGCAGCGGCCGCAACTCCTCCAGCAGCGGGCTGGCCACGGCCTCGGGGCAGGCCACCAGCACCGCGGCGTTGCTGAACTCGCCCGACAGGCCGTCGCCGCTTTGCACGCCGCGGTCGCCCTTGCCCGACAGGCCGCGGATCACCGTATAGCCGCCGGGGCGGTGGCGGTCCAGCAGGTCCTGCACTTCGCGCAGCAGGTGTTCGGAAACCACGATCTCGATGCGCTTCACAGGGGTCATGGCATCAGCTCCAGAAGCGGGACAGCACGCCGTGATACAGCGGGATGCCCACGATGATGTTGAAGGGGAAGGTGATCACCAGCGACATGCCGAAGTACAGGCTGGCGTTGGCTTCCGGGATGGCGTAGCGCACCACCGCCGGCACCACGATGTAGGAGGCGCTGGCCGCCAGCACCGACAGCAGGAAGGCATCGCCCAGCCCCAGCCCGAAGGCCTTGGCCAGCAGTGCCGCCAGGGTGGCATTGACCAGCGGCACGCAGATGCCGAAGGCGGTCAGGAAGGCGCGGTTGTCGCGCAGATCGCGCGCCCGCGCAGCCACCAGCAGGCCCATGTCCAGCAGGAAGAAGGCGAGGATGCCCTTCTGCAGGCTGGTGAAGGGATCGAGCACCTTCCTGCCGGCTTCGCCAGTGAGAAAACCCACCAGCAGACTGCCCAGCAGCAGCAGGTGCGCGCCGTCGGTGAAGGCTTCGTGCAGCACCTTGCCGATGCGCACCTGGCCCGTGGCCGCCGTGCCGGACGCCAGCGCGTTGCGGGTGCGCACCATGTTGGCCAGCAGCACGGCCATGATGATGGCGGGCGATTCCATGATCACCAGCGCCACCGCCATGTAACCGCCGAAGGCAAGGCCCGCGCGTTCGGCGAAGCCGCTGGCGGTGATGAAGGTGACCGCGCTCACCGAGCCGTAGGTGGCCGCGATGGCCGCCGCGTCGAAGGCGCTCAGGCGCGTGCGCAGGATGCTGAAGGAATAGGCCGGAATGATGAAGGCCAGGATGATGGCGCCCAGAAGAGCCCAGCCCATGGTGGAGGTGAAGCCGGTCATGGCCATGCTCACGCCGCCCTTGAAGCCGATCACCAGCAGCAGGTAGAGCGACAGGAACTTGGCGATGGCGGGGGGGATTTCCAGGTTGGAGCGGATGGTGCCGGCGAACAGGCCGAAGAAGAAGAACAGGATGGCCGGGTCCATCAGGCTGGAAAGCAGTTTCGCGTCCATGTTCGGGGAGTTGGTACCGTGGGCGGGTGGAAAAAGGCGGCGGCGCGCGCACGCACCGCCGCCGCCGTGGCGAAGGTGCCGGGCCTCAGCCCTTCTCGGGCATGGCCGAGGAGTGGTGGCTGGTGATCAGCCACTGGGAGCCATCCCACGTGTAGGTGTAGGTGTAGCGGGCCTGCACCTTGCGGCCGTCGCCCAGCGTGAAGGTGTAGATGCCGGCGTCGAGGGCGCTGTTGCAGCCCACCTGCACCGTGCGCATGTCGATCTTGCCCTGGGGCTTGAGCTTGAGGAACATCTCGAAGTAGTCGAGCTTGTCGGCCGGCGTGAGGCGCGGCTTGTTGGACACGGTGGGCAGGAGGATCGACTCGTTGGCGTAGTTGGCCACCACCCTGGCGGGCTCGCCGGTGGCGAGCGAGGCATTCCAGCGATCGAACAGCGCGGCGATCTCCGCATCGGTGGTGGCGCGGCATTCCTCGCTGCGGGCGTGGGCTCCCGACGCAGCGCCCGCGATGACGGCAGCGAGGACGAGGCGGGTGGTGAGGGCGTGAATGTTCATGGGGTTTCCTTTCGTTCAATGGGGTTTGTTGACTGCTGTCGAGGCGATGCCTGCAGCGCGGGGCGCATTCTGGGTGTGCGGGTGGCTTGCATCCAGTTCAACTATTGAATCCTTTCGTTCGTTCCAGTAGAAGAATGGCGTGGCTGCTCTCAACTACCACCACCTGCGTTACTTCTGGGCCATCGCCCACGAGCGCAGCCTGACGCGCGCCGCGCAGCGGCTGCACGTGTCCCAGTCCGCCCTCTCGGTGCAGTTGCGCCAGATCGAGGAGCGCCTCGGCCATGCGCTCTTCGAGCGCGGCAACCGCCGCCTCACGCTCACCGAGGCGGGCCGCATCGCGCTCGACTACGCCGACACCATCTTTCGCACCGGCGACGAGCTGGTGAGCACCCTCAAGGGCGCGGCTGCCTCGGGCCGCGCGGTGTTGCGCGTGGGTGCGGTGGCCACCCTGTCGCGCAACTTCCAGCTCGAATGGCTGCGGCCGCTGCTCACCCGCGAGGACGTGGAGGTGGTGCTGCGCTCGGGCAGCCTGCGCGAGCTGCTCTCGCAACTCTCGGCCCATACCCTGGACGTGGTGCTGTCCAACAGCGTGGTGCCGCGCGACGCGGGCACGCCCTGGCACAGCCACAAGGTGGGCGAGCAGCCGGTGAGCCTGGTGGGGCGTCCGGTGCGCGGTGCGCGCCGGTTCAGGTTTCCCGAGGATCTGCGCAGCCTGCCGGTGGTGCTGCCCGGCGCGCAGAGCAGCATGCGGGCGGCCTGCGACCTGCTGCTCGATCAGGCGGGCATCCGCCCCGTGGTGCTCGCCGAAGTGGACGACATGGCCATGCTGCGCCTGATGGCGCGCGAATGCCCTGGTCTCACCCTGGTGCCGCCGGTGGTGGTGCAGGACGAGCTGCGCGACAAGGTCCTGGTGGCGCGGGCCCGCATCCCCGAGATTCGCGAAAGCTTCTACGCCATCACGCCGAGCCGGCGCTTTCCCAATCCGCTGCTGCGCTCGCTCATGGCGGCGCGGCCGGCGGCCCCGAAGTCCACGTCGCGCGAGGCGCTGCGTTCATGACAGCCTGGGGCGCGGTGGCCGTGGGTGTGGGCGCCGCGCTGGGCGCCTGGCTGCGCTGGCTGCTGGGCGTTGCCTTCAACGCCGTGCTGCCTTCCCTGCCGTTGGGTACGCTGGCGTCCAACCTGAGCGGCGGCCTGCTGATCGGCGTGGCGGTGGAATTCTTCGGCCAGCGCACGGGCCTTGCGCCGGAGTGGCGCCTGCTGGTGATCACCGGATTCCTGGGCGGGCTCACCACCTTCTCCACCTTCTCGGCCGAATCCGTGGGGCTGCTCCAGCGCGGCCAGGTGGGCTGGGCCCTGGGACACGCTGCGCTGCACCTGGCGGGCTCGGTGCTGCTCACCTTCGCGGGCATCGTGCTGGCCCGCGGGCTGCTCTCCGGCCAGTAGCCGCTACCCGTACACCGCGGCGTTCAACACCTGGCGCGCCGCCAACGCCACTTCGCCGGCCGTCATGCCCACGGGGCCGCCGTGAGCCTTCAGCAACGCGTCGGCGGCGCGGCCGTGCAGGTGGGCTGCAGCCGGCAGGACGAGGGAAGGGTCGGTGCCCTGAGCGGCCAGGGCGGCGGCCAGCCCGCACAGCACGTCGCCCGTGCCGGCGGCGGCCAGGCCCGGATTGCCAGAGGCATTCACCAGCCAACTCCCGGTGGGAGCGGCGGCGATGGACCCCGCGCCCTTGAGCAGCGTGAACGCCCGCAGCCGCTCGGCCAGGGCCAGGGCGGCAGCCACGCGATCGGCGGCGATAGTGGCCGTGTCGCTGCCCAGCAGGCGGGCCGCCTCGCCCGGATGGGGTGTGAGCCATGTGGGGGCCGCGCGCCGCGCCACAGCGGCGGCCAGCGCTGGGTCGGCCGCCACCAGGTTCAACGCGTCGGCGTCCAGCAACAGGGGGCCGCGAAAGGCCAGGGCGGCCCGCACGCACGCCTGTGCCGCCTCGCCGCCGCCGAGGCCCGGTCCGCACACCAGCACGTCCAGACGCTCCATGGCGAGGATTTCCCGGGCGCTGCGCAGCATCAGCTCGGGCTGGCCAGGATCGAAGGCCGGCGCCGCCCCGTCCAGGAAGCCCGCGTACACCCGGCCGCTGCCCGCCAGCAGGGCCGCCCGGGCCGCCAGCAGCACGGCGCCAGCCATGCCCGCCGCCCCGCCCAGAATTCCGGTGCTGCCGTGGCTGCCCTTGTGGCTGTTGCGCCGGCGCGGGGGCAGTGCGGTGCGCAGGATGTCCGCGGGAATCAACCCGCCGCGTGCTGCGGCGGCCGCATCCGCGGCAAGGCCGAGATCGGCCACCTCCAGCTCGCCGGCATGGTCGGGGCCTTCGAGGGTGAGCAGCCCGGGCTTGAGGGCGATGAAGGTAAGCGTGCGCGTGGCCCGCACTGCCACCCCGCGCACAGCGCCCGTGTCGGCATCCAGACCCGAAGGCACGTCCAGGGACAACACGGGGCGGCCCGCGCGGTTGATCCATTCCACGGCATCCGCCAGGGCGCCCGCGAGGGAACGGGTGGTGCCGATGCCTAGCAGTCCATCCACCACCAGGTCAGGCACTGGCGTGGCTATCGGCAGCCTGTTGCTCAGGGCGCCGCCGGCCGCGCGCCAGGCCGCCAGGGCGGCAGCCGCCTCGGCGGGCAGCCGCGCCTCATCGCCCAGCAGCACCACGGTCACGTCGAGCCAGGACTCGCGCAGCAGCCGCGCAGCGAACAGTGCGTCGCCCCCGTTATTGCCGGACCCGGCCAGCACCAGCACACGCTGCGCGTTTCCTAGCATGCGCCGGGCACAATGCGCCGCGGCCTCCCCGGCGCGCGCCATCAGGTCGGGCTTCGGCGAACGGCCGAAGGCGGCAGCTTCCACGGCGCGCACTTCGGACATGCGCAACACGGGAGCAAAGGAAGAAGGTATGGGCATGGCGCAAGAGAAACCGCAGGCAGTGTAGCGGCGCGCGGCGGCAAAAGGGCGGCGTCTATAATCGGGATATTGTGAATGGCTGAAAACTTCTTCAGGCCGCTCGTCCTTTCGCCCGCGCCCATGTCCGCCCCGAGCCCTGCTGAACTGCTGATACTTCCCGGGCCCGAGGCCCTGTCCGATTTTCGCCTTGGCAAGCTGCTCGATCAGCTGCGCGAGGCGGTGCCCGCCGTCACCCAGGTGCGGGCGCGCTTTCTGCACATCGCCCACCTCACCCGTCCTCTCGACGAGGACGAGGGTCAGCGTCTTGCGCACGTGCTGCGTTACGGCCCGCGCCTTCGCCCCGCGCTGGCGCGGGGCGAAGGGTTTCTGGTGGTGCCGCGTCTGGGTACGATTTCGCCCTGGTCTTCCAAGGCCACGGATATCCTGCGCCACTGCGGCCTGGAAGCCGTACGGCGTATCGAACGCGGCACGGAGTTTCGCGTGCGGGCCGGCGCGCCGCTGGACGTCCGCACCCGCCAGCGCCTGGCCGCGCTGTTGCACGACCGCATGACCGAGACGGTGCTCGACGGGCCCGGCGCGCTGGCGCGGTTGTTCGACACGCCCGCGCCTGCGCCGCTTGCCAGCGTGCCGGTCATGGCGGAGGGACGCGCCGCCCTGGAGCGCGCCGACCGCGAGATGGGCCTGGCGCTGGCCGCCGACGAGATCGACTACCTCCTCGAACTGTTCGGGCGCGAGGGCCGCGATCCCACCGACGCGGAGCTGATGATGTTCGCGCAGGCCAATTCCGAGCACTGCCGCCACAAGGTCTTCAACGCCGCCTGGGTGGTGGACGGCGAGGCCCAGCCGCACTCGCTGTTCGCCATGATCCGCCACACCCATGCGGCCCATCCTGAACACACGGTGGTGGCCTATTCCGACAACGCCGCGGTCATGGAGGGCGACTCGGCGGTGCGTCTGCTGCCTGCCCCGGACCAGGTCTACCGTCCCGCCCCGCTCGCGCTGCACATCCTCATGAAGGTGGAGACGCACAACCATCCCACGGCCATCGCCCCCTTCCCCGGCGCCGCCACCGGCGCCGGCGGCGAGATTCGCGACGCGGCCGCCACCGGGCGCGGGGCGCGCATCAAGGCGGGGCTCACGGGATTTTCCACCTCCCCCCAGCGCATCCCCGGCTGGCG
>DAIPHN010000194.1:0-6423 GCA_036771335.1 Burkholderiales bacterium
TTCTTCGGCACCGGGCGCTTCCGAGCCACGGGCGGTCGCCCACAGTACCTGCTGTGGGCCAGCACCAGCACCAAGAACCCCTCCTACCACGACCTGCTCTATGTGGAGCCGCTGGTGGGTCCCCAGACCATCAACACCGTGCCCGACGTCACCCTGGCCGCCTTCCGCGACCACGGGCGCGCTTCCAGCACCCTGGGCGAGGGCTTGGCCGAGGCCCGCGAAGCCTTCGACGCGCTCGAGCGTCTGGGCATCAGCCACGAGGCTGTGGGCGAGCAACTCCAGCGCGAAGGCGTGAAGCTCTTCGACGAAGCCTTCGACGCCCTGCTCGCCGCGGTGAAGTAAGGCTCCGCACGGCGGAACCCGCCGCGCCCGCGTCCATCGAGGCCCCGCGGCGTTGCGCGCCGCGGCGCACCGCCTGCGCTTCCATGAGCACCCGTTCCCAGGACCTCGTCCAGGCCACGCCGCGCGGCCTGTACTGCCCGTCGGGCGATTTCTTCATCGACCCCTGGCGGCCTGTGGAGAGGGCCGTGATCACCCACGCCCACGCCGACCACGCCCGCCGCGGCCACGGCCGCTATCTGGCCGCGCGCGCCGGCGAACGGGTGCTGCGAGCGCGCCTGGGCGACATCACCCTGCAGCCCGTGGACTACGGCGAGGCCGTGGAGATCAACGGCGTGCGCGTTTCGCTGCATCCCGCTGGCCACGTGCTGGGTTCCGCGCAGGTGCGCATCGAGCACCGCGGCGAGGTCTGGGTGGTGTCGGGCGACTACAAGGTGGAGCCCGATGTCACTTGCGCGGCCTTCGAACCGGTGCGCGCCCACGCCTTCGTCACCGAGTCCACCTTCGGCCTGCCGGTGTACCGCTGGAGTCCCGGTATGGCCCTGTTCGAGGAGGTGAACCGCTGGTGGCGTGGCAACGCCGATGCCGGCCGTGCCTCGGTGGTGTACGCCTACGCCTTCGGTAAGGCGCAGCGCATTCTCGCCGGTGTGGACCCAGCCATCGGTCCTATCGTGTGCCACGGGGCGGTGGAGGCGCTGAACCGCGCATACCGCGACAGCGGCGTGCCCCTGCCGGCCACGGCGCTGGTGAGCGATGTGGCCGACCGCGCGGCGCTGTCCCGTGCGCTGGTGGTGGCCCCGCCCTCGGCCCAGGGCTCGCCCTGGCTCAGGCGCTTCGGCGAGTGCTCCGACGCCTTCGCCTCGGGCTGGATGCAATTGCGCGGGGCGCGCCGCCGACGCGCCGTGGACCGCGGCTTCGTGCTCTCGGATCACGCCGACTGGCCGGGGCTGGTGCGAGCCGTCCGCGAGACCGGCGCCGCGCGCGTGTTCGTCACCCACGGTTACGTGCCCGTGATGGTGCGCTGGCTGCGGGAGCAGGGCTGGGACGCCCAGGCCATGGAAAGCGAGTACGGCGGCGAGCAGGACGACAGCGGCGACCCGGCGGATGGCGCAGCACCGGATTTCGCTGGCGCGGCGGTGGCCTGATGCGCGCCTTCGCCGCGCGCTACGCGGCCCTGGACGCCACCACTGCCACGCGCGGCAAGCTGGCGGCTCTGCGACAGTACTTTTCCTGCGCCGACGATGCCGATGCCGCTTGGGCACTGTACTTTCTCGCTGGCACCAAGCCGCGCCAGGTGGTGCCCACCCGCGTACTGCGCAAACTGGCCCGCGACGCGGCCGGCGTGCCCGAGTGGCTGTTCGAGGAGTGCTACCAGGCGGTGGGCGATCTGGCCGAGACCATCGCCCACCTGCTGCCCGAGCCCGGTCGAGGCAGCGATGCGCCGCTGGCGCACTGGATCGAGCAGCGCCTGTTACCGCTGCGCGGTGCGCCCGAAGCGACACTGCGCGAGCGCCTGTTAGCCGCGTGGCAGGAGCTGGACACCCCCGGCCGCTTCCTCTGGAACAAGCTCATCACCGGCGGATTCCGCGTAGGTGTTTCCCGCGCCCTCGTCACTCGCGCCATCGCCGAGGCGGCGGGCCTCGATCCCCAGGCTGTGGCGGAGCGGCTGATGGGCGAGTGGCAGCCTTCCCCGGAGAACTATCGCGCGTTACTCGCGCCTGCGGGCAGTGAGGCGCGCCCGGGCCGGCCCTACCCCTTCTTTCTTGCCCATCCGCTGCAGCAGCCGCCCGAGTTGCTGGGCCCCGTGGAACAATGGCACGCCGAGTGGAAGTGGGACGGCATCCGCGGCCAGCTCGTGTGCCGTAGTGGCGCGGTGTTCCTGTGGTCGCGCGGCGAGGAACTGGTGACCGAGCGCTTTCCCGAGATCGCCGCACTCGGCGCACGCCTGCCGCCAGGCACGGTGATCGACGGTGAGATCCTCGCCTGGCGCGATGGCGTGCCGCTGCCCTTCGCGGTGCTTCAGCAGCGCATCGGCCGTAAGCAGCTTGGGCCGAAGGTGCTGGCGCAGGTACCGGTGGCGATGGTGGCCTATGACCTGCTCGAAGCCGGGGGTACTGACCTGCGCGCAGGAGCGTTCCACGAACGCCGCGCGCACCTGGAAGCGCTGGTGACACAAACGCGCGAACCGGCGCTGGTGCTCTCGCCCGAGGTGCCGGCCCAGTCGTGGGCAGCGCTGGCCGCCCTGCGCGAGGGTTCTCGTGCGCGCGGCGTGGAAGGTCTCATGCTCAAGCGCCGCGAGTCCGCCTATGGCGCCGGCCGTGTGAAGCTCGGCCCGGGCGGTGAGTGGTGGAATTGGAAGATCGACCCGCTGAGCTTGGACGCCGTGCTGGCGTACGCCCAGCGCGGCCACGGCCGCCGCGCCAGCCTGTACACCGACTACACCTTCGCCGTATGGAAGGATGACGCGCTGGTGCCCTTCGCCAAGGCCTATTCGGGCCTTAGCGACGCGGAGATCCGCGAGGTGGACGCCTTCATCCGCGCCAACACCCTGGAAAAATTCGGCCCGGTGCGCAGCGTCCATCCGAAGCTGGTGATGGAACTGGGCTTTGAGGGTATCCAGCGCTCCGCTCGTCACAAGTCTGGCGTGGCGGTGCGCTTCCCGCGCATGCTGCGCATCCGCACCGACAAGCCGGCCGCCGAGGCCGACACCCTCGATCGCCTGCACCAGTTACTGCATTCCGGAGAATTCGCCCCATGAAAAGCCTTCCCTACCGCGCCGTCACTTCCTCGGGCGCCGTGCTCGAGGTGACCTTCGAACTGCACCCCGAGACCGTGTCTGCCGCCCGGGTGGGCGAGCTGGTGAGCGCCGTTCTAAACGCCATCGACGCCCAGGTGGAGGGGCGCCCGCCAGCGGCCAACGGCGATGTGCTGCAGGCCGTGGCCATGGCGCTGGCGCTGCGCGCCGGCATGCTGCCCGCGCCGCGCGGCCTTCGCGAGCAGCTCACCCGCGATGTGGTGGAGCGGGCGCTGAAGAGCGTGGCCGGGGCCTCGCGCGACCAGGCGGGCGTGGGGCACGCATGAGAGGGGGTTGAGCGGGCCCATGGCCAGGGCGTCCACCCACCGTGCCGCCGGGCAGGCGGCACGGACCGGCGGTGCACCACCCCTTGGCGCACGCATCGACGCGTGGTTTGCCGCGCGTGGCTGGACCACATTTCCTTTCCAGCGCGAGGTCTGGAGCGCCATGACCGCCGGTGAGAGCGGCTTGCTGCACGCCACCACGGGCTCCGGCAAGACCCTGGCCGTGTGGCTGGGCGCTCTGCAGCGTGCCGAGGCGCTTAAGCCCGCGGGCGCTCACGCGCCGCCCCTGTCGGTGCTGTGGCTCACGCCTATGCGCGCCCTGGCTGCGGACACGGGCCGCGCCCTGGCCGAGCCGCTGCAGGGCCTGGGCCTGCCCTGGACCGTGGGCGTGCGCACCGGCGACACCGCCAGCGGCGAGCGCGCGAAGCAGGACCGCCGCCTGCCCTCGGTGCTGGTCACCACTCCCGAGAGCCTCACGCTGCTGCTCACCCGCACCGACGCCCGCGAGCGCCTGGCAGCCGTGTGCGCCGTGGTGGTGGACGAGTGGCACGAGCTCCTGGGCAACAAGCGCGGCGTGCAGGTGCAGCTGGCCGTGGCGCGGCTGCGGCGCTGGAATCCCGGGCTAGTCACCTGGGGCCTGTCCGCCACCCTGGGCAACCTGGATGAGGCCCTGGCGGTGCTGCTGGGGCCCGGCGGGCACGGGCGCCGGGTGGAGGGCCACATTCAAAAGCGCGTAGCGGTGGATACGCTCATCCCCGGCACCATGGAGCGCTTCCCCTGGGCGGGTCACCTGGGGGTACGCCTGCTGGAGCGGGTGGTGGCCGAGATCGACTCGGCCGCCACCACGCTGCTGTTCACCAACACCCGCTCCCAGGCGGAGCTCTGGTACCAGGCGCTGCTGGAGGCGCGGCCCGATTGGGCGGGCCTCATGGCCCTGCACCACGGTTCCCTCGACCGTGAGATCCGGGACTGGGTGGAGCTGGGCCTGAAGAACGGTACCCTCAAGGCCTGCGTGTGCACTTCCAGCCTCGACCTGGGTGTGGACTTCCTGCCCGTGGAGCGGGTGCTGCAGCTGGGCAGCCCGAAGGGCGTGGCGCGGCTGCTGCAGCGCGCTGGCCGCTCGGGCCACGCGCCCGGCCGCCTGTCGCGCGCCACCTGCGTGCCCACCCATGCGCTGGAACTCATCGATGCCGCCGCCGCCCGCCGCGCCGCGGTCGCCGGGCGCATCGAGTCGCGCCGCCCGCCGCGCAAGCCCCTGGACGTGCTCACCCAGCACCTGGTGAGCGTCGCGCTGGGCGGAGGTTTCCGGGCCGGCGAACTGCTGGCGGAAGTGCGCTCCACCTTCGCCTACCGCGACCTGGGCGATGACGAGTGGCGCTGGGCGCTGGACTTCGTGATCCACGGCGGCGAGTCGCTGGGCGCCTATCCCGAGTATCACCGCGTGGTGGTGGACGAGACCGGTCTGCACCAGGTGCCCGATGGGCGTATCGCCCGCCGCCACCGCATGTCCGTGGGCACCATCGTGGCCGATACAGCCATGGAGGTGCGCTGGATGAGCGGCGGGCGCATCGGCACCGTGGAGGAGAGTTTTATCGCCTGGTTGAAGCCCGGCGACTGCTTCCTGTTCGGCGGGCGCGTGCTGGAGCTGGTGAAGGTGCACGTGATGGTGGCCTACGTGCGCAAGGCGAAACCGGGCAAGGGCGTGGTGCCGCGCTGGGGCGGCGGCAAGATGCCCCTGTCCAACGAGCTGTGCGAGGCCATCGTGGAGCTGGTTGACCTGGCCCGCCAGGGGCGCTACCCCGAGCCCGAGACGGGGGCCCTGGAGCCGCTGTTCCAGATCCAGCGCCGCTGGTCGCGTATCCCGGGCTCCCATGAGTTGCTCATGGAGCAGGTGGATACCCGCGAGGGTCATCATCTGTTCTGCTTTCCCTTCGCCGGCCGGCACGTGCACACCGGCCTAGCGAACCTGTGCGCGCTGCGCATCGGCCGGGGCCAGCCCGCCACCTTCAGCATCAGTGTCAACGACTACGGTTTCGAGCTGCTGGTGCCCGAGCCGCTGGACTGGGGCCGCGCCCTGCGCGAGGGCCTGTTCTCGACGGCGAACCTGGAGGAGGACGCGCTCGCCAGCCTGAACGCCGGCATGCTGGCCCGCGGGCGCTTCCGCGAGATCGCGCGAGTGGCGGGGCTGGTGTTCCAGGGTTTTCCCGGCGAGTCGCGCAGCCGCCGCCAGCTGCAGGCCTCCAGCGAGCTGTTCTACGACGTGTTCGAGAAGTACGACCCGCGCAACCTGCTGTTGCAACAGAGCCGGCGCGAGGTGCTGGACAACGAGCTGGAACTGGAGCGGCTGCGCCAGGTGCTGGCTCGCATCGCCACGCGCAGCATCGTGCTCACCCGGCCGCCTCACCCCACGCCCTTCGCCTTCCCGCTGATGATCGAGCGCATCCGCGAGAAGCTCAGCACCGAGAAGGTGGGAGATCGGGTGGCGCGGATGCTGGCGGATCTGGAGAAGTGGGCGGGCTGAGGGCGCCGGTCACACCAGGCACTTGCCGTCGAAGAACGCCTTGCGCCAGCGCGGCACCGTCACCTTCTCGAACAGCCCCGCCAGGGTGAAGGGGTCCTCGGCGATGAATCGCTCCGCCACGGCGCGATCGTCCGTATCCACCAGCAGGATGCCGCCGCTGCCGCCCGTGCCGTCGTCCTCGATTAGCGCGCCTGCGGCCAGCAGCAGGTGCTGGTGGGCCTTGAGATAGTCCAGGTGGGCCGGGCGGGTGCTGGCGCGCAGCGCGGCGCTGCCGGGCTTGTCGGCGGTCTGGATGGCATAGGGCATGAAAGCTCTCCGGATGGGTTGAGGGAGTCGCCGCGGCAGAGCCGGCGGCGAAAGGATGGTAGACCAGGCCCGGGCTGCCGCGGGCTGGCGGCCCGGGCGCGGCCCCCCAGGCCATGCCCCGGCCGCGGGCCTCAGCCACCGCCCCCGGGGCCCGGGCTGGGCCGGGGGGGCAGCGCGGG
>DAIPHN010000195.1:0-4964 GCA_036771335.1 Burkholderiales bacterium
TGCGAGGACATGTTCACGATGGCGCCGCCGCGCTGCTTGCGGTCGGGGTCGGCGAGCATGCGCCGCACCGCCGCCTGGGCGGCCACGAATACTGCACGCACGTTGAGCGACAGCAGCGCGTCCAGGTGTTCGTCGGAGACTTCGGTGACCGGCTCGGGAAAGTTGGTGCCGGCGTTGTTCACCAGCACGTCCAGGGCCGGCAGGCCGGCGATGGCGGCACGCAGCGCCGCCGTGTCGGTGACATCACAGGGCAGCACGTGCGCCCGTCCGCCCGCGGCTGCGATGCGGGCGGCGGCCGCCTCCAGGCCCTCGCGCGAGCGCGCCATGAGCACCACCTCGGCGCCGGCCCGGGCGAAGGCCTCGGCGATGCCCGCGCCCAGCCCGGCGCTCGCGCCGGTCACCAGCGCCGTGCGCCCTTCCAGGCTGAAGGTGCCGCCGCTCAACTGAACCCCACCACCGCGTGCGGCACGTAGGGCGCCTCGAGGGCGTCTATCTCCTCGGCGTCGAGCTTCACCGACAGCGCCGCCACCGCGTCATCCAGGTGCCGTACCCGAGTGGCGCCCACGATGGGGGCGCTGATAACCGGTTTCGACAGCAGCCACGCCAGGGCCACCTGGGCGCGGGGGACGCCGCGCCGCGCGGCGATGGCGGCCACCTGCTCCACGATGGCGCGGTCGGACTCGAGGGTCTTGGCGTACAGCGGCCCCATGAGATCGTCGGTGCGCTCGCGCTCGGTCTGCTCGCTCCAGTCGCGGGTGAGGCGGCCGCGGGCCAGCGGGCTCCAGGGAATCACGCCCACGCCCTGGTCGGCGCACAGCGGCAGCATCTCGCGCTCTTCCTCGCGGTTGAGCAGGTTGTAGTGGTCCTGCATGGTGACGAAGCGCGTCCAGCCGTGCTGTTGCGCCACCTGCTGGGCCTTGGCGAACTGCCAGGCAAACATGGACGAGGCGCCGATGTAGCGCGCCTTACCCGCCTTCACCACGTCGTGCAACGCCTCCATGGTTTCCTCGATGGGCGTGCGGTAGTCCCAGCGGTGGATCTGGTAGAGGTCCACGCAATCCATACCCAGGCGCTTCAGGCTGGCGTCGATGTTGTGGAAGATGGACTTGCGCGACAGGCCGTGCACGTTGTGGCCGCCGCGGGTGGGGAAGAACACCTTGGTGGCCACCACGATCTCGTCGCGGTCGGCCATGTCGCGCAGCGCGCGACCCACGATCTCCTCGCTGGTGCCCTCCGAGTAGGAGTTGGCCGTGTCGAAGAAGTTGATGCCCAGGTCCAGCGCCTTGCGGATGAAGGGGCGGCTGGCGGCCTCGTCCAGCGTCCAGGGGTGGCGTCCGCGCTCGGGCGCGCCGTAGCTCATGCAGCCCAGGCAGATGCGCGAGACCTTGAGGCCGGTATTGCCTAGTCGGGTGTATTGCAAGCTGGATGCCGTCGGGAGAATTTAGGAGAGATCGGAGGTTAGCGGGGCCAGCCGGGCATTGTCGAGCACCGCGATCCGACCAGACAATGTTGACAACGTCAACAAATGATCGCATCGTGGCGTCCTGGAGGTAACGACCATGGAACGATCCGGGAGAGGACGTGGCGCGGCGGGCGCGGTGTTGCTGGTGCTGGTTTTCGGGCTGGCAGGCCTCGCCCTCGGCCACGCGGGGCAGGGTGCGCCGTCGGTGCCTGCCGTGCATCGCAACACGTATGGATCGGGAGTCGAGCCGGCTCGCCGGCTTCCGCTAGGCTACATGCTGCGCCGCGCGTGGCTGCAGATCACCGGGACGGTCCCGGCAGCCGAGCCCGCACCCCGGCTGGCGCTGGACCTCCAGGCAATGGCGAACGAGCCCTTCGCGGTGGCCTGGCTCGGCCACGCCACCCTGCTGGTGCGCGCCGGCGGACTCTGGATGATCCTGGATCCAGTGCTCTCGCCCTACGTGGCGCCCGTGCAGGGCTTCGGTCCCGCTCGCCGCGAAGCCTTGCCGCTGGCGCCCGAGGCGCTGCCCCACATCGACGTGGTGCTGGTGTCCCACAACCACTACGACCATCTAGATCGGCTCACCGTGCGCGCCCTCGCCATGCAGAAGGGCGGCCCGCCGCTGTTCCTGGCGGGGTCGGGCAGCGCCGGCTGGTTCGCCCGCGAGACGGGCACACCCGGCCGCGACTTGCAGTGGTGGGAGCAGGTCCAGTTCGGCACGACGGCGGTACGCTTCGTGCCGGCGCTGCACTTCAGCGGCCGCGGCCTCGGCGACCAGAATCGCATGCTCTGGGGCGGCTGGGTCGTGGAGCACGAGGGACGCCGTCTCTACTTCGCTGGCGACACGGGATGGTCCGAGGCGCTCTTCGACGACTTGCGGGCGCGCATCGGTGCGGTTCACCTGGCCGCGCTGCCCATCGCGCCAGTCCTGCCAGCGCATCTCATGGGGCGCGACCACCTCTCGCCAGCCGAAGCAGTCCAAGCGCAGGTGCGTCTGCACGCCTGCGCGGGGCTGGCCGTGCATTGGGGCACATTCCAGCTCGGCGACGAGCCGCTCGACGCGCCGCCGCGCATGGCCCGGGAGGCCGCGCTCGCGGCGGGCGTTACCGGATTTCGCATCCCGGCGCTGGGCGAAGTGATCCGCGTGGAAGCTGACACCTGCCCGCGCGACGAAGAAAGCACCTGAGGCCGGTCGCCGGGGTCAACGCCGCGTCGCAGAACGGCCCTCAGCCCCGCGCGTCGGCCAGGATCAGCTCCGCCGCCCGCTCGGCCACCACGAACACCGCGGCCTGGGTGTTGCCGGACACCATGCTCGGCATCACCGCGGCATCGGCTACCCGCAGCCCGTCCAGCCCCCGTACCCGCAGCCGCGGGTCGGTGACGGCCGCCTCGTCCGTGCCCATGCGGCAGGTGCCGATGGGGTGGTAAATGGTTTGGGCGTTGACGCGGCCGAACTCCAACCACTGCTCGTCGCTCGTGACCTGCTCGCCCGGGGTGAGCTCGAAGGCCACGTAGCGCCGCAGCGCCGGCTGGCCCACGATGCGCCGCGCGATCTTCATGGCCTCCACCATGCAGCGCTGGTCCTCGGGGTGCGAGAGCATGCTGGGCCGGATGGCTGGCTTGTCGAAGGGGTCGGCGCTGCGTGCGTGGATGCTGCCGGCCGACTTGGGCCGCAGGGGCGCCACGCCCAGGGTCATGCCCGGTTCGCGGTCGAGGATGCGCTCGGCGGCGTTGGCGTAGGACGCGTGCATGAAAAAGTACTGGGCGTCGGGGGTAAGCGCTTCGGCGGAAGTCTTCACGAACCCGTGGGCGAGCCCCGTGCCCAGGGTGAGGATGCCCCGGCGGCGCAGGAAGTAGCTGGCCACCTGAAGCGCGAGGCGCCAGCCGCGGGAGATCTCGTTGATGGTGAGCGTGTCGCGCACGCGCCAGTTCATGCGTGTGCAGGCGTGGTCGATGTAGTTCTCACCCACCCCCGGCAGGGCGTGGCGCACGGCGATGCCCAGGCGCTGCAGCAGCGCCGGTGAGCCTACCCCGGAGAGTTCCAGCAATTGCGGTGTCTGCACGGCGCCCGCTGCGAGAACCACCTCGCGGCGGGCGCGCGCTTCGTGGTGCTCGCCGCCGCGGAAGTAGCGCGCGCCCGTGCAGCGCGCACCCTCGAACAGCAGTTGCGTGGCGTGGGCGCCCGTGAGCACCGTGAGATTGGGCCGCGCCCGGGCCGGCTTCAGGTAAGCGTCATAGGCGCTCCAGCGGCGGGCGTTGCGCTGGTTGGCCTGGTAGTAGCCGAAGCCCTCCTGGTCCGGTCCGTTGTAGTCGGGGTTGATGCGCTGGCCGTCCTGGCGCGCCGCTTCCAGGAAGGCCTCGGTGAGGCGGTAGCGCTCGCGCACCGCCTCCACGCTCACTGGCCCCTCGTGGCCGCGGTGCGCATCGCCCGAGGAGCAGCGCTCGATGCGGCGGAACAGCGGCGCAAGGCTCGCCCAGTTCCAGCCCGTGGCGCCGCCTGCCTCCCACGCGTCGTAGTCGCCCGGCTGGCCGCGCACCCAGATCATGCCGTTGATGAGCGTGGACCCGCCCAGCCCCTTGCCCCGGGGAATGGCGATCACCCGGTCGCGAGTCACCACCTCCGGCTCGGTTTCGAAACGCCAGTTGAAGGTGTTGTCCTTGAGCAGCTTGCTGAAGCCCGCCGGAATCGATATCCAGAAACCATCCGGCTCGCCGCCGGCCTCCAGCAGGAGCACCGCGTGCCGTCCATCGGCCGTAAGCCGGTTGGCCAGCACGCAGCCCGCCGTACCGCCGCCCACGATCAGGAAGTCGAACAGCATCATGGCGGCAACACCTTGCCCGGATTCAGCACGCCGTTCGGATCGAGGGCCCGTTTGATGCGGCGTGCCAGGTCTACTTCGGCGGCGTGGCGCGTGCGCAGCGCCTCGTCAACCCGGTACTGCCCCAAGCCGTGCTCCGCAGAGATGCTGCCGCCGTGGCGTACCACCAGATCGTGCACTAGCACGTTCAGCGCCGCGGTGTCGGTGCCGGGCGCCAGAATCACGTTGTAGTGGATGTTGCCGTCGCCCGCGTGCCCGAAGGCATTGATCCGCACACCCGGAAACGCGGCCGTCACTGCCGGGTCAGCCTGCGCCAGGAAGGCAGGAATGGCGCTCACCGGAACGGAGACGTCGTGCTTCATCGACTTGCCCGTGCGCGCCTCGGCCTCGGTGATGCACTCGCGAAGCTTCCAAAGTGCAACCGCCTGCTGCCCGGATTCGGCCAGTACGCAGGCGGAGGCGTCGCCGGCTTCCAGCGCCCGCGCCAGCACCGCCTCGGCGGCCTCGCGCAGGCCCGCAAGGCTGGCCGATGCCTCCAGCAGCACGAACCACGGCGAAGCCGGCAGCGGCGAGCGCAACCCCATGCGCTGTTCCACCCGCGCGATGGCCTCGCCTGACATGAGCTCGAAGCCGCTCAGCGCATCGCCCAGTTCCTGGCGCGCCGCGCGCAGCACGGCGATGGC
>DAIPHN010000195.1:5064-6370 GCA_036771335.1 Burkholderiales bacterium
GGCCGCTGGCATCGGGCGTTGCGCCGCCCGACAGGCCGGTGTTGCCGCCCTGGGGTACCACCGGCACCCCAGCCGTCGCGCAAGTACGCACCACCGCCGCCACCTCTGCCGTTGTGCGCGGCAGCGCCACGCACAACGCGCTGCCATGGAACATGCCGCGCCAGTCGGTGACGTAGGGCTCCAGGTCGGCCGCCGCGGTGAGGACACCGCCCTCGCCGCTGATGCCGCGCAGCGCCGCCAGAAGATCGCTGCTCACGAAGCCTCTCCCACCAGCGCCGGCTCGCCGCGCATGAATCCCGCCATGAGCGCGACCTGGGCCGAGAGCATGGGTAGGCCCGGCTGCACACGGCAGCCCCGGGCGCGCGCCGCTGCCATCAACGCCGTCTCGGCGGGCTTCATGATGATCTCGGCCACGATCTGTGAGGGCTCGAGCTTCGAGGCGTCGAGCGGCAATGCGTCGCCGGGCCCCATACCCAGCGACGTGCCGTTCACCACCAGATCATGGCCGGAGGGATCGGCGCCGCCCACCGCCACCTCCACGCCGGGGTGCTGCGCCGCGATGCGCTGCGCCAGCGCCTGCGCGCGCTGCGCGGTGCGGTTGGCCAGCGTGAGCCGCCGCACGCCCGCCCCCGCCAGCGCCCAGGCTATGGCGCTGCCCGCGCCGCCCGCGCCAGCCACGTAGGCGCGCAGGCCGCGCGGCTCGATGCCGCTCGCCCGCAGGCCCGCCACGAAGCCCACGCCGTCGAGCAGGCCGCCGATCATGCGCCCCTCGGGCGTGCGCCGCACGATGTTCACGGCGCCTGCCTGCCGCGCCTGCGGCGTGAGCGCGTCGCACAGCGCCGGCACCGCCGTCTTGTGGGGGACGGTGGCCACGAAGCCGTCGAAGCTGCCGATGCCGCGCAGCCCCTGCACCACCTGCCCAAGTTGGTCGGGATGCACGTGCATGGGCACCATGAACACGTTCTCGCCGCGGGCGGCGTACAGGGCGTTGAGCAGCCCGGGCGCCATCACGTGGGCGATGGGATCGGCAAGGATGCCAACGAAGCGGGTGAGTCCGGAGATGGGAGGCATGGGAGCAGGCGGGCAAGCCAAAGAGAGGGGCGGCATGCTAACGGCAAGGGCACGGCAGGAGCAACGCGCCGGGCCCGCCCGGCGGGGTTGGTTCATGGGCGGGGCACGGCCCGGCTGGCCGTGGCGCCGCTGCCCCACGGGCCCGCCGGTGATGGAGGTGTTGCGCGGCGCCGGGGCCTACGTGTCGCCCCGTTGGTACCCCAGCAAGCACGCGACCCCCCGCCAGGTACCCCCC
>DAIPHN010000196.1:0-6339 GCA_036771335.1 Burkholderiales bacterium
AGACTGTGCATTGTTGCTCATGCTTTCGAGAGTGTCACTGCGGTTGTGCAGGCTCTGTGAATTGGCGCTGCCGCCGATGATCGCCCGGTGGCTGGAATCCAGCGCCCCGCTCAGGGCCATGTCCCCGGCGCTGAACATGAGCGCGCCTTCGCGGTTGAGGATGCTCTGTGCGCCCACGTCAAGCCGCTCGCGTGCAGCGATGGTGGCCGCGCTGGTTTGGCCGCTTATGGTTTCCTCCCGGTTGGTGAGGCTATGCGCGGCGATGGCGATGAAGTTGCCGAAGATACGGCCGGTGCCAAGGTTATCCAGGGTCTGGCTGTTGATGCGGGCATGGATGCCGTCCACAAGGCCGCGGTTGGTGATGGTGCCGCTGCTGTTCTGCGTGGTGTCCAGCAAGGTGACGCCACGACTGAGCAGCTCGCCGCTGGTTCGGTTGTCAATGTGGTTTGCGCGCACCATGAGATCCTGCCCGGCCTGCCACTGCCCGGCGTTCTGGAATGCGCCCCCGTGGAGTTGGAGGCTCAGGTCGCCCCCGGCGCGAATCTGCTGGCCACTGGCGCTGATCATGTCACCCACCAGGTCGAGTGCCATGGCGCCACCGCTTTGCGCGGTGCCGTCCGCGCCCAGGCTTCGGGCAGTGATGCTCAGGATGCTGTTGGCGGGACTCGTGTCGTTGTTGGCCACGATGACGCCGCTGCTGTTGCCGATGGCAAGGGCGCGCTGGTTTGGCGTGGAGGCAGTGTCCTGAAGGATGAGGGTGCGCTTGGCACTGAGGGTACCGCGCGTGTTGGTGATGGCAGTGGAGGCGATGATGGCGAGGTCGCGTTCCGCGAGCGCTTGCCCGTCGGTGTTGTTCACGGCGCCAGCGCGCAGGGACACATCCATACCGACAATCCCCTGGCTGCTGGTGCTGGTCTGGCTGTTGTCGATGGTGGCGCCGTTCAGGCTGACCCCGACGTTGGATTGAATCAGCCCGCTGACATTGCCAATACCGGCGCTGGTGGCGAGGTTCATCTCCCCTTGGGCCAGGATTCGTCCACGGGTGTTGGTGAGATCAGCATCGCGAGCGTCGACGGACAGGCTGGCAACCGCCGCCAACAATCCGTCGGTGTTGTTCACCCCATTGGCTGTGATGCTCAAACCGCCAGCCTTCGATGCCACGGTGCCGGCGGCGTTGTCCAGGGCTCCGGCAGCCGTGAGGCTGATATCGCCCCGGGTCACCACGCGGGCCGCACGGGTGCTCAGGGTGCCCGTGGCAGCGATGGCGGCACTGTGGGCGCTGGTATCGCTGCCGTTGAGGTGGATGCCAACCCCGCCCAGGATGATGTCGCCGGTGGCGAGGTTTGTGCCCGTGGCGCGCAGATCGCCAGTGGTGGTGAACTGTAGCGCGGGACCACCGGGAACGAAGGCCTTTAGGCTGCCATCGGCATTGAGCCCGGCGGCCAGGGTGCCAGAGCTGTCAAGGCTGCCGGCATGCACGCTGAGATTGCCTGCGGCGGCCACGGTGCCGGTGCTCGTGAGCGACTGGGCAAGGGTGAAGTTGGCATCGGTGCCGGCGTAAACGGTACCGGCCAGGTTGGTGTGGTTACCAGCCGCGACACTGATGCTGCCCACAGTGATGAGTTCGGCGTGGCCGGTGCTGAAGGCGCCCGTGGTGGTGATGCTGGCGCTGTAGGCAACGGTTTCGCTGCCTGTGAGGTTGATGCTCGCGCCGCTCAGGGTCACGGCGCCAGCGGCGAGGTTGCGGCCGGTGGCCTTGAGGGCACTGGTGGCGGTTATCGTCAGCGCCCCCCGGTTCGCGGCGAAGGCCTTCAGGCTGCCATCGGCATTGAGCCCCGCGGCCAGGGTGCCGGTGCTGTCGAGGGCGCTGGCCTCGATGGTGAGATTGCCCGCGGCGGCGATACGTCCGCTATTGATCAGCGTGTCGCTTGCGCCAATGCCCGCGTTGCCGGCCGACTGAAGCTCTCCCGCGTTGACGAAGCGCTGCACATTCACCGCAAGAGCATCCTGCGTGTAGACCTGCGCTCCCTGGGATTGAACGTATTCGGTGCCGCCAAAGCTGGCGGTGTTAGCCAGCAGCGCGCCGCCGGTCAGGGTCACAGTGCTGGTGAGTACCGAAAGATCGTGGGTTTGCAGCGTGCCGCTGCTGGTTTCAAAACGCTGGCCGCTGACTTGCACGGTTTGGGCGCGCATGTTGCCCGCATTGGTCAGGGATTCAGTGGCGCTCAGATGAAGCGCGCCGGCAGCGGCGATGGTGGCCGCGGCCTGATTGAGCAAGGAGCCGCTGACACTGCCGAGACCGTCAGCGAGGGTAGCGGGCGCGGGGGGTGAATCCGAAGGAGGTGCGGGCGGGACAGGGGCCGGAGCTGGGGGGGGCGAGGTCTGCACGGCACCCATGGCGGCGCCGGAGGCATTGGTAAGGGCGGCGGCACTTACACGCAAGGCCTGGCCGCCGCTCTGCCAGATATCGCCGCTGTTGGACAGGCTCGCCACCCTCACGTCCAGGCGCTGGGCGTTGATCCGGCCGCGGTTGGACAGATCGCTGGCACGCAGATTGGCCTCAAGTCCAGCGCGAACGCTGCCGCTAATGTCGATTACGGAGCGGTGGGCTTCCGCGCCGGCATGGATAAAGACATTGCCAGCTGCCGTGATGCTGCCGCTATGGGTCTGCGCCTGCGCGGTTTGCACCCGGACATTCCCCTGACGAGCCTCGATCTGGCCAGTGGACGAAAGCCATCCGTTGGCGTCGATATGCACATCGCCCACACTGGCGCTTAGGGTGCCGTGATGGCGCACGCCCAGACCAGCCTCGGTGCCGATGAGGGCAATCTTGCCGGCGTACATGCCGCCGAGCTGGCTTACGTCAAGCGCAAGAACCGGTGTGCTGCCACTGGCGGTGCCGGTGGCCTGGGCCCGCACGGTGGTTTGGTCGGCGCTGACGGTGTTCGTGCCAGATATCACCTGGAGGTGCTGCGCATGAATGGCAGCGTTGACCTCGATGGCCCTTGCCAGGATGCCGGTGTAATCGGTGAGCCGGGCATCCAGGCCGGCGCCATCGATGCGGATGGTGCCCCGCTCCACCCGATAACTCTCCAGACTGCTGCCGCTGAAGACTGGCGTGCCGGTGGTGAGCGTGGCGCGGCTCGCGTTGATGAAACCCGCGCCGTCCACGTTGATGCCGGCGGGGTTGGCAACGATGACTTCGGCGCGCTGGCCCGCTACCTCGATGAAGCCCATGATGTAGCTGGGGTTGCTGCTGTTGACTTCATTGACGATGACACGGGCTTCTCCGCGCGCGAGCCACGGATTGCCCTGCACCCAGCCGCCAAGCGCGGTTTGCACGTTGTTGCGACTGTTGTTGAGCACCGCACCGGGTGTACCCACGTCGAACTGCTGGTAGGTATTGCGGCTCACGCCCGCGGCGCTCGGGGTCTGGATGTTCACCAGCGGCACGTCGTTGGGCGTGCTGAGCACCGTGGGGCGCTCGCCGCTGGGGGCCCCAGGGTCGGCCACGATCTGGGCCTGAACCAGCGCGCTGGCAAGCAACCCCATGCCGGTGGCGAGCCGTGTGGCCGTACGCAGGAGCGACCGGGGTGTCCCAGAAAGGCGGCTAGCGCCCTTGCCGGCCAGTACTCCATCGCCCTTGCCGCAGCGCCCCGCGTTCTCGGCCGTCACCATGATGCAGCCGCGGGCGGCATTGAATACAAGTCGATAGATTCCCTTGTTCATGTTTCGGTGTCTCCGTCAGGCCATTCTCGGGCGTTGCCGCCTGAATTCCATGGCGTTTACGCGCGAGCAGCCGGTCCCGCGCCAAATCAACAGCTTCTGCCCGGACCAGCGGCTGCGGGGGCTCAGGCTTCTTGCGCTTCGTTCCGAAAACAGGTCTTGAATCGTGCGGCGCAGCGTCGCCGCGAAGCTGTTGGGCACGATGGGGTGAATCAGCCACAGGCGGTCGCCGGAATGCCACGCCTTAGGCAGCAGCGGCATGTAGGGGTCGCGGACATACTGCCTCTCGAATACGGCGCTCAGGTTCGCATAGGAGCGGCACAATCGCGGCTTCCACGTTCCTTGCCCATCCTCGCTGGATACCAATACCTCGCAGCCCGCCGCCTGAGGCTGCAGAACGAGCTGATTGAGTTGCCGCCGTGCAAGCTTCTTCACCTTCGGTGCCTGCATGGCGAGCCAGATAACGGCACGGAACGCCGCCGTGGCCTCCATCGTGCTGCGGCCCATGGCTGGGGCGTGGATGAGATAGCCCATGCCTGTCATCTGGAATCTTCCGGTAGTCCGCTAGAAGGTTGCGTTGAAACTGAACCCGGCCACCATGTCAGCCGTAACGAACCCCGGCGGCTTGGCGAGCGGACGGCCAGCGAAGACTTCGTAGGCGACCCACTTGAAGGTTCCGCGTACCCCAATCGCGGCGCCGCTGAGGCTGGTGCCCGTGAGCCCCGTGGTGCTTGGGCCGCCCACCTGGCCATGGTCAAGCGCAATGAAGATGTCCTGTCCAAGGCCAGAAAGGGCCCAGCTCAGTTCGTTACGCGCCAGCCAGCCGCGGTCGCCCAGGAGCAGCCGTTCGCCATCAAAGCCGCGTACGCTGTACCGGCTGCCAATGGCGAAGCGGTCTTGCGGCACCAGGGGCGTGCCGTTCCATTGCGCGCGCAACTCCGAACCAAAGCGAAGCCGTTGCCCGCCAAGGGCGAATGGCACCCCCAACTGCAGCTGGGAGAAGGTGATGCGCGGCTGTGACGTGCCTTCTCCGAAAGCCTCCTCCGGCGCTGGTATGGAGCCCATGGCACCGGTACCTGCCCGGTAGCCGAGAGTCAGGTCAAGAGTCACGGCGCGAACGAACCGGCGGTGGTTAGTCGAGACCTCCCACCCTGCCATACGGCGGCGTTGCACCTCGATTTCGGTGTCGTCGATGAAGTTGGCGGATTCGCGTGCCCAAAAGCGCAAGGCAAGCCCTGTCTTGCTCATCGCATCGCGGTGCACGATGCGTGAAAGCCGCACGTCGTTGTTGCGGGTTTGACCGCTGTAGAGGTAGGTCTGGCTGGCGCCCACCACGGACTGGCGGTAGCGGCTCTCGCTGGCGCTGAACGCCATGAGCCAGTAACCAAAGGGGATGGAATAGTGGACGATATGGCCGTTGGTGCCCCCGTCGCCCGCGGTGTTGGCGAGGTCGCGGTTAAGGCTGACGTAGAACAGGTCGCTCGACGTCCACCAGTTGTCGTAGGAGAGGGTGAGATAGCCCTGGTACCTGCCTGTGGTGGGAATGCCCGAATCGTCGGCGGACAGGCTCAGGCGAAGGGGGAAGCGCTGCTTCCAGGCAATGACCACGTCGCTCTCACCGGGCCGTGCGTTGTCGGCCTCGGCGGGGACGATGCGCAGGTCAGCCTCGATTGTTGGAACCCGCTTGAAGTTTTCGAGCGCCTGCTCCAGGTCCCGCAGGTTAAGGAGGTCGCCCGGCTTGGCTGGCATCGCGTTCCAATGGCTGGCGCGGATATCGGATGGGTCGGCAAAGCGGATGGCCCGTATGCGCCCCGGCAACACCGTGAGAGTGAGCGTGCCGGTGGAGAGATCCTGCGGCTGGGCGAGCACTCGCGTGGTGACGAAGCCCCGCGCGACGATGGTGTTTTGCACCCGGCGCATGACTTCGTTGATGCCACGGGCGCCGAGGCAACGGCCGCGGGCAGCATCGGCCGAGCTATCGCCTGCCGTGTCCACTGCGCCCAGGGACCACGCAAAGCGCTTCGAATCGTCCCCGGCGAGCTGGATGCGCTCGATAACGAAGCACGGTTGCTCCGGCGCCAAGCGGTATGTGGGGGCCGGTTCCTCCTGCTTGAGGAACACATCGGCGGAGGGCTGCTGCTGCTCTCGCAGAGCACGTTCGCGTTCCTGCTGCCGGAGAAACTCCTGGTCGGCTGCGCCCGGCGAGACTGTTTGGGCACGGGCGCCGTCAGAGCAAACACTCGCCGCGAGCAGCAAGCTTGCCAGTCGAAGAACTCTCTTTTGAAGTGCGAGCCCCCGGCCTTGCCGCGATGCAAGCACGGGTGCCCGAGGAAACCAGGCGCGGATGCGCGGATCCCTGCTCAGCCCACGCTGCTGGTGTTCGGGGACCTTGCCCAGGGAGTCTGGACTGCCTGGCGCTCGCTCGCAAACACACGTCTCACGCCAGCGCTCTCCATGGAAGCCGGGAAGGGGCTGACAAACTGACTCCAGATTTCCGGTGAGACGTTCCATTGGAAACCCAAAGAGGATGAGGGATCGCAAACGAGGCGAAACCGTCTCCACCGCGAATACAAAACGGTCGGGTCAGGCCGTCCGCCTTCATCATTGAACTTA
>DAIPHN010000197.1:0-6009 GCA_036771335.1 Burkholderiales bacterium
TTCATGGTGGAGCAATCCTCGTGGTGGTTACTGGCCACCGCTAAAGACAACTCAGCGCGGCTGGCGTTCGAGGAAGTATCGCACGCCGATCCAGGCGGCGCGGGGCGCGCCCGGGCCGTAGAAGGTCTCGCGGGGCCAGCCGTCGGAGTTGGTCTGGAATACGCCCGCGGCGTTGAAGGGATTCTCGGCCAGGATGGCGGCGGTGTTGAAGCGGTTGTCGAACACGTTGTTGATGCGCCCGAAGAGCTGCCACTGGGAGGTGAGCTTGTAGTTGGTTATCAGGTTCAGAACCGCGTAGTCGGAGGTCTTGCCCGCCCCGGTGAAGGTACGGGTGTCGCCACCGATGGGATCAGTCACGGTCCCGGCCTGGTGCTGGTTGTTCTCGTTGCCGCGGGCGTATACCCCGGTCATGGCGATCACGGTGGCGCCCACGGTCCAGGCGTCGGTGAGGCGGTAGTTGGCGTTGATGCGGAACTGGTGCTGGGGAATGCCGGGAATGCGGTCGCCGGGCCGGACGCGAATCTGGTCGTCCGCGGCCACCCCGCCGAAGCCGCGGGAAGAGTTGTTCTCGGCCAGCAGGTCGGCCGCGGATTCGAAGGTGGCCCGCAGGTAGGTGTAGTTGGCGCGGAAATCCCAGCGGCCCTTCGCCCCCGTGAGCCCAAGTTCCACTCCCTGGCGCTGAGTACGGCCGAAGTTGGTGAAGAAGCCGGCGCTGGTGGTGGTGCTCACGAACAGGATGTCGTCGCGGTTGATCGTGCGGAACAGCGCCGAGCTGTAGCCGAGCCACTCGTTGAACATGCCGCGCGCGCCCACCTCCACGGTGGTGGCCACCTCCTGCTTGAGGAAGGGGGCGGCGGCCATGGCGTTGGGCAGGCGGCACGGGTTGGCGGGGTCCGCGCAGCCCAGCTCGATGGGCGTGGGCGCGCGGGTTACCAGGGTTAACGTGCCGTAGAGAGTTTGGGAGTCGGGCGGGGTCTCGCGGTTTCCCTGGTTTACCTTGCCGTACTGAGTTAGGTCGTCGTAGGGGGTCCTGCTCCGGCCTACGGCGGGGTTCAGGCGCGGGTAGACGTAGTTGCCGTCCAGGTTGCCCGCCACGCCGGGGTTGAGGGTGTCGTTGTTCTTCACCCGCGTGTAGTTGTAGCGCGCCGAGCCGGTGAGGTGCCAGTTGGGCCGGAAAGTCCAGGTGTCGGTGAGGAACAGGCTGGAGGTGACGGTGCGGCCGATGAGGGCCGCCTCGTCGGTGGTGGCGTTGGTCTCGGTCACGCCCCGGTCGGCGTTGACGACGCCCAGAGTCTGGGTAGAGCGGAAGTCGGCGCGGGCGTTGTCGTAGCTGCCGCCGAAGGTGAACTGGTTGTTCTGCACCGCGCGCGTCCACTGGAGATTGGCACCGAAGGAGCGGCTGTTGGTGCGCGAGCGGTTGTTGGCGCCGGTTTCCTGGTTGAAGCCTAGGCCTCCGTTGGCGCCGGTGGCGCCGTCGAACGCGCCGTCCTCAAAGCCGTCGTTGGCATCCCCGTTCAGGGTGCGGATGCGCGTGCCGCGCATGTACACGTTGCCCTGCACACTGTCGGTGTCGTTGAGCCAGTGGCTGCCCGTGAAGTTGAGCATTGCCGTACGGGCGATGGTCTGGTCGGGCTGTGTGAAGATGCGGTTGCGGCTCTGGTTGAGGAAGCTCTGGGGCGCCACGCCGTTGCCGGTGAGGTTGGTGTCGGCCAGGGTGAGGGACACGTCCAGATCGGTGCGGCCGTCCTGCCAGCCGCTCTTGGCGAAGAAGGTCTTCACGTCGGAGGGCGAGAACTGGCGCCAGCCGTCTTCCTTGAACCAGTTGCCGGCGATGTAGTAGTCCTTGTTGCCGCTGTAGCCGCCGTGCTCGAACTTGCCGTTGGCCCGGCCCCAGCTGCCGCCCGACAGCTCGAAGGCCGTGTTGGGGAACTGGAAGCCGCTCTTGGTGCGCAGCGAGAGGGCGCCGCCCAGGGTGTTGAGGCCGAACAGCGGATTGGAGCCGGGAATGACGTTCATGGTGCTGATGGAGTCCAGCGGTACCAGCGCCCAGTTCACCACGTCGCCGAAGGGCTCGTTGATGCGCACGCCGTCCTGGAACACCGACAGGCCCTGAGGCAGGCCCAGCAGCGGAGAGGCGGTGAAGCCGCGGTAGTTCACGTCAGGCTGGAAGGGGTTGCCCTGCACGTCGTTCACGTTGACCGAGGGCAGCGCCGTGGTCATTAGATCCGGCAGGCCCACCGCCTGCTGCTGCTGCACGTCTTTGGACGTGAGGGTCTGCACATTGCCGGGCACCTTGTTCAAGGGCAAGCCCACGCCGGGCAGGGGGGTGACGCCGATCACCTTAACCGTGGGGGCTTCGAGGGTGGCCGGGCGGTCGTTGTCGGCCAGAGCGGGGCCGGCGAAGGCGGCGGCAACGGCGGCGGAAATGGCGCTGCGGGTCAGGCTGGTGGGGGCTGGACGCATGAGGGGGACTCCCGGGCGGTATGGGATCGAGGCGATGGCTGTGCCGGCCGCCACAGCGGCGGCAGCGCATCTTCTTCTGAAGGCCGGAAGGGTATTCGGTGCGGGTGCCGGGAGCGGCCAGCCGGATTCCCGCGCTGGGCCGGGAAATTCTCCCGCTTCACGCCTCGGGGGCGGCAGGAGCGCGGCCCTGGCTGCCGCATCGGGAGATATTCCCGGCTGCGGGTCGGAATCCCTCGGCCTTGAGGCAAGCAGCCCAGTTTCGGTATAAGCCTCACCTGGCCCCGAAGAGGGGTACTCCCGCGCTCGATCGTATCCTCTGGCCCTGGCCCATGCATGCACCTTCCCTGAATCCCGGCAGCGCTGTGCTGTCCGGCGCAACTCCGGGTGAGCACCGCCCTCTCAACCAGGCGCGCCGCGACCTCGCCCTGGTGGCCGGCATCACCCTGGGCACTTTCCTGCTGGGCTCGTGGCTCGAGCTGTCGGAGGGCTTCGCGACCCGCATGCGCGCCCTGGAGAGCTGGCAGGTGGACGAGTTGCCCCTGGCCCTGGTGGCCATGCTGGCGGGCCTCACCTGGTATTCCTGGCGGCGCCATCGCCAGGCGGCCGCCGAAATGCGGCTGCGTCTGCACGCCCAGGACCGGCTGGCAGCCACCCTGGCGGAAAACCGCCTGCTGGTCCAGCGCAGCATCCAGGTGCAGGAGGACGAGCGGCGCAACATCGCCCGCGAGCTGCACGACGAGATGGGTCAGTGGCTCAATGCCCTCAAGCTCGACGCCGTGGCGTTGCGCGACCGCACCGACCTGCCCGAGGATGCCCGGGCGCTGTCGCGCGCCATCATCGAGGTGGCCAATCACGTGTACGAAGTGGCACGCACCCTCATGCGCCGGCTGCGTCCCGTGGCGCTGGACGAGCTGGGCTTGCCTTCGGCGGTGCAGTACTTGGTGGACCAATGGCGCCGCCGTCATCCGGAAGTGCGGTGCAGTTTCGAGACCGACGGCAGCATCGACGGCCTGGGCGAGAGCCTCAACATCACCGTCTATCGACTGGTGCAGGAATGCCTCACCAACGTTACCAAGCACGCCCAGGCCCGCGAGGTGCGCATCGAGCTGCGCCACCTCCAGGGCGCTGCCAGCCTGCATGTGAGCGTCGAAGACGACGGCAAAGGCCTGCCGCCCGGCGGCGAGCCGCGTCTGGGGCTGGGGCTGCTGGGCCTGCGCGAGCGGGTGGAAGTGCTGCGCGGCCGCTTCGCGCTGGAGCGTGGCGCCCGCGGCGGTTTGCGGGTGAGCGCCGTCATCCCCCTTTAGAGACTTTTGCCGGAGAACGAATCCATGCCCGCGAACAAGACCACTGTTCTGCTCGCCGACGATCACGCCGTGGTGCGCGAGGGCTACCGCCGCCTGCTGGAGCGCACCAGCGAGATCACCGTGGTGGCCGAGGCCGGCAGCGGCGAGGACGCCTACCGGCTGTTCGTGGAGCACGCCCCGGACGTGACGGTGCTGGACATCAACCTGCCGGGTATCGGCGGGCTCGAATGCGCCCGGCGCATCCTGGCGCGCGAGCCGCAGGCGCGCATTCTCATGTTCAGCATGCACGAGGACGTGGTGTTCCCGTCCCGGGCGCTGCAGATGGGCGCGCGGGGCTACGTCACCAAATCGAGCGCGCCCGAGGTGCTGGTGGAGGCGGTGCGGCTGGTGGCGGAGGGCAAGCTCTACATCAGCCACGATATGGCGCAGGAGCTGGCGGTGCAGATGCTGCCCGGCCACGACAACCCGCTGCAGGCCCTGAGCCCGCGGGAGTTCGAGGTGTTCCGGCTGCTGGTGGCCGGCCATTCGATTGGCGAGATCGGCCGCATCCTGTCCCTGTCCTACAAGACCGTGGCCAACCACCAGTCCAACATCCGCGCCAAGCTCGACGTCTCCAACACCGCCCAGGTGGTGCGCATGGCCATGATGCACGGCATGCTGGACAACGACCCTGTGGCGGCGGTGGAGAGCGCCGGCGGGCGCTGACGCCGCAGTGGCCGCCGCGGGCGGCTGCTAGACTCTGGACATTGCGCACCCGCGCGAAACGCGAAAACTACGCAACCTCCAGGAGACCTGTCATGGCATCGCGCACCCGCGCTGGCGCCCTCGCCGCGGCGCTCGTTCTGTGGGCAGCTCCCGCGCTGGCGCAGAAGTACACCGGGCCCGGCGTCACCGAGACCGAGATCCTGATCGGTCAGACCATGCCCTACAGCGGACCGCTGTCGGCCTATTCGGCCCTGGGCAAGGCCCACAAGGGTTTCTTCGACGCCATCAACGCCGCCGGCGGCATCAACGGCCGCAAGGTGCGCTTCATCAGCCTGGACGACGCCTCGTTGCCCTCGAAGACCGTGGAGCACACCCGGCGCCTGGTGGAGCAGGACCAGGTGCTGCTCATGTTCAGTTCCGTGGGCACCCCCAACAACCTGGCGGTGCGCAAGTATCTCAACGCGAAGAAGGTCCCCCAGCTGTTCGTGGCTGGCGGCGACAGCGCCTGGGGCGATCACGAGAAGTTTCCCTGGACCATGGGGTGGATGCCGTCCTACCGCCACGAGGGCCAGCTCTACGGCCGGCACATCCTCAAGACGCGTCCCAACGCAAAGATCGGCACCCTCACCCTCAACGACGAGTACGGCCGAGACTACCTGGCGGGCCTGCGGGATGCCCTTGGCGACAAGGCCAGGACCATGATCGTGGCCGAGCAGACCTACGAACTCACCGACCCCACCGTGGACACCCAGGTGGTGGCGTTGAAGACCTCGGGTGCCGACACCCTGTTCAGTGCCATGGGCGGAAAACACGCTTCCCAGGTGCTGCGCAAGATGGGCGAAATTGGCTGGAGGCCCGTGCACTACACGGGCATTGCCAGCGCCGCAGTCAAGACGGTCCTCGAGCCCGGCGGTCTGGAAAACGCCGCAGGCATGCACTCGGCCTACTACGCCAAGGCCCCCGACACCATTGCTTTCGCACAGGACGTGGCCATCAGGAAGTACCTGGAGTGGGCGCGAAAGTACTACGACGGCAATCCCATGGACGGCATCGCCGCCCACGGCTACCAGGTGGCCCAGGCGCTCGAGTACGTGCTGCGCCAGGCGGGCGATGACCTGTCGCGCGACAACATCATGAAGGTGGCCACCAGCATGACCAACGTGGAGTTCCCCATGCTGTTCCCCGGGGTGCGTGTGACTACCTCCAAGACCGATTACTACCCCGTGGAAGACCTGGTGCTACTGCGCTTCGACGGCCGCAATTGGCAGCTCGCGCCCGCGGTGCCCTGATCCTCACGCGGGAAGCATTCCCGGGTTCGAACGGGCGAACGTGCGCTGTTGCCAGGTCGCTACCGCGCCTATTGTGACGTCGTTGCGGTTGGGGCGGCGACGCAAATGGGATCGCCAATCCGGCCGGGCAAGGCAGGCTTGCAGTCTCCCTGTCGTTTCAACTCCTCTCGATTTGAACCCGGCGGTTTCCCGCCGGGTTTTTTTTCGCGGGCGGTAAGATCGCTGTACGCCGTGCACGAGCCGCCGCC
>DAIPHN010000198.1:0-6000 GCA_036771335.1 Burkholderiales bacterium
TCGGGCCCGCCGCGCGCATCCCGGTCGACATCCCCATCCAGCGCCGCCGCGGCCTTGTCAACGCCGGCGTTCTCAACACCGAGCGCACCCTGGGCCGGCTGCGCAACCTGCTGCGCGAGGGCGGCGTCACCGGCCTAAGCCCTGTGGTCGTGGACGAAGTGGACGTGCTGCCTGGCATCGGCCTCTTCATCTCCGGGCGGGTCGAGCCGACCATTCAGATGCTGCGCGGCGCCAGCCTGGACTTCCAGGTGCGCGGCGAGGAACTGCGCGTCTCCAAGACCTTCAACGGCGGCGACATCCAGCTGGGCGGCCCGCTGCGCATCGACGGCAGCGACCTCACCGTGGGCCTGGGCACGCGCAACGGCTTCGTCGTCGACGGCGGCGTGGCATTCAGCATTGCCCAACTGGGCCGCGGCACACTGCGCGGCGCTGGCCGCGTAGGGGAGTTCGCGGTTGCTGGCCGCTTCGATTTCGACCCGCGTCTGTTCGACGCCGACGCCCACATCCAGCTCGGTTACCGGCGCGGCGCCGACGCGCCCGAGGGCAAGCTCTCCGGCGGCGGCGCCATCACCATCGGCCCGGGCAAGGTGCGCGGCATCCGCCGGGCCAGCGTACAGGCAAGCTTCGACGGCGAAAGCCGCTCCGTGGCCGGCACGGCGGAGCTGGATATCCCGGGTGTCGAGTCTGCCTCGCTTGGCGTGCAGTTCACGCCCGAAGGCGGCACCCAGATCAGCGGCAGCGCGCGCTTTCGCGACCGGCCCGGCATCCGCAACGGGCAGATCAGCACCACCCTCGTGGAAGCCAGCGACGGCTGGCACATGAGCGCCAGCGGCCACGCCGACGCCGCCTTTGCCGGGATAAGCGCCAGCCTCGACGCGAGCTATGCCGACGGGCTTTTCCTGTTCGCCGCCGATGCGCCCTTTGCCCTGGGCGAGCGCGTGCGCGGCAACGTCCGCGGCGGCGTCACCAATGGCCAGGTGGACGGCGAGGGCCGCCTCGTGCCCGGCAGTGCTCCGGCGCCTGGCGCAGGCGCGGGCGAGCTCCGGCCGTTCGGCAACGGCAGCGTCACCGTGCGGATCACCGACTGGCTGCAGGGCGGCGTCGGCATCAAGGTACGCACCAATGGCGACCTGCTCATCAGCGGCAGCATCGGCATCCCGGAACCCATCACGGTTTTCGACGCCCATCCGCCCCGCGACCGCGCCACGCGCACCCTCTTCAGCATGCCCACCGTATCGGTACCGCTGGTGGGTGTGTCGGTCGGCAGCACCGTTGTCGGCGTGGCCCTCACCATCAACGGCCGCGTCACTGGCCACGCCCAGGTGGGCCCCGGCCGGCTCACGCAGACCGAGTTGCGCGTGGAGGACTTCAATCCCGCTCAACCCGAGAGCCTGCACGTGACCGGCGACGCCGAGTTCCACCTACCGGCCGAGGCGGGCGTGGCGGCGTCGCTCGATGCGGGCCTCACCCTCGGCGCGGCCATCATCAATGCCACGGCCGGCATCAACGCCAGCGCCAGCGCCTCGCTGGTGGCGTCGGCCACGCCGCACGTGGATCTCGATTGGCGCGCCGCCACCGGCCTTGCCCTGCACGCCGCCCTGGACGCCTCGCTGGCGCCGCGCCTTGCCTTCGACGTGAATGGCTTCGCCGAGGTCACGGCCAACGCGTTCGCCACCACCTTCAGCCTCTGGCGCAAGGACTGGAACCTGGCCCATCGCGAGATCGGCAGCAGCCTTGCGCTGCGCCTGCACGCACCGGTGGACTACTTCAGCGACGGGCGCGGCGTGGTGTTCGACCCCGCGCGGGTGCAGTTCCACGTGCCCACGCTCAACGCCGACACCCTGGGCCAGCTTTTCAACGAAGAGGGGGGCAGCGAGCGCGTCGATCGTGAACCGCCGCGGCCGGGCGGCTCGGCACCGGCGTGATGACGGGCCGGCGGCCGGCGCCCCCCGCCCTCACGCCACCCGCCTGCGCGGATAGATCCCGCCGGCCAGCCGCCGGGTGATGAGCGGCATCAGCCAGTAGGTCATCAACAGCACCTCGATGGTGATGGTGACCAGCAACCGCAGCGCGGGGGGCGTGGCGAAGGGCAACTGGGCGAAGGCCGCGTTGACGGCCGCGCCGAGGCCCAGCACGAGGAAGAACACGACGGCGATCATCACCAGGGCCATGCGCGCGCGGGAGGGTTGCGGCACCACCGTGCCCGGTGGCGGCGTGAACCAGAACTCAAGGCCGCTCAACTGGCGCCAGGCGGCGTCGCCCTCCACGAAGTCCACCGCCTTCGCCAGGTGACGGGCGCGCAGTTCGCTGCGCTCGAAGGCCTGCAGCGCGGCCAGCGACTGGAAGCGCAGCACGCTCACATAGTCCGGCGGCGCGCCCGGCGCGGGGCGCTGGATGGTGACGCCCAGGTAGCCCGGCAGGCTGCGCGCCTCATGCTGAAAGGCCTGAAGCCAGGCTTCGTAGTCGGCGCCGCGGCCGGCCTTGACGCGGCGCGTGATGACCAGGGTGACGGGCTCGCCGCCCGGGGGTGTTGTGTGTGCGTTGTCCGTCATGGCTTCTCCTCGGAAACGGGAACCGCTTCATCGTTGGGCAGCGGCACACCCAGGGCGTGGCTGGCCCAGTGGCGCGCTTGCAGCAGCGCCTGTTGGGCGGCGCGCCCGCTCTCGGCCATGGCGCGCGCCAGGCTGCGCCAGTGGTGCTGCGCACTGTCGCCGGCGGTGCTGTTGTGGCTTGACCAGTGTTCCAGGGTCAGGGCGTCTTCCATGGCCATGGCCGCGCCGGAACCGGTGATGGGGCTCAGCAGGTGGGCGGCGTCGCCCAGCAGCACCACCGGGGCGTCCGGTTGCGTCATGGAGACGAACTCGTGGATGGCGTTGACGAACAGGCCGCCGGCATCAGCCGTGCGCGCCACCAGCGCGGCCCAGGGCGCCGCCCAGGCGGCGGCCCGGGACACGAGGGCGTGCCGGTCGGCCGCAGGCAGGCGCGCTGGCGGCACGATCAGCGTGTGGGGCGCCAGGCCGGCGCGTTGCAGCAGCGCCGCTTGCTGCGCCGGGCTCGCCGCCGTGTACCAGCCCCAGTTAAGGCGCCGCGCGCCGCCGGGGCGCGCGGGTGGCACTTCGTACACCACCATGTGATGGCCGGGCTGGGCGAACAGGTGCAGACGGCCGTCCAGGAACTGCGCCCGCGCCTCGTCGCCCGCCGCATGGGCGTCCACCAGGCCGCGCCACAGCAGGTAGCCGGCATAGCGCGGCACGGCCTGCGGGTCCACGTGCCGTCGCACCACCGAGCCGTGGCCGTCGGCGCCCACCAGCAGGTCCGCTTCCATCACCCGGCCGTCCTGGGTGGTGGCACGCCAGCCGCCGCGGTGGCGGGCAATCCCCACCACCTGCACGCCCGGCTGCACCACGGGCCCGAGGGGTGCGCGCAGGGCCTCGTACAGGTGCTGCCAGCTGGATACGGTGTGGCGGCCGGGTTCGCGCCGCGTGCGCCAGGCACGGGCCGGGGAGTGGCCCGCCGGGGCCGGTGTATGAATGGCGCGCCCCTCCAGGGCGATGCAGGGTGGCAGCAGGCCATCGGCGCGGCCCAGCACGGCCTGCAGCCGCGCCAGGTCCAGCCCCAGGCCCGCGCCGCGGTCCAGCAAGGCGCCGTCGCTGCGCTCCAGCACCACTGTGTGGAAGCCGCACCGCCGCAGCCCGTGGGCCGCGCTCAGGCCGGCGATGGATCCGCCCACGATGAGGGCTCGCATGGCGCGGGCGCCGGGGTTCAGGTCGGGACGCGTGCGGGCGGGGATGCCGTGGGGCACGCCAGCGGGCCTTCAGGCCACCTGCTGCGGGTTCCAGCCAGTGACGAGGTTTTCTTCCAGGGCGTCCAGCGCCGCCATGTGCGCGCTGTCGAGGGCGAAGTCGTCCAGGGCCAGGTTCTCGCGGATGCGCTCGGGGCGCGTGGACTTGGGCAGCACCACCAGGCCGTGCTGCAGGCCCCAGCGCAGCAGCACCTGCGCCGCCGAGCGGTTCACCGCCAGTGCGATGTGCTGTACCACGGGGTGGCCGAGGCGCAGCCCCTTGGTGAGCGGGCTGTAGGCCTGCACGATGATGCCCTGGGCAGCGCAGAAGGCGCGCACGGCGCGCTGCTGGAGGAAGGGGTGCACCTCGATCTGGTTCACCACCGGCGCCACGCGGGCATGCCGCAGCAGTTCCTCCAGGTGCGGGACCATGAAGTTGGAGACGCCGATGCCGCGCAGCACGCCGGCGGCCTGCAGTTCTTCCAGCGCCGCCCAGGCGCCCAGGCGCAGGCCCGGCACCGGCCAGTGCAGCAGGAACAGGGACGGCGCGCCCAGGCCCAGGGCTTCGATGCTGCGGGCCACGGCGTCCTGCAACCGCGCGGGGTGCTGGTTGTCGTTCCACAGCTTGGTGGTGACGAACACCTCGGCGGGCTTCAGGCCGCTGTCGCGCACCGCCTGCCCCACCGCGGCCTCGTTGCGGTAGACCTGGGCGGTGTCGATGTGGCGGTAGCCCGCATCGAGCGCAGCGCGCACGGCGGCGTAGGCCTCGTCGGGCGCGGCGCGGAACACGCCCAGGCCGATGGGGGGCATGGACAGCGTCATGGGTGCGGCGGGCGGGTTCACGGGGTGGGAGTCCTATGGCTAGAAGTTGGCAGCAGCGGCGGGCCGGGTCAACGCGTGAGCGCGGCCCAGACCAGGTTGGGCGAGTGGCCCTTGACCCGCACCATGCGCACCCACAGAAGCGTCATGTGCTCCAGGTGCAGCGCCTGCTCCAGCCCGCCCACGTCCAGCGGCGCCCAGCCAAGCTGGCCGATCAGGCCCGCCGCCACGCCCTTGGCGGCGGCGTCGTTGCCGCAGAAGAACATCGCCGGCTTGACGCCGTAGCCCGGGTAGGAATTGTTCTCGAAGTTCTCGAAGCCGTACACGCTGAAGGCCTTCACCACCCGGGCCCCGGGCGCCAGGGCCTGCAACGCCTGGGAGCCCGATTGCACGTTGTTCAGGCCGTGGGTGAGGCCCGGGCCCACGGGGTTGGTGCAGTCGATCAGCACCTTGCCGGCCAGGGCCTCCGCCAGCGGCGGCACCACTTGCGCGTTGGCCGCGAAGGGCGTGGCCAGGAACACCACCTCCGCCGCTCGCACCGCCGGCTCAATCCCCACCGCCGTGAGGGCGGGGTTGCGGGCGCGCGCCTTGCGCACGGCCTCGGAATTCACGTCTCGCGCCGCCAGGGTGACGGCATGACCGAGCCGCTGCAGGTGGTCGGCCAGCGGCGCGCCCACGTTACCGTAACCGATGAAGGTGATGTTCATGTCGATTTCTCCCTAGCGCCCGAGGGCTTCGATGACCAGGCGCGCGGTTTCGGCGCCCGAGAAGTTCTGCTGGCCGGTCACGAGGTTGCCGTCGCGCACCGCGAAGCTGCGCCACAGCCCCGCCTGGACGTAGTTGGCCCCCAGGGCCTTGAGCCTGTCCTCGATGCGCCAGGGCATGACGTGCTTGTCGCGCGGCAGCAGGCCGTAGGACCACACCGCGTTGTCGGCGAAGTCTTCCTCCACGTTGGCGAAACCGGTCACCGTGCGGCCCTTGGCGATGTACTCGCCGGTGCTCGTTTTGGCGTAGGCGAGAATGGCGCAGCCGTGGCACAGGGCCGCGGCCACCTTGCCAGCCTCGAAGAAGGCGGCGAACTTGGCGTGCAGGTCCGTGGCGCTGTCGAAGGTAAACATGGGCGCCTGCCCGCCGGCCACCACGATGGCGTGGAAGGCCGCCACGTCCATCTCGGCCACCTTGCGGGTGTTGTTCACCAGCGCCTTGAGTTCGGGCGTGTGGATGAAGCCCTGGGTGACGAGGTCGGTCCGGCTGTAGCCGCTGGCGTCGTTTGGGTCGCTCATGACGTCTGCCTGGCAAGGGCCGCCGGCCGGGCTGAACACCTCCACTTCGTAGCCGGCCTCGTGAAAGGCCAGGTACGGGTGGGTGAGCTCGCTCCACCAGAAGCCCACCGGCCAGCC
>DAIPHN010000199.1:0-5947 GCA_036771335.1 Burkholderiales bacterium
GAGACCATCGGCGAGATCGCCGCCGCGGCCCAGGTGATGCGCGAGTTCGCCACCCGCGTGCCGGTGCCCGACCACGTCAATCTGGTGGACACCTGCGGCACGGGCGGCGACGGTGCCCACACCTTCAACATCTCCACCGCGGCGGCCTTCGTGGCGGCGGCGGCGGGCGCCAAGGTGGCCAAGCACGGCGGGCGCGCCGTCTCCAGCGCCTCGGGCAGCGCCGACGTGCTGGAGGCCCTTGGGGCCCACATCACCCTTTCCCCCGAGCAGGTGGCCCGCTGCATCGCCGAGCTGGGGGTGGGCTTCATGTTCGCCCCCGCCCATCATGGCGCCATGAAGCACGCCGCCCCGGTGCGCAAGGAACTGGGCGTGCGTACCCTGTTCAACATCCTGGGGCCGCTTACCAACCCGGCGGGCGCGCGTAACCAGGTCATGGGCGTGTTCCACCCCGACCTGGTGGGTATCCAGGCGCGCGTGCTGCAGCGCCTTGGGAGCCGGCACGTGATGGTGGTCTACGGCCTGGACGGACTGGACGAGATTTCGCTGGCCGGCGAAACCCTGGTGGCGGAGCTGAAGGACGGCGAGCTGCGCGAGTACACCCTCACCCCCGAGGCCTTCGGCCTGCAGCGCGCGCCCCTGGCGGCGCGGCGCGCCGAGGACGCCGGCGCCTCCCGCACCCTGCTCGTGGCCGCCCTGTCGGGCGAGCCCGGCCCGGCGGCTGATGTGGTGGCCCTGAACGCCGGCGCGGCCATCTACGCTGCCGGCCTGGCGCCCGGCCACGAGGCGGGCCTGGCGGCGGCCCGCCAGACCATGAGCAGCGGCGCGGCCATGGCCAAGCTCGAGGCCTTCGTGCGCTTCACCCGCTCGCTGGCCCAGGGGCCCACGTAACCATGGCCGCCGACATCCTGCAACGCATCCGCGCGGTAAAGCGCGAAGATGTGGCGGCCGCCCGGGCGTTGCGCAGCCAGGCGGCCCTGGAACAGGCCGCTGCTGCCCTGCCGCCGCCGCGCGGTTTCGCCGCTGCCCTGCGATCCCGCCTCGCCGCTGGCCAGCCGGCGGTGATTGCCGAGATCAAGAAAGCCAGCCCCAGCAAGGGCCTGCTGCGGGCGCACTTCGATCCGCCCGCCATCGCCCGGTCCTACGCTGAACATGGCGCGGCCTGCCTGTCAGTGCTGACTGACCAGCAGTTTTTCCAGGGCGCCGCCGAACACCTTCAGGCCGCCCGGGCCGCCTGCGCCCTGCCGGTGCTGCGCAAGGACTTTCTGGTGGACGAGTATCAGGTGGCCGAGGCCCGTGCCATGGGCGCGGACTGCATCCTGCTGATCGTGGCGGCGCTGGAGCAGCCCCGCCTGCTGGCCCTGGAACAGGCCGCCCGCGCCCTGGGCCTGGACGTGCTGGTGGAGGTACACGACGCCGCCGAGCTGGACCGGGCGCTGGAACTGCAAACGCCCCTGCTGGGCATCAACAACCGCGACCTGCGCAGCTTCCACACCCGCCTGGAGACCACCCTGGAGCTGCTGCCGCGCATCCCGCCGGGGCGGGTGGTGATCACCGAGAGCGGCATCCTGCGGTCCGAGCACGCGGCCCTCATGAGGGGCCATGGCGTGCATGCCTTCCTGGTGGGGGAGGCCTTCATGCGCGCGCCCGACCCGGGGGCGGAGCTCGCGGCGCTGTTCTTTCCTGCGGCGGACACGGCATCAAGGTAGGGTCCTGGCGCCTCAACCCGATTCGCGAGGCTTGCACCGTCCGCGACCATGTCTGGCACAGTGCTCTCCAGCAGCAAAGGCCTGCTGGAGCGTGGAGCCGCTGCGCGCGAACGAGGCGAGCAAGGTCATGGCGGCGCCTCGCCCGGGCGAAGGCTCGTGCAGGGGCAGTAAGGGGAGTCCAAACCTGCTCCGGTTCGCGATCCGGCGGGGCGGCTGCGGGTTGCGACCGGCATGGCCTCCAGAGTCGGTCAACCGGCACGAGGCGCCACCCGTTGCCGCGCGTTGGTCAACCGGGTCACGGCGCGAGCATCGCACTCCGGATCTGCGCTGACTGGTGTGTCGGGGGAACTCCTGGTCGTTTACCCCTTGCGCTGGTTCCGCAACACACGGATTCCCCCGCGATCTCGGGTGGTTTCGCAATGTTCCCAAGTAACTTGTTGTCTTGAAAACGTTCAATTCCCATGCCAGGACGACAGTCCCGCACCCGGTGGCGGTGTTGTTAAAACGCAACAACACCCCCTCGGCCCCCTTGCCAGCCTTGCTCCTTGCTGTGCCGCTGCCTAACAATCTAGCCACTCTTCTTCTAAGGAGAGTTCCACGTTTCCGGGGCCGGCCCGGCAGTGAGCAGTTTCCGGCGTCCGGCATCCAATCACGCATGAGGAGATGAGATGAAGATCAACTACCTCGCCCTCGCCGTGGCGGCCCCGTGCGCGGCACCCGTGGCGCAAGCGGACGTCACCATCGCGGGCACGATCGCCCCCGGCATGGTGTACACGAACACTGGGTCGCAAGACACCATCGCTGCTGGGTCCGGCCCGTTGGGTGCCGGTTCTACCCAGCTGGGAGGCGCCGGCAGCGTCAACACCTTCGCCCCTGGTAACGCGTCTAACCGCTTCTCCATTACCAGCAGCGAAGACCTCGGTAACGGTTCTTCCGCAGGTGCCTTCGTCGATATCCGCGGTTCCGGCGGCGGTTTCGACAACTACAACAACACTTCAACCTCAGGTCTGGTAGCGTTCCGTTACGGTGCCAACATCAGTGGTGGCTGGGGCAAGCTGGAATTCGGCCGTAATTTCTCGCCCTACACCCACACCATGATCAATAACGATCCCCACGGCGGCGCCATCTTCCTCGGCCCGTTTTCGATCATGGGCCAGGCAGGTGGTCAAGCTCTGGCTGTGACCGGCGGTACAGGCGCCACCTTCCATCAGTTCTTCCGCACCGGCACAGGCGCTCATTACTTCTCGCCGGATTTCAACGGGTTCTCCTTCAAGGCTTCCTACATGGCGGAAGGTGCGAAGACCACCTCCGCTACCAAGGAACTCACCGAGCTTGGATTCTCGGCGGACTATGCGCCCGCCGACATGCCCTTCTACCTTGGGGTTGCCTACTCAAACCGCAAGAACGCGAACGGCGTTGCTCCCATGAGCGGAAGCTTGGGTGTCAACCAGGTCGCGGGGACTAATGCCGGCTCCACCGACACTCTGATGCTGTTGGGTGGTGGCGTTAAGTTTGGCGACCTCAAGGTTGGTCTGTGGATCGATCAGGTGAAGTACAAAACCGATGGTGTCACGGCCGGCCTGAGCGAATTGAAGCGGACGGCGTTCTTCGTTCCCGTGACCTACGCCCTTCCCACGGGCACTCTGGGTGCGTCTTACATCGCAGCGGGCGACCTGAAAGGTACCAACGCCAGCGCCGGTGGTTTCGCGGGCAGCGATACAGGCGCCCAAGCGTTCCAGGCCTCGTACATCCACAACATCAGCAAGCAGACGCAGGGCATCGTCATGTGGGAGTACATGAGTGCCGACAAGAAGGCCGTTTATGGTCCTGGCTTCGGGGCCACACGGAACCAGGTCTTCTTCGGCCTTCAGCACAGCTTCTGATACCTCGCGGGACTGGTTGCAAACGGACGGGTGGCCTTCGGGTCACCCGTTTTTTTTTGCACCGATTCTGGATGTAGCATCCAAACCTCGTACAAGAGTTGCCGATGCATGATGGTGCGAGGCTGGTCAGATTACCGCCGCTGACTCGTTACATTCACCCCGATTCAACCGAGGGCGTGCCCTGTCTGCGCATGCCTCGCAGCCGTCCGTTTCCAAATCGCCAACCGTGACGGCTTACGCAAGCCGGTTCCCGCGGTTGGCCCGCCGGGGCTTTGTGTGGCCGCCATCGGCAGCAGCATTCGCTCATAGGCGCCGATGGTGTGTTTCCCGGGTCCTGGCTCCGCGCAGCGAGAACGAGACTTCGAATCGCGTGGTCACAGTCCTTGTCGAGCCTGGTCCCGGCTTTCGACCAGAAGTCCATCCTGTTCGATGGATGTCAGCCCGACCCTCCCAGCTTGAGCCGCGCTTGAGGGCAGGTGCTGCAAGCTCTCTGTAAATGGTGATCCGTCATGCAGTTCCGCTTCGCTACCACTGTTGTTGCCGCGGTTCTCTTGGCATTTTCCGCCGGCTGCGCAAGCCGGTCCGCGGGAATTCTGGGCCAGTTTTCCCCCGCCACCACCACCCGCGCGGATGTTTTGGCGAAGATGGGCGCGTCGCCTTCCGTGTGGTTCGACGACAGCGGGCGCGAACACTGGGACTACTCTGGCAACCCCTACAGCTACTATGGCTATCGTGCCAGTTTCAACGAAGCGGGCCGGCTCACCCAGTGGCGCGAGTTGCGCCGACCCGAGGATGTGGCGGGCCTCGCGCCCCGCAAGTCCACAGCCCGGGACGTTCGGGCTGCCCTTGGGGAGCCCAACGAGCTCTACTACATTCGCGGCGACGCCCACTGGCAGTGGCGCGTCTATCGCAACACGCGGCCTTACCGTCTGGTGGCCCAGATTGGCCCCGATGGGGTGCTCAAATCGGTGGGGCAGTACCCCATCGACGGTTGCTGCCGGAGCAGCGGACGATGAGTGCCGCGCTGCGTGCCCTGGGGGTGGCGGCGCTGTTCGCCATGGCGCCGGCCCAGGCCGCTGACGATCTGCCCCGCTCCGGCAGCCAGGCGGACGTGCGCTACCGCCACGGCATCCCCAATGCCATCCGCTTCGACGCCTCGGGTGCCCAGGTGTGGGAATACAACGACTGGCGCCATGGCCGCCGGGCTTTCGTGGTGATCTTCGACGGCACCGGTCAGGTGGCGGTTTCGCGCCCCTTGCGCACTGATGAGGATGTGAATCGCGCCGTAGCCGAGCGCCTGACCCGGCCAGAGACCCTGGATCGCCTGGGCGAGCCCCACAGCATTGCAGACGGCCCCGACGGGCTGGTGTGGCGTTACCGGCAGCCTTCAGGCGTCACCCTGGCCGTGCGCTTTGGCGCGGACGGGCGCATCGCCGACGCGTCCACGACAGCGCGCTGAGCGCCGAGCGGCGTGCCTGAGCGCGGGGCTGAAACGAGCGCCGCGCCGCCCGGCGATGGCTCCTAGAGGCTTGTGGCGCGGTGGGCGGACCACAGCCTCTGGGAAGATTGCACTCATCCGAGCAACTCGACAGCGCACGGTTTTGCCTATGGCGATTCCACGTGGGAAAAGACGACTCGTGCCAGAACTTCAGGTTGCCCGCACTTCATAGAGCAAGTCGGGGTGACGGTCCAGCAGCTTCAGGAGCTTCACTAGGGCCAGCGGCGGCTTGGTCTTGCCGTTTTCGTAGCGCGAGAAGGCGTTGACGCCGCCACCGAAAATCTCGCCGGCTTCGCGCTGGCCCAGCCGAAGTTTCCTGCGCACATGCACGATGAACGCCGGATCGACGATGGTCGCATTCACTTGCCGGTTGAACGCCTGCATCGCGCCCATGACGCGGTCTGTTTCAGCCATTTGGGTGATGGACTCGCCGCAGGCCGGGCAAAAATCGGCGTTGACCGCCGGGATTACCATGGCTTCGCCCTTGTAGGCGTAGTTCAGTTTGCAACGGGACGTCAGTTTTCCGATCGCCAAATTATGACCTGGTGGGTTTTGGGTGTCCGGATTTGAGTGTGTTTCCAGCCTATGGACCATCTCATGTGATTTTCACGAAAAACCGGATTTTGTTTTTTGCTTTTCGTGATGCCTTCGGATACGGTAAAAGCGGATTTCATTGTGGGAGAGCTGTCATGCATGCTGTCGTCGCGCCGCCACTGATCCCGGTCGGCAAGATCAAGAGCTTTGGCCCGTTTGGCCCGAAGTACGAGGTCGGCCAAGCCCTTCGCCAGTTGGACGATGGCGACTGGATGATCGAGGTCACGCTGGTGGAGACGGGCGAAAAGGCCGAGTACCGCCTAACC
>DAIPHN010000200.1:0-5856 GCA_036771335.1 Burkholderiales bacterium
GGCCAGGTTGTCTGCAATCTGATCAAAACGACTTTGAAGTTTTGTGAGGATCACTGGCGCACCTTTGCTTGGACCCGGCGGCTAACCTCGTAGCTGCGCGGGTGGGGCATCGCAATCACGTCATAGGTGCCGCCTGAGTAGACGATCTGGGCATCCTCGGTGATGCTGGTATTGGCTGGCAGGGTAAAGATGAACTCACTCTCGGGCTGCACTCGATCACCCTGGCTCTGTTCGAGTCCGCCAGTCGGCGTCACCCGGCAGTCGTAGGTCCCGGCAGCGACCCAGCTGGTGGTTCCCCCTCCCCCGCCGTCCGATACCCAGCTTGAGGTCTGAACTACTGCCGTGCCTGGCAGGGAGTCGTTCAGGGTGTCCCGCATTGAGGCAAGTTCGTCATCAGTCAGCACGTCTGCCTCCTTCCTTCATCCAGTCGATTGTGGCCGGTACTCCCTCTTCAAGTTTGGTGCGCGGGTTGTGCATAAGCTGCGCTCGAGCCTTGGTGTTGTCTGGCCGCTTGCTCTTGATGTTGTGCACGTCTTCGGGCTCGTAGGTGACCAGGTCGGGGTCGGCGCCGGTCAGCTCCAGGACCATGTCGGAAAGCTCAGAGACCAGCCGGTAGTCCTCCCCGCCGATGTTGTAGACCTCGCCCGGCTCGCCCAGCTGAAGCGCGTTGGCCACAGTCGGAATGAAGTCATCGACGTAGCAGAAGGTGCGTGAATAGCCCTCGTAGACCGTCCAGGGGATGTCGTTGAGGGCCCGGTGGGCAAATAGAGCCACTACTGAGCGGTAGGGGTGGTAGGTCTCGCCTGGCCCGTAGACGTTGAAGAAGCGGAGCCTCACCGCCTGCACGTTGTGGCGGGCGGCGTAGTTGAGGATCTGCTGCTCGTTGGCCCACTTGGAAAGCGCGTATTCGTTGGGCGGGCGAAGCGGGACGGTCTCGGATAGGTCCTCAGTCAGCCATTCCTCTTCGCAGGTGCCGTAAATCTCAGACGTTGAGGCAAAAATCAGCTTGGAGTTGTAGCGCTCGCAGAGCTTCAGCACGTTATGGGTGCCGATCAGGTTGGTCCGCCAGACCTGCTCGTAGTACATGTTGCCGTTGTGGCGTCCGAACTCAGCCGCCAGGTGGTAGACCACCTCGGGGTGGTACTCGGCAAAGACCCGCTCAAGTTGGCGGAAGTCGGCCACGTCGCAGCGCATGTAGGTCTCGCGCTCCTGCGTTGAGTGGGCTAGGTCGCAGCCGAAAACCATGTGCCCGCGACCCGAGAGCTCAAAGGTAAGCGGGACTCCCAAAGTGCCAAGCGATCCGGTGATAAGAACTCTCATCGGTTGACCTGCTCCATGTGGTTTCGGTAGACAGCCTCGTCACTTGGGCCCGTAGTGCTCTTTCGCCCGGTCATCTCGTGGTGGTGCACCAGGCGGTAGTCGTGAAGCAGGACGGTCTCGTAGCCCAGCTGCCGGCCTCGATGAGAGACCCACACGTCGCACATCATGTGCGTCGGGATCATCCCTATCCGGTCGATCTGCGCCCTTGAGACGAAAGGCATTGGCGTGAAGTCCACGGGGTGTCGGTTGGGCGAAATGTCCGTTAGGAGGTTTCCTGACGCCGCCATATCGCCTCCAGCTGACTCAACGGAGCCGTCTGGCCTGAAAACCATCGGTGCAGGCAACAGGTCCTCGTCTACGGCCTCGACGCAGGGCTCAATCCAGTCAGAGTCCATCGCTTCGATGTCATCTGCCGAGAGCAGGACGTAGGGCGCGTCTGACACTCCCAGCCCCGCCTGCCACGCCTGGCCGCAGGCCGGGTAACCGGAGACCACGATGTGATTTAGGTCCGGGAATGACTTGAGGCAGCGGTCAAGCGATTCCTCGCGGCCCGGCACCGTCGGCACGATCAGGTCGATCTCATGCCTCACTGACGTACTCCCAGAAGTCTTTTGCGGCTGTGGCTAGGGCGTTTTGGTCTTCCTCGAGGAAGTAGTTGGCACCGACCAGGTCGTTGGTCAGGATCTCCAACCCCGCTGCCCACGCTTCGACCACGCAGCGCCCGAAGGGCTCAATCACGTTTGGCAGGAAGATGAACTGCTCGTATTGCCAGAGGATCTGCGGCAGCTCGCCCGGCTCGTAGCCTCCCTTGACCTGAATGTGGTCGCCGTAAGGGACGTGGGCCCCGTGGCCGTAGCAGTCGGCCGGTAAGCCCTGGCGGTAAAGGGTTTCTGAGACCAGATGCCCGCCCTTGTTTGGGTTCTGCCAGCTCGCCACCGTGACAATGCCCTTGCGGGTGCCGTGTCGGCGCTGCTGGCGGTTGGGCTTGAAGCGCTCAAGCGGGACAGCTGGCGGGATGACCTTGGCACGAGGTGAGCTTTCTTTTGACGGTCGGTAAAGCTGGAGGTGAAGGGGCGACGTGAAAATGTGCTCGGCGTTGTCATCAACCCATTGCTTGACTGCCGGGTGCTCGTGGTAGCTCAGGTCGTGGTGGTAGCGAATGACCCGCTTGCCCTCTAGCTCCTTGACGATTTCCGGCAGAAAGGTGACGCAGTTGCCGATGACAACCGTGTCTGCTTCGGGCGTGAACTCAACCCACTCGGGTGCAGCTTGGCGAAACTCGTCCATCGTGAGCTCTGCCCCGCCCTTGGTGCCGTCAGCGTTTGCCTCGTCGTGTAGCCAGGCGACCTTCACGCGGCAACCAGCTTGGGTTCCTTGGCCGCGTAGCGGCGCTCAACCTCGGCCAGAGCCGGAAGCATCTGATGTTCCATGACGTGGTCTACGTCGTACTCGAGCGCGTGGTCCCTTGCCTGCTTGGCCATCTGCTCAACCTCGCGGTCCGTCCGACGATGGCAAGCCTTGAGCGCGTCAACGATGTCTGAGACATGCGGGTGGGCCTGCCAGGAGGACTGCGTAGTCCAGTAAGGCTCCCAGCCGACCTTGTAGCCAGAGCCGCAGACTTCGGGCTGGGCTGAAAAGTCGGTGACGATTGCCGGGACGCCGCAGGCGTTGGCCTCGAGCACCGGGATTCCAAACCCTTCGCCAGCTGAAGGCGAGAGGAGCACGTCCAGAGCTGAGTAGACGTGCCCCATTGTTTCGTGGGCTACCGGGTTGAAAAGCAGGCGCTCTTGGTCGGCTAGGTAGACGGCCTCGCCCGGAATCCCTACCTCCCGAAGTAGCGCGGGAAGATCCACGCCGTTGAACATGCCCTGCGCCTCGGTGTGGAGGTAAAGGGCCGCATCCGGGTTTAGGTCGTGAAAGCGCTTGAAGGCCATGAATGCCTCGGCAAAGCACTTCCTTGACGGGTTGCCCTTGTTCGCGGCGACCATCCCCACCAGCCATTTGTCTTGCGGCAGCTGGGTTAGCTCGCGGGCCTTCTTCTGGTCAATCGGCTTGTAGGCATCGGTGTCGATGCCGTGCGGGACGTAGAGAGGGTCAAACTCTTCCAGCATCCGGGCCCCGAACTTGCTCATGGCAATCGGGATCGCGCCGGAGTCGCGGAAGAAGTCGGTGACCCTGGGCGGTGCTGGCTCGTGGTCGACCGGGACCCAGCAGGCCATGTTGAGCTTTCTGGCTACTGCCGGGTCAAGGACCCAAACGTCCAGCAGGGTTATGACCAGGCCGTTTCGCACGTCGCCCTCAAAGTGGGCCTTGGCGTGCGGGAGCAGGGTCTTGTTGCCCATGTCCGGCTGCATGCCGGGGTAGGTAATGATCCCGTTCCAGTTGAGCCGAGCGCCCTCAAGGCCGTAGAAGGCCGAGATGCCGATGTCGTAATGCTCGGCAAGGCGCGGCGCAAACAGGCCGGTCTGCTGTCCGTATCCCGTCGGGCTCCAGCCGGCGTTTGAATGCCAGAGCATGCGGGTCTTGGTTTCTCCCAAAACTCTCCTAGGGGTGGCTGTCGGTGGCTCACATCGCAGGACCGCCTCCGCCACCGGGAGAAGCGGCCCCACGTTTAGTTGCGCTGCTCAGTCAGTCGTGCCGAAATACGAGTCCGCCTGAAGGCTTCCCATCGCCTTCCGGGCGTACATCTCCTGCATGCGAATGCAATGCGCGTAGATCTGGGCGCGCTCAAATCTCTGGCCGTCTTCTGCGAATGAGAAGCGGCTTACGGCCTTGGACGCCTTGCGAAGCCAGCCGTCTGCTGCGGCTGCGTCTAGGTCCCAGGTCGGGGTCCAGCTGGCGTCGGCTCTTGTAAGGCCGTCTGTGTCTGGCCTTGCGGCCTTGATCAGCAGGTCCTCCATGTCCTCGTCAGTGAGGGCAGGGTCGGTCTCTGCGTCGATCATGCGTGCGAGGGCGGCTTCTGCTTCTGCTTCAGTCATCAGAAGGGCCACCAGGGGATTGGCTTACGAGTGCCAATGGATTTCTCGCGGTCAGTCATTGGGATGGGGTCGGCTGAGTCATTGTCATCAGCCGGGGTGTTGATCACCCACGGATACCAAGCGGGATGCTTGCCCGAAGCGTCTGAACGACGCTCAGGGAACTCAATCCCAGCCGACCCCGTTTCCCAACGATGGTTCAACGAGTGATTACGACTCGTTGGCGATCTTGACGACCGCTCGGTTGAGGTCGTGGACGTAGAAGCCCACCCTCGTCTCGTAGCGGAGACCCGTCAGGTTCTCCTGCCACAGGTTCCTCAGCCCAGTTCCGTCGTGGACGGTTGCCTGGTTGGAGGTCGCCACCGTGATGTCGTTCCTGACCCTGACGTGCAGGTTCGGGCGGTAGACGAGGACGCCGACGGCCTTGTTGGCCCCGGCGGCTGCGCTGATGCGGTCCAGGTTGGACGAGAAGCTCGCCTCAATCCCGTAGAGCGGGTCAGCGTTGGAGAGGTACAGGCCCTCGGCCTGCGCCGTCGCGGAAGCGGTGCCGCCGCTGGTCTGCCGGGCATCGCGGAGGTGCCGCGGTGCGTCGGAGGCCAGGATCAGCGCCATCTGGCTCGGGTCCGTGTAGCCGTTGGCCTCGAGCGTGCCCATCGCGGCTGAGACAGCCGTGGCGAGGGCGTCCTGCTTGCTCAGGTCGATTTCGACCTTGCTCGTGGTGTCGCAGAGCTCGGTGTCGAAGTTGCCAGAAACTGCCGAGCCGTTGTTACGACCGATGGCGTTCTGGTCGATGACCTTGGCGATGGCGTCACGGACGCCGGAGTCCACCAGGACGTTCAGGTCGCCGTTCTGGACATCTTCGATCTGCTCGTCTGTGAACAGGACGATGGAGGCAACCTTCTTGATGTTGAGGGTGCCCTGCCCGAACTCGGCGCCGGTTACGGCCTTGGTGCCGGCCTCGGCTACGAAGCCTGCGGTCGGCTCGCCCAGCCAGATCGGGAACTCCGTCCGGCGTGAGGTGGTGGTCCTGACATCGCCGGCAACCGAGAAGGCTGCAGACTGGTTCAGGATGCCCGTGGTGAGCAGCTGTCCCTGCTCGTCGGGCAAGAGGTAGCCGCCGGCCGCATCGCTGAGACCGGACAGCGGGATCTGGTTGGCCATTGAAAGGCCCTCCTTTTCTCTTCTGTCGTGTGTCCCGCTGCCGGTTTCGGCGCAGGATCAGTTACTGGTTTGAAGCGCCGCGGAGAAGCTGGACAAGCAGCTCGTTATGGGCTGTGCCTGGTTCCTTGGGCGCGGGCGCGGGCTCGCGGGGTCCACCCTCAAAGGTGGCCTGCGGAGCGTCCGCGGTCTTTGCGTTCTCGAGGATCAAGTCGGCCTGCCTTTCCAGCTCTTCCTGTGAAGATCCGGTAAGCAGCTCCATGAGCTGGCTGGGCACGCCCTTACTTGTGGCGACCTCGTAACGCAGAAGTGTGGCCTCAGCTTGCGCCTTGGCTTCCTCCGTGGCTGCCAGCTTGTCCTGAGCCTTTTCCAGCTCGGACTTCTGTGCGTCCTCGTACTCCTG
>DAIPHN010000201.1:0-5850 GCA_036771335.1 Burkholderiales bacterium
GATGTTGGGCGCCGTGGGATTAATCAGAATGTCCGTGTCCAGATAGCAGACATTGGCGACTGCGAGACCTTTTTTCTGCAAATACTCACCAATCAGCATCTTTTGCCACGTGGCCTTCTTCCACATGGCGTCCGCCGGCAGGATGAGGTCTTCGTCGAATGCGATCAAACCGAGGCCATGGCGTCGGCAGTAGCGATGCCATCCCGGCAAGGCCTTTTTCTCCCACGCCTCGTAGTAGGGAGCGCCGATCGCGATGGTTGCGAGGACATTGCCGCTTTTACCGGGCTCTAGAACGACCTTCATCACCAAATTCCCCACCCACCATCGACACAGATATTCTGCCCCGTTACGTATGCTGACATGTCGCTCGCCAAAAAAGCGACCGCGCCACGAAAATCATCTTCGGTAGCCATGCGACCTAGCGGCGTGCGTGCCTCATAGCGCTCGACGAACGCCGACGCCTGACCCCGCTCGATACCGCCCGGTGAGATGGCGTTAACGCGCACCCGCGGCGCCATCGTCGTGGACAACCACCGCGTCAGCTGGACCAGCCCCCCCTTTGATGCGCCATAAGCCGCCGGGTTACTCATGGACGTACCCTCATACAAACTCCAGTCAGGGCCGTGCTCAGCATAGATCGAAGCGATATTGATGATGCAGCCCTTTCCGGAGGCCGACAGCGTCGAGGCGAGGCCCTGGCAGAGGTGAAAGACCGCTGTCAGATTAACCTCGATCGCGCGACGCCACGTGGCCATGGATTGTTGCCCGAACGGGACCGCCCACCCTTCAAGATGGGAAGTCCCCACGAACGCTGCATTGTTGATAAGAACATCGAGGTGTCCCTCGCCAGAGAGCCTGCCTATAACGGCCTGGCGTTCCACCTCGGATTCCAAGTCGCAAAACAAACTTTCCGCCTTGACGTGCCACGCGGACTCCACATCCGTTGCGAGGGCACAAAGCGACGAACCGACGCGATCAAGCAACACCAGCTCCGCCCCCAGTTCCGCGAGCGTGTGCGCCATGATCCTACCCAAACCGCCGGCCGCACCCGTGACCAGCGCACGGCGGCCTTTCATGTTCATCAAGAATTCAATCGTGCTCATGGCGGCGCCGTTTCATAAGGCACTCGGCGATCTGGAAATCCAACAGCGTATCGATGTCGATCGCTCGCTCCGCCGGTACGGACACTGCGCGTACGCGCCCCTCGAACATTGCCTCGCGGGTCAGCACGAAGTGCGGTGCTGCAACGTACGCCACGGTAGCCATGTCAAAGACCGCCGGCACGTCCTGCCGACGAACCACCTTTGCCGCCGGCGCAATGACCAGGCCAACGGTGCCGTCCTCATTTTGCCTGACCATATTGAAGTACGGACTGCGATGAGCCTCACTCACGGTGACTACCACGTCGGCATCGCCTGTTTCGAAAACATCCAGGCAGCGCTCTATGTCCGTCGGCTCGCGCAAAGGCGCTGTCACAGGAACGGACACCATTGCATCGGGCAAGCCACCGTTCTCATGGAGGTAAATCAACGCATGACGCCACGCCAGCCACTCGGGACTGTCGTCGCGCGCCAACTCGGCGGGGCGCAAAAACGGCGTCTCCGCGCCGTACTCGCGCGCGACAGTGGCAATCGCCTCGTCATCGGTGGAGACAATGACTCGCTCAATCCGTTCAACCGCCTTTGCATGCGCGATCGACCACGCAATCATGGGCTTGCCGCAGAGCGGGAGCACATTCTTTCCAGGCAAGCCCTTGGATCCGCCGCGCGCGAAGATAAATGCGACCGTCTTCATGGGAGACTCGCCACCGCAACCGCAGCGCCCAGTTGCACTGCCGACGCGCGGGCTGCCTCGACGATTTCCAATGCCGCCAACCCATCCTCGCCAGTGATGGAGGGCGTTGCGCCCTCGCGCACGCAGGCGAGGAAATGCCGCCACTCAGCAATGTAGGTTTCGTCAATCTGCGGCGAACGGACGAATACGTCTTCCCAACGGGCCGTCCCGCCCTCCAGCACCTCAACAGCACCAGTCAGACCATTCCAGCGAAGACTGCCCGATTCGCCAATCGCAAGACAGGTCCGTGTGGTGTCGTGGCGGACGAAGTCCATGTTCAAGCTTGCAAGCAGCCTGCGCCCTGCCAAGTCGGATGCGAAGCCCAACACCAGGTGCGCCGTATCCTCCACATCAATCTCCAAGCTGCTCTGCCTGGACAGAACGGCGTTCACGACCGCGATATCGCCGAAAATCCAGCGCAGGTAATCGATCTCGTGACTCAGTTCAAGCAACGCTCCGCCCCCCAGCGCACGCGAAGCGGAGACTCCCTTGCGATAGTCTGAACCTGGCCGCCAGGTGGGTAGGTACTGGCCGATCTCGCAGCGCACCGAGATGACTTTTCCGATTCGCCCGGCCTGGATCTCTTCCCGAAAACGTCGCAGGGATGGGGAGAAGCGCAGGTTATAGGCTGTCATCAACACCACGCCCTGTCGTCTGCAGAGGGCGAGCAGATCTGGCACCGCCCAGGCGGCATCGGCCAGGGGCTTTTCGATCAACAGATGCGTGCCGCTCAGCGCCAAGGGCTGGGCGACCTTCATGTGGAGGGACGCCGGATTCGCGATCATGGCAGCTTGCGGAGAAAAGGCCAGCGCATCCTCGATTGCGCTCATGGACCCGTTCGCATGCTCTGGAGTTGTCTCGCAGGGCTCATGACGCATGACGCGAATGTCCGCTTCGGGCAACAGCGAACGGGCGATTCGCAAATGGCGCTTGCCAATGCTGCCGTGCCCCACGACCAGGAGACGCTCAATCAGCACAGAATTTTCGAAGGATCTTGAGGCCTACTGCGCCGCTCTTCTCAGGATGAAACTGGCAGCCCGTGATGCTTGCGCGGGCAATGACTGCAGCCACGCGGCTACCGCCATATAGACAATCCGCGAGGCGGTGGACGGGATCGGCCGGAACAGCCATAAAGGAATGCACAAAATAAACCGCCTCGCCCGGCCTGTTGTCTTCCAACAACGAGCCCCGCCACTGCTGGCACGCCTCAGCGTATTGCAAAGCGCTCCAGCCAATATGCGGAATCTTCTGCGCCTCTCCGCCTGCGGTGACCGTCGGGACCGGCACCACACGGCCAGGAATCAGGCCAAGCCCTTCTGTCAGGCCAAACTCCTCGCTCTCATCAAGCAAAAGCTGCATGCCAAGACATATGCCCAGCAGAGGTGCGCGACGGCGCGCCAGTTCTCGTATCGCCGGTACGAGTCCCCGCGCCCGGAGCGCTTCCATCGCGTTTGCGAAGGCACCCACTCCTGGAAGCACCACGCGAGAGGCCGCCGCGACAACGTCCGGGTCGGAACTAAGCGCCACCTGCGCGCCACAGTGCTCCAGCCCACGCTGGACGCTCAACAGATTACCGACGCCGTAGTCAACAACGGTAACATCAGGCTTGGTCATAGTCCCTGACACTCAGACCTGCCGCACGGGCGGCGGCGCGGATATCCGCGATGGCGGCGCGCCTGTAGTGCAATATGTCGGCCATCGCCACAGCGTCGGCACCACCACGGAGAACCACTTCGACAAGGTCCTCGGCACTGCCCATACCGCCACTGGCGATCACGGGTACAGCCACCTCGGCACTCACCGCCCGAACAAGATCAATGTCGAATCCCTTGCGAGTACCTTCGCGATCTACCGAAGTCAGGAGAATCTCGCCAGCGCCCATCGCGACGCCGCGTTTTACCCAGTCAACCACGTCCAGACCGGTACGCTCTCGTCCATTGTCGGTGTAAACCTCCCAGCGCTGCGGGCCAATCTGCTTGGCTTCAATTGACAGGACCATGCACTGACTGCCGAAGCGCCGCGCAATGTGGGTGATGAGTTCGGGGCCAGCCACCGCAGCCGTATTGACAGCAACCTTGTCCGCCCCCGCCCGCAGGATCTGGGTTGCGTCGTCAATCGAGCGAATTCCACCACCCACAGTCATTGGCACAAAGATGTTCTCAGCCGCAGAACGCACGATGTCGCCCAGGTGATTGCGTCCGTACAAACTGGCAACGCAATCCATGTAGATCAGTTCGTCAACCCCTTGCTCGTAATAACGCCGGGCATGCTCTGCCGGCGATCCAATCACGCGAAGACCTTCCAGGTGGACACCCTTGATCAGGTTGGGCCCCTTGATGTCGAGGCGCCCGATTATGCGAATGTTTCTCACGGGGCTCTATCGATCGCCTTCCTGCCATACCGGATGACGCAGCATCCATCTGCCATTTTCTTTGTACCAGATGTGCGGGGATCGAAACTGGTCTGTGAGAATCTGAAAATAGTCACGATCCATCATCGGTTTCTCGAACATCCTGCTGGCCTGCGGAAACTCTTTTTCGGGAAGGCTGAGGTACGAGAACATCTCATCGATAAAACGCTCTGGGAATTCATGGTCAAAGCGCCTGACTAGCGCGACCCCTTCCTCTCGATTGATGTCTCCAGAGCGGATCTCCTGTGCAGCATCATAGGTGGCACGACCGATCCCGAACTTGACTCCAGTCGTGTAATAGTGAAGATCATCGATGCGATCGTCGATGCTGTTGTACTTCGAATAGGTACCGGGCGTGCGTTCCGGCGAGGCCTGAAAACCGCCGTGCTCGACCGCATAGTAGTAGCAAGCCTGCGGATGCCACTTTAGGTAATAACCCAAGTAGTGCACTTCCACGTTGCTCTCTGCGATACGGTTCGGGTCAGCGGGCAGGTATGGCTGCAGGTCATTTTGGTCCAACCCGAACTGGGCCTTGAGGTCGCTGACAGAGACCCCTCCCAGATAAATCTGGGACTGATCTTCTGCGGTGAAATAGGCCCAATCTCGCTTGGCCGACTCGGTATCACCGATCGGGTTGCCATACTCGGCCTCGTTTTCACCGTAGAACACCAACGGAATCTTGAATAGCAGCGACATCTTCGGGGCCAGTGCCTTCTGGCCAAACATGAAGGCCTGAAACGGGTGAAAAAGCAGTTCCGTGGAGAGACGTGTCAGCAGCCGATGGACGCGCCCGTTCGGCGTCATGAGGTAGTTGTCGTGACCCGCATGTATCCAGGACTGAAAGTTCTTCCAGCCCCATTCCGTGTAGACATGGGGCGCCCACGTAACCGTAAGCGGGTGCATGCCGTACTTGGTCTTGAGAATGTGCGACGCGAAGAAGCTGTCCTTCCCGCCTGATCCCGGCACGATGCAGTCGTAGGAGCCGTCGTGCTTGCGATGCCTGTCGCATAGCTCCCGGAGCGCATCCTCGCGTTGCGCCCAGTCGATGGATCTGTGTTTTCGCTCCGCGAAGCGGCAGGCGTCGCAAACGCCGTCCTCATCAATATGGATTGTTGCCTTCTTCGAATCCTTGGTGTGCTTGTACTCGACGGCGGAGTTAGGACGCTGGTTCGAGATGATGCAGCGCTTGCAATACACCACGTCCGCCGGCAAACCGTACTTGGCGGCTGGCTTGGGGTTATCCCTGGCGAATGGCGCCAGTTCGATGGGCTTTGGATACCGGATTTTTTCCATGGCTCTCACATCTAGTTTCCCAACATCTGCCCGCTTAAAACGCGTTTGTTGCGCGTAGGCTGCCCGCCAGACTGCCCTTCACCTCACCTGCAATCTGCACCGCGACGCGAGCAAACCCCATACCCTGACCAGGCGTACAAGCGGGCCCCGCCGTACCCTGCAACCCGCGCTTCACGCGGGCCGCGGCACTCGCCCTTGCAGGCGCGGTTGTTTATGTCATGGCGGCAAGCGCATCGTCAAGCCGACATTCGTGTGCGCTTGCGGCGGGGGGGGGGGGGGGGGGGGGGGGGGGGGGGGGGGGGGGGGGGGGGGGG
>DAIPHN010000202.1:0-5842 GCA_036771335.1 Burkholderiales bacterium
AGTAGCTGCGCGTGAAGTCGAACCACGGCACTTCCTGGAGCTTCTTCTCCAGCCGCTCGGTCACCTGCTGCTCCACCTCCTTGGCGGTGGCCCCGGGCCAGAGCGTGCGCACCACCATTACCTTGAAGGTGAAGTCAGGGTCCTCCGCCTGGCCGAGCTTCAGGAAGGAGATCACCCCGGCCGCACTCAGCGCGAGCATGAAGTACAGAACCAGGGGCTGGTGGCGCAGCGCCCACTGGGAGATGTTGAAGCGCGTGGAGATCATTTCGGCGCCGCGGCGATGCGCACCTTCTCGCCCTCGAAGAGCTTGTGCACGCCAGCGCGCACCACCACCTCGCCGGCCTGCAGGCCCTCGGTGACGCTCACGTGGTCATCGAAATAGCCGCCCACACTCACGGGGCGCAGCTTCACCTGGGAACTGGCGGCATCCACCACCCACACGGCGGGCCGCTCGCCCTTTTTGAACAACGCCGTGGCCGGCAGGCGCAGCGCGCCTTCGCGCGCGCCGACAGAGAAACGCACGTTGGCCGTCATGCCCAGCTGCACCGCCGCAGTGGCATCGAGCATGGTCACCTTGGCGGTGTAGGTGCGCGTCACCGGATCGGCGCTGGGCGCCATCTCGCGCACCCGGCCGCCGAAGCGGGTGCCCGGAATGGCCCACAGGTCCACCCTCACGTCCTGGACCTTGCCCAGTTCGCCGAGCCGGTTCTCGGGCACGGGGATCCACACCTCCTTCTCGCCGGGGCGCGCCACCTTGAACACCACCTGCCCCGCCGCCACAACCTGCCCCGCTTCCGCGGCCACGTAGGTCACCACGCCATCGTGATCGGCGGCCAGGGTGGTGTAGGCCGCTTGGTTGCGCGCCAGGCTCACCTGGGCGCGGGCCTGCTCGAGCTGCGCGGCGGCCACGCGAACCGAAGCGGTGCGCCGGTCGAACTCTGCCGCGCTGCTGAAGCCCTGCTGGAAGAGCTCCCTGAAGCGGACGATCTCCGTGTCGAGCTGGGCGAAGCTGGCCTCGGCGGCCACCAGCTGCTGCCGGGCATTCTCCTCGGCGAGGCGCTGGTCGGCCGGGTCCAGGCGCGCCAGCGGCTGACCGGCCTTCACCTGCTGACCCACCTCCACCAGGCGGGCGCCCACCTTGCCGGGCACGCGGAAACCGAGCGGGGTCTCGTAGCGGGCGCGCACCTCGCCGGTATAGCTCGCCACGCCCTCCGTTTCGTCCACGCCCGCCGCCACCACCGTGACCAGGCGGGGCTGGGCGGGCGGCGGCTCGCCCTTGGAACAGGCGCCCTGGGCGAGCAGCGCCGCGGCGAGCAGCACGGCACGGGAACACAGGCGCACCATGCAGTGGAATTGGGGCTTCATACGGACTCCTCGTGGGCATCCATGGAGGCGGCGGGCGCGCCGGCGAGCCGGTGCAGCCGCGCCCCCAGGTCATCAAGATACGTGAAAACCACGGGCACGATCAGCAGGGTGAGCAGGGTCGAAGCGATCACCCCGCCGATCACGGCGTGGGCCATGGGCGCGCGCGCCTCGGAGCCCTCGCCCAGGCCCAGGGCCAGGGGCAGCATGCCGAACACCATGGCGGCGGTGGTCATGAGGATCGGGCGCAGGCGCACCCGGGCCGCCTCCACGATGGCCTCGGCGCGCGCCATGCCGCGGCTGCGGGCCTGGTTGACGAAGTCAACCAGGAGGATGGCGTTCTTGGTCACCAGACCCATGAGCATGATGAAGCCGATGATGGAGAAGATGTTGAGGGTGGAGCGCCACGCCAGCAGCGCCAGCAGCACCCCCACCAGCGACAGCGGCAGCGACACCATGATGGCCAGCGGCTGCAGGAAGCTGCGGAACTGGGAAGCCAGGATCAGGTAGATGAACACCACCGCCAGGCCCAGCGCCGCGGTAGCGTACCCCAGGGTTTCCTGGATGTCCTTGGTGGAGCCGCCCACCACCATGCGGTAGCCCGGCGGCAGCTCGATGGCCGCCAGCCTGCCCTTAAGCTCGCGCCCCACGTCGCCCGCGGGGCGGCCCGCCACGTTGGCCGTCACCAGCACCTCGCGGCGCAGGTCGCGGCGGTTGATCTGGGTGGCGCCCAGGGTGGGCACGAACTCGGCCACCTGGCGCAGCGCCACCATGCGCGGCCCGCCGTCGGCGGCGGCGTGCTGGCTCACCAGCGACAGGCGCTCCAGGTCGGCGGTGTTGCGCCGCTCGTCCAAGGGCAGGCGCACGCGCACGTCGTAGTTTTCGCCGTCCGGGGCCTTCCAGGCGCTCACCGCCTCGCCTGCCAGCAGCGGACGCAGCGCCGCGCCCACCTGGGCGATGCCCACGCCCAGGTCGCTCGCCACCTCGCGGTTCAAGCGCACCTCCACCGTGGGCTTGGCGGCCTTCAGGGACGAGTCCAGGTCCACCGGTCCCGGCATGCCGTGCAGCAGTTGCAGCACCTGCGCCGAGAGCTCCGCCAGCACGGCGATGTCGGCGCCCTGCACGCTCACCTGCAGCGGCTTGCCGCTGGACACGGAGGAATAGGCGCCCACGTAGGTGATCTCCAGCCCCGCCAACCGCGACAGACGCTCGCGGATCGGCGCGGCGAGCTGCTTCTGCGACCGGCTGCGTTCGCGCCGGTCCTTCAGGCGCACGAATACAGTGGCGTAGTTCTTCCCCTGCACCACGCCGGTGTTGACGGTGGCGTAGGTGTAGGCCACCTCGGGGAACTCGCGCAGCGCCGCGTCCATCTGCCGCACCTTGGCCTGGGTGAACTCCAGCGACGCGCCGGCCGGCGTGTTGCCGTACACCAGCAGCTCGTTGAGGTCGGACTCGGGCACGAATTCCGAGCCGATCAGGGGCACCAGCAGGAAACTGCCGAAGAAGCTCGCCGCCGCCAGCGCCAGCACCGTCTTGCGCCGCCGCAGCGACCAGGCCACCAGCCGCTGGTAGAAGCCGCTCACCGCCTCGAAGGCCGCCTCGGCCAGGCGCAGCAACCGCGCCACCGGGCCGCGGCCCCGCACGCCGCCGGCCTCCGGGTCGTGCCACACGCTGGAGAGCATGGGATCGAGGGTGAAGCTCACCAGCATGGACAGCAGCACCGCCGACACCACCGTCAGGCCGAAGGAGTAGAAGAAGCGCCCGATGATGCCGCCCATGAAGGCCACCGGCACGAACACCGCGCAGATGGTGAAGGTGGTGGCCATCACCGCCAGGCCGATCTCCTGGGTGCCCTCCAGCGCCGCGGTGCGGTGATCCTTTCCCATGTTGGCGTGGCGCACGATGTTCTCGCGCACCACGATGGCGTCATCGATGAGCAGCCCCACCGACAGCGACATGGCCATGAGCGTCATCACGTTCAGGGTGAAGCCCATGGCGTAGAGCACGGTGAAGGTGCCGATCAGGGCGATGGGCAGGGTGAGCCCGGTGATCACGGTGCTGCGCCAGGAGCGCAGGAACAGCCACACGATCAGGATGGTGAGCAGCGCGCCCTCCACGATGGTGCGCTGCACGTTGGCCACCGAGTTGCGGATGCCCAGGGAGGTGTCGCGCACCACGTCGAGCTCCACGTCGGGCGGCAGCACCGCCTTGAGCTCGCCCACCGCCTTGCGCACGCCGTCCACCACGGCGATGGTGTTGGCGTCCTGGGCCTTCACCACGTCGATGGCGATGCCGCGCACGCCGTTCACCAGCGCCGCGCTCTCTTCTTCCTGCTGGCCGTCCACCACGTTGGCCACCTGCCACAGGTGCACCGGCGCCGAGCCGCGGCGCGCCACGATGATGTCGCGGAACTGCTGCACCGAGGCGATGCGCCCCTGCACCTTGACCAGCCGCTCCGATTCGCGGCTGGTGAGGGCGCCGGCGGGCAGCTCCTGGTTCTCGCGGCCGATGGCCTGGATCACCTGGTCCACGCCCACGCCCAGGGCTTCCAGTTCGGCGGGTTTCAGCTGCACCTGCACCTCGCGGCGCACGCCGCCCACCAGGGTGACCCGCCCCACCCCGCGAGCCGACTCCAGGCGTTTCACCACCACCTGGTCGGCCAGCGTGGTGAGCTCGCGCAGGCCGCGCTTGGACGAGCGCACCGCCACCGCCACCACCGGCTGCTCGTCGGGGTTGAAGCGCGAGATCACCGGCTCATCCACTTCGCGCCGGAAGCGCGCCTTCACCCCCGCCACCTTCTCGCGCACGTTCTGGGCCGCCACCGTGGGGTCGGTCAACAGGTCGAACTCGGCGATGACGATGGACTGGCCCTCGTAGGAGCGCGAGGTGAGGGTCTTCAGGCCGCTGATGGTGTTGACCGCCTCTTCGAGGGGCCGGGTGAGGTCCGTCTCCACCACCTCCGGTGAGGCGCCGGGATAGGCGGTGGTGACCACCACCACGGGAAAATCCACGTTGGGGAACTGCTCCACCGACAGGCGCTTGTAGGAGAACAACCCCAGCACCAGCAAGCCCGCCATGAGCATGGTGGCGAACACCGGGTTGGAGATGCTCACACGAGTGAACCACATGACGGCGCGCCCCTCGTCCCTAGCCCGTCAGCCCGCCGCGCCTACCAGCCGCACCCGGGTGCCGGGCGCCACGTTGGTGATGGAGGCCCGCAGCACGCGCTCGCCGGGCTTGAGGCCCTCGAGCACTTCCACCACGCCCCGGCCGGCATCGCGCGCGCCCAGCTTCACTGCCCTCCGCACCACCGATTCACCCTCCAGCACCCAGGCCACGGGCTCGCCGTTTTCCTCGCGCAGCGCCGACAGCGGCACCACCAGCGCCTCGCGCCCTGCCGACAGCCGCAGGATGCCCTTGGCGAACATGCCGCCCTTCAGGGCCTGGTCCGGGTTAGGCAGCAGCACGTACACCTTGAGGGCGCGGGAGCGCTCGTCGGCCGACGGGTTGATGCGTGCCACGGTTCCCCGGAAAGCGCGGCCCTCGAAACCCTCCACGGTGAACTCCACTGCTTGGCCGGGCGACAGCGCGGCGATGTCGGGCGCCGGCACCTCGGCCTCCAGTTCCAGGCGCGACAGGTCCACCAGCCACAGGATGCGCGCGTCCACCGGCAGCTTCTCGCCGGGGCGGGCGTAGCGCTCGGCCACGATGCCGGCCATGGGCGCCCGCAACACGGCGTCGGCCAGGGCCTTGCGCGCCACCTCGAGTTGCGCCTCGGCGGCCCGCAGGTTGGCCTCGGCCACGGCAAGGTTGCTCTCCACCGTGTCATAGGCGTTGCGCGAGATGAATCCCGTGGCCAGCAGCTCGGCGCTGGAGGCCTGGTTCTTGCGCGCCAGGGCCAGCTGGGCGCGAGCCCCTTCCATGACCGCGTTGCGCTCGGCCACCCGGGCCTGCAAATCCCGGTCGTCGAAGCGCGCCAGCACCGCGCCGCGCGCCACGCGCTCGCCCTCGCGCACGGTGAGCGCGCTCAGCTCGCCGGCCACCTTGGACTTCACCAGCGTCCACTCCGCTGGCCGCAGGCTCCCCGACAGGGGCACCGCGCGGCCGAAGGCCTCGCGGCGTACCGTCTCCAGGTCGGCGGGCGCCACTTCCATGACCCGCGCCGCCGCGGGCGAAGCGGCTGGCGCGGGCGCCTGGCGCTTCTTCCACACCACGCCCGCCCCGGCCAGCGCCGCCAGCAGCAGCGCGGCGGCCCACCACCGCCGGCGCCGTGGTGCGCCGGGGCTCGCGGACCATGGACTCACGGCTGCCGCCCGGCCCGGGCGCAAAGTTCGTTGCAGGCCATGGGGCTTACCGTGCGGCGGAGTCGCGAGGCCATGCACCTGGAGCGTGGGGACTGGAATTTCGGAGTGGACATGCCAGCGGAGGGGGGTGGCACCAAGGGAAGGGGGCCGAAAGGTAGTCGTCTGCGCTGCACCGC
>DAIPHN010000203.1:0-5813 GCA_036771335.1 Burkholderiales bacterium
GCGCCGAAGGAGCGCTCCAGCACCACGTTGCGTCCCTTGGGGCCGAGGGTCACCTTGACGGCATCGGCCAGGACGTTGACGCCGGCCACGATGCGGTGGCGGGCGGAATCATGAAACTTGACTTCCTTTGCTGCCATTTCGAGTCTCTCCTAAGTATCTTGCAGGCGACGAGGTTCAGGCCTCGATCACGCCCATGATGTCTTCCTCGCGCATGACGAGGAGTTCTTCGCCTTCCACCTTGACGCTCTGGCCGGAGTACTTGCCGAACAGCACGCGGTCGCCCTTCTTCACTTCCAGGGCTCGCACCTTGCCGTCTTCGAGAATCTTCCCGGTACCCACGGCGACGATCTCGCCCTGGTCAGGTTTTTCGGCAGCGGTATCGGGGATCACAATGCCGGACGCGGTCTTGCGCTCTTCCTCGAGCCGCTTGACGATGACACGGTCGTGCAGGGGGCGAATCTTCAAGGCATTTCTCCTTGCGGTTAAGTGAGTTGGGATGAATTCTCGGGGTGTTCCGGAGTCTGCAGGTCGAGTCAACAGTCCTGCTAGCACTCTCAATCCTAGGCTGCTAATAATAGGGCCGAAAGCCTCCGGTAAGCAACCCGGCCGAGCCGGCCTGCCGGGGCAGCGGGGCAATGCTCATGGGGATGGCCAGCGCAGGCGCGCCGGCGTCTGGGGGCCTTCTTATTGGGCGAGTTGCCCGGCGGACCCCTGCCCGAAGCGATACACGGTGCGACGCGGCCGGTCCACCCGCGCGGGAACCGGCTCCACGGGGCAGGGCGGCTCGCGGGTGCCGTCGGCGCGCAGCGTCACATCATCGGCCACCTCGCCCCAGATACCGCCATGCACGGGCCGGAACTGCCACACGAGATAGCCGCGGCGGGCGGCCACGGCCAGCAGCTCGTCAGCATCGGGCGCCTCGGCCACCACCACCTGGCTGCCCTCCAAGCCCCAGGGGAACTGCCCGAAGGCTTTGAGGCAGTCCACGGCTTCGCGCGATTCGGCGCCGGGGCGCACGCAGGAGGGGCGCTCGGCCCTCGCCACGTCCCAGGCACCCAGCTCCCAGCCCGCCTCCAGCGCGGCGCGGTCAAGGTCCTGGATGTCGGCCCAGCGTTCGTTCACCTGCAAGGCCGAGCTGGGCACGGGCGTGTAGCGCACCGTCTCGGCCTCGGGCACCTCGATGAGCCGCTCGCGCACGAAACCGTGCCAGTGGAGCGTCATGATGACTGGCGTGTCCGGACACGGAACCGCCGCGAGCGTAATGGCCACCAGCGGCAGCCTCGTAACCGACATCTGCGACTCGATGCGTTCGAGCAATTCCATGCTTTTCCTCCGCGAAGGAAATGCCGGGCCGCCGCGAGGGCACCTGCCCCTCGGGAGGCCATGGGGTGATCCGGGAAGGCATTGCCGTCCCGGCTGCTACCCAGCAAGATCGACGCCCGCGGCCCGGAACTTGAGGCCGCCCGCCCCGGCCACGGATAATCGTCCGCCAGGTGTGCCACGCGCCGTGGCGGTGCCTTTCGGCCTCGCCCCGGCGTTGATCACGCACACCAGCATAGCGAGCCGCGGCGCGTCTGTGTCGCAGCCGCAACCCCCGAGTGCTAAAAGGCCAGAGCCATGCAGATCACTTTTCTCGGTGCGGCGCAGGAAGTAACCGGTTCCTGTTTCCTGGTACAGACGTCCTCGTGCCGCTTCCTGGTGGACTGCGGCATGTTCCAGGGAGGGCGTGACGCCGAGCGCAAGACCCGCGGGGCGCTGGACTTCGATGTGCGGGACCTCGACTTCGTGCTGCTCACCCACGCCCACATCGATCACTCGGGGCTGCTGCCGCGCCTGTCCATGCTGCACTACCGCGGACCGGTCTACTGCACGGCGCCCACCCGCGATCTGCTCGAAGTGCTGCTCCTGGACAGCGCCCACATCCAGGAAAAGGAAGCTGAGTGGGAGGTGCGCCACCGGCACCGCGCCCGGCGCAGCCGCGAGCCCGACGGCAACACGGCCCCCCTGTACACCGTCACCCAGGCCGTGGAGTCGCTCAAGCGGCTGCACGCCGTGGACTACGACGCCGAACTGCGCCCCCACGAAAAGGTGCGCTGCCGCTTCCGCGACGCGGGCCACATCCTCGGCTCGTCCTTCATCGAGATCACCGTGGAGGAAGGCGGCGGCACCCGCCGGGTGGTGTTCTCCGGCGACCTCGGTCAGCCCGGTCATCCGCTGATGCGTGACTACGCCCTGCCGGGGGCCGCCGACGCGGTGATTGTGGAGTCCACCTACGGCAACCGGCGCCACAAGCCCATGGGGGAGACCCTCGACGAGCTGGCCGCCGCGCTCACCGAAACCCTGGCCGTGCGCCAGGGCAATGTGGTGATCCCGGCCTTCGCCGTGGGCCGCACCCAGGACCTGCTCTACCTGCTGGCGCAGTTGCACCGCGAAGGCCGGGTTCCGGACATGGAAATCTACGTGGACTCACCCATGGCGCTTTCGGCCACCAAGGTGATGCTCAAGCACCACCGCGTGCTCGACAGCGACAGCGGCGATGTGTTTCGCTGGCTGCGCCAGACGGGCCGGCCGGGCATTCACTTCACCCAGGAAGTGGAGGAGTCCATCGCCCTCAACCGCATCACCTCAGGCGCAGTGATCATTTCCGCCAGCGGCATGTGCGAGGCCGGCCGCATCAAGTACCACCTGCGCCAGAACCTGCCGCGGGAGCAGTGCGCGGTGGTGGTCGCGGGCTTCCAGGCCGCCGGCACGCTGGGACGGAGGCTGGTGGACGGTGCCACCGCGGTGCGGCTGTTCGGCGACGAAGTGCCGGTCAGGGCGCGCATCCACACCATCGGGGGACTGTCGGCCCATGCCGACCAGGACGGGCTGCTGCGATGGCTGCGCGCCTTTCCGCGGCCGCCCGCGCAAACTTTCCTCGTGCACGGCGAATACGCCACCACCGGGCTGTTTCGTGAAGAGATCATCAAGCAGCTGGCGTGGCCCTCGGTGCAGGTGCCCGCGGCGGGCGAGACGGTGACGCTGTGAGCGTTTGGCGGGCGCGCCTCGGCCGGACCGCGGCGGCAGCGCTGCTCGCCCTGGCGAGCCTGCCGGCAGCTGCTGTTCCGCCCGCCGTGGCGGCCGCGCTGAAGGCGGCCGGCGTGCCGCTGTCGGCGGTCGGGCTGTACGTGGCGGATGCCTCTGGGCGCGTGCTTCTGGAGCACAACGCAGCGGTGCCGATGAATCCCGCCTCCACCATGAAGATTGTCACCACCGCCGCCGCGCTGGAGCTGCTGGGCCCCGGGGCCACCTGGCGCACCGAGGCCCATCTGCTGGGACGCCTGAGCAACGGGCGCCTGGATGGCGACCTGCTGCTGCGCGGCGGCGGCGACCCGCGGCTCACGCTGGAAAACCTCTGGCTGCTGTTGCGCGACCTGCGCTCCCGCGGGCTGCGCGACATAGCCGGCGCCCTGGTGCTGGATCGCAACGCCTTCGCCGTGGCCGACATCGACCCGGGCGCCTTCGACGGCGAACTTACCCGTCCGTACAACCAGGGCCCCGACGCGCTGCTGCTCAATTTTCGCGCCGTTCGGCTCACCTTCATTCCCGACGCGGTCGCGCGCGCGGTGCGCATCCTGGCCGAGCCGCCGTTGGCCGAACTGGGCATCGCCAACGATCTGGTGCTCGCGGACGGACCGTGCGATGGCTGGCCTGAGAAGGCCGAGGCCGACATTGTCACCATGACCCTGCGCTTTCGGGGCAACTTTCCGTTGTCCTGTGGCGAACGGGTCCGGCACTTCAGTCTGCTCCCGCCGCTGGACTACGCCCGCGCGCTGTTCGATCACCTGTGGCGCGGCATGGGCGGCAGCTTCTCCGGCCGCGCCCGCCTGGGGGCCACGCCACCTGGCTCACGACCCTTCGCTGTTTTCGAGTCATCCACGGTACTGGAGGTGGTGCGCGACACCAACAAGAACAGCAATAACGTCATGGCGCGCCAGCTCTATCTGGCCCTGTCGGCGCGCAACGGCAGCGCGGCCACGCCTGAGCTCTCGCGCGCCGCGGTGGAGGCGTGGCTTGCATCGCGCGGCCTGGCCATGCCCGAGATGGTGCTGGAAAACGGCGCAGGGTTGTCGCGCCAGGAGCGCCTGTCGGCGCGCGGCCTGGGCCGGCTGCTGGCAGCCCTTTGGAACAGCCCGCTGGGCCCGGAGCTTGCCGCCTCGCTGCCCCTGGCCGGGGTAGACGGCACGCTGCGGCGGCGCTTCGCCGGCTCGCCAGCCGCCGGCCGGGCCCACCTCAAGACGGGGCTGCTCGACCAGGTGCGCGCCCTGGCAGGTTACGTGCACGGCGAGGGCGGCAGAACGCTGGTGGTGGTAAGCCTGATCAACCACGCCAACGCGGCCAGCGCGGCGCCTGCCCAGGACGCGCTGGCCGAATGGGCGCTGACCCAGGCAAACGCGGTGCCGCGCGGGCCTCGCATGCCATAATCCGTCGTAGTTGCACTCCCCGGTCATGAATCCTCCTCTCCAGGTCGTCATCCTTGCCGCCGGCAAGGGCACGCGCATGAACAGCGCCTTGCCCAAGGTGCTGCACGAACTGGCCGGCCAGCCGCTGCTGGGGCACGTGCTGGCGGCCGCGGACGCGCTGGGCGCCAGCCGCACGGTGGTGGTGTACGGCCACGGCGGCGAGGCGGTGCCGGGCGCGTTCGCCCGCCAGAATGCGTGCTTTGTGCTGCAGGAACCCCAGCTCGGCACCGGCCACGCCCTTCGCCTGGCGCTGCCCGCCCTGGAGCCCCGGGGCGTCACATTGGTGCTCTACGGCGATGTGCCTCTGACCCGCCCCGAGACGCTGCGCGGCGTGGTGGCGGGCGCGGGCGCAGGGCTGAGCATGCTCACCGCGGAACTGGACGACCCCACCGGCTACGGCCGCGTGGTGCGCGACCCCGCGGGCCGCGTGCTGCGCATCGTGGAGCAGCGCGATGCCGATGCCGCGGTGGCCGCCCTGCGTGAAGTCAACACCGGCATCCTCGCCGCGCCAGCGCAACGCCTGGCGGGCTGGCTGGAACACCTCACACCCGACAATTCCCAGGGCGAGTACTACCTCACCGACGTGATCGCGCTCGCCGTGGCCGAGGGCGTGGCAGTGCACACCAGCCGGCCCGCGCACGCGTGGGAGGTGATGGGCGTGAACAGCCGCGAGCAACTGGCCGCGCTGGAGCGCACCGTGCAGCGCGAAACCGCGCTGCGCCTGATGGCCTCGGGCGCGAGCCTCGCCGATCCGCAACGCCTGGACGTGCGCGGCACGCTGCACTGCGCGCCCGACGTGCGCATCGACGTGGGGTGCGTGTTCGAGGGCTGCGTTCGGATTGGCGAGGGCGCGCGCATCGGCCCCTACTGCGTGATCCGCGACACGAACATCGATGCCGGGGCGATCGTGGCCGCCTTCTCCCATCTCGAGGGCGCTCAGGTGGGCCCGGCGGCCCGCGTGGGCCCCTATGCGCGGCTGCGTCCCGGCGCGGTGCTGGCACGAGAGGCGCACGTGGGCAATTTCGTGGAGATAAAGGCCGCCACCCTGGGCGAGGGCTCCAAGGCCAACCACCTCGCCTACCTGGGCGACGCGCACATCGGCCGCAATGTGAACGTGGGCGCCGGCACCATCACCTGCAACTACGACGGCGCCCACAAGCATCGCACCGTGATCGAGGACGACGCGTTCATCGGCTCGGACACGCAGCTCGTGGCGCCGGTGCGCGTGGGCCGCGGCGCCACCCTGGGGGCGGGCACCACCCTCACCAAGGATGCGCCCGAGGGCCAGCTCACCGTGTCGCGCGCCCGGCA
>DAIPHN010000204.1:0-3360 GCA_036771335.1 Burkholderiales bacterium
CGTCAGGCGGCCGCGCGGGCCTCGTCCACGCCGATCTTGGCGCCGCGCTGCACCAGGGCAGCCTGTTGCGGCTCGCTCCACCCCTCGGTGCCCGGCGGCCGCCTGGGCACCACCAGATAACGCATGTCGGCGGTGGAGTCGTGCACCCGCACGGTGACGGCCTCGGGCAGCGAGAGGCCGAACTCCCGCAGCACCGCGCGCGGCTCGCTCACCACCCGGGAACGGTAGGCCCTGCTCTTGTACCAGTCCGGCGGCAGGCCCAGCAGCCAGCGCGGATAGCAGGAACACAGCGTGCACACCACCACGTTGTGCTCGCCGGGTGTGTTCTCCAGCACCACCAGCCGATAGGGGCCGCGGTCCAGGCCCAGTTCCTCGAGGGCGGCGTTGCCGTCGGCCAGCAGCCGCTGCCGGAAGCCCGCGTCGGTCCAGGCGCGCGCCACCACTGCCGCGCCGCGGGCCGGGGTGCGCCCATCCATGTCCTCCACCTGGCGGCGGATGCGGTCGCCGGTGAGGATGCCCTTTTCCACCAGCAGCTCGCGCACGGCGATCTCCATCACCCGGTAGTAGGTGAGGGTGTCGTCGTGGTCCTGGCGCGGCGCGTGGGCTGCGTGGGCGCCGTCGCCGTCCCCATGGTCGTGGTCTTGATCGTGGTCGTGGTCTTGATCGTGATCGTGGGTCATGGGGTCAGCCGTCCGCACGGCTGGCTGGCTCCAGCCAGTGCTGGTAGATCTCGATGTCCAGGGTGTCCGATGGCAGGCCCTGGTAGCCGGGCCATACCGCATGCTGGGCGAAGCGCACCCGGTACAGCGGCTGGCGCGGTTCGCCCGACAGGCCGTAGGCGAGCTGCTCGGGATTGCCGTACAGGCCGCACAAGCGCTCCACCACACCCTCGTGGCCGCGGATGTACCAGGGTGTGCGCACGTGGCCGGGCGGCCAGGCGGCGCGCACCCGTACCCGGTCACCGGGCCTGAAGCGCACCGCGCCGGCGGAGAGGCTCACGGCAAGCCCCTGGCCGCGCCCCTGGCGTCACACCGGCGCACCGCGCGCCTCCACCTCGGCCATCTTGCGGCCCAGTTCGTCGATGCCGATCACGCCGCGCTGGATGAGCGTCTGGGTAATGGCGAACATCCAGCGTTCGTAGTAGCTCATGCGCTCGTAGGCCTCCGGGCCCAGGGATTCGATGTTGCGGCGCAGCTCGTCCACGCTCAGGCAGGCGCACTCGCGGCCCGACAGCAGCACCATGAGCGCGTCCACGCGCTTCTCCCACAGGGCGAAGTCGTGCTCGGTGGCTTCCACCGCGCCGGCGGGCCGACCGCCGAGGTCGTGAACGCCCCGGATGGCGCTCATGGCTTCGCCGCCTTCGGGCTGTCGGCACCGGCCGGTGCGGGCGTGGCAACGGGTGCCGGCGCGGGCTTGGGTGCCCCTGGCGGCGTCTGCACCACCACGTGGCTGCCCTCGGCCAGCCCCGGCGGCGGATTCAGCGCCACGGCCACGTTTTCCTCCAGGCCGCTGGCGATGCGCACCACCTTGCCGTCGGTACCGGCCACCTGCACCGGCAGGAAATGCACCTTTTGCTCCGCGTCCACGGTGCCCACCATGGGTTTCTTGTCACGGGTCACCAGCGCGCCCGCGGGCACCTCCACGTAACTGGTGGCCGGGAGCAGCAGCGCCACATTCACGAAGCTGCCCGCCACGAAGCTGCCATCGGCGTTATCGAATTCCACCTCCGTGCGCAGCGTCCGGGTGCGGCCGTCCAGCTCACCCGACACCCGCGCCACGGCGCCCAGGCGCTTGCGTTCAGCCACGGCGGCGTCAGTTACCTCCGCCTGCAACCCGGCGTGCATGGCCGTGGCCTCGGCCTGCTCGGCGTAAACGGTGACCTTGAGGCGCGCGGTATCTGAAATGCTCACCACCGGGAGCGCCGCGGTCTGGTTGGAGGCGGCATTGGTGACCAGGGCGCCAGGGTCGGCGTGGCGTGCCGTCACCACGCCCGCGAAGGGCGCGCGCAGCACGCGGTAGCCCCCCAGGGTGCGCAATTCGGCAATCTGCGCTTCGGCCACCCGCACCTCGGTGCGCGCATTGTCCAGCGCCTGCTGGGAAAAGAAGCCCTGGGCCGCCAGCTCTTCGGTGCGCCGGGCGATCTGGCGCTTGTTCTCCAGCCCCGCCATGATGGTGGCGATCTGGGCATCGAGCTCCGGCGACTGCACTTCGGCGATCACCTGCCCCGCCTTGACGCGATCGCCCACGTCCACGGTGATGCGCGACAGGTAGCCGCTCACCTTGCTGTAGAGCGTCACGCTCTTCACCGGCAGCGCCTCGCCCACCAGCACCAGCCGGCGCACGTTGGATCCGCGCTGCGACCTGGCCACCACCACGCTCGGGCCGGCCGACTGCTGGCCGGCGCGCAGCTTCGCCTCGGCGGCCTCGCGGGTCTCGCGCGCCGTCCAGAAGCTCCACGCCGCCCAGGCCGACACGACCACCAGCGCGATGCCGATCAGGTAGAAGAGCGCGAAGGAGCGGGCGGTGGGCTGGTGATCGGCATTCATGGGCGGTTCCTAGACGGCGTCGCCGCGCGCCTCGCGCTCGAAGCGCGCGTCGAGCAAGTGCAGCGTGGGCATCCGGCGGCGCAGCAGCGAATACACCACCGGCACGACGAACAGGGTGGAGACCGTGGCCAGCACCAGGCCGCCGATCACAGCGCGCCCCAGCGGTGCGTTCTGCTCGCCGCCCTCGCCCAGGCCCATGGCCATGGGGATCATGCCGATGATCATGGCCAGCGCCGTCATGAGCACCGGACGCAGGCGCGTGCGGGCGGCCTCCACGGCGGCGTCGATGACGTGCATCGAGGGGTTGGCGGCGCGCAGGTCGTTGGCGAAGCTCACCACCAGGATGGAGTTGGACACACCGATGCCCACGGCCATGATGGCGCCCATGAGCGAGATCACGTTCACGCTCGTGCCCGTGAGGGCCAGCATCCACAGGATGCCGATGAGCGCCCCGGGCACCGCCATCATGATGATGAAGGGGTCGCTCCACGACTGGAACAGGATCACCAGCAGCGCATACACCAGCACGATGGCAAGCGCCAGGCCCAGCAGCAGGCTGGTGAAGGAGGACTGCATCACCTCGTACTGGCCGCGGATGAGGATGTTGGCGGTCTTGGGGAAATCCTTCTCGGCGGTGATCTCTTTGATGCGCGCGGCGATGTCGCGCACCGTGCTGCCCAGGTCGCGGCCATCCACGTTGGCGGCGATATCGATCACGCGCTGCACGGTGTAGTGGGAGACGGACTGAAAGCTCGCCTCGGGGCGGATGGTGGCGAGGTTGCCCAGGGAGATGACGGGCGCGCCGCGGGGCTGG
>DAIPHN010000204.1:3370-5809 GCA_036771335.1 Burkholderiales bacterium
TGGGGGTGCGCGCGGCGGCGGGCGGCAGCATGCTCCCGGCCACCGGCGGGACGGGCGTGGCCATGAGCTGCTCCACGCTGGCCAGGCGTTCGGGGGGCGTCTGCACCGACACGGTGTAGTTCACGCCATTGGGGTTGAGGAAGTAGGAGGGCGAAATGATGGCCGAGGAGGACAGCGACACCAGCGCGCTGGTGGCCACGTCGCGCTGGGTAAGGCCCATGCGCGCGGCGCGCATGCGGTCCACCTCCACCTTGAGGGCCGGGTAGTTGAGCACCTGCACCTGGCGCACGTCCACGGCGCCCACCGTGGCCTCGATGGCGCGCTTGACGCGCGCCGCGTACACCTGGCCGCGCTCGAAGTTGGAGTCCTGCACCTGCACGTCGATGGGCGCCGGCAGGCCGAAGTTGAGCACCTGGCTGACGATGTCGGCATTCTGGAAATAGAACTCCGACCCGGGATACCTGGGCGGTATTTTCGCGCGGATCTCGCGCATGAGCTCGCCCACGGGCCGGTGCGGCTTCCTGAGGATGATGGTGACCTCGGCATCCATGCCGCTCACGTTGTCGGTGGGCACCAGGGCCAGGTTGAAGAACAGCGGCACCCCCACCATGTCGTTGATGCGCTCCAGCTCCGCCTCGGGAATCATGCCGCGCAGGTCCTGCTCCAGCTGCAGCACCAGCTTCTCGGTCTCCTCCACGCGGGTGCCAACGGGGGCGCGGAAGTGCAGCTTCATCACGCCCACATCGGGGGTAGGGAAGAAATCCGTGCCCACCACCTTCACCAGCGTCAGGCTGAGGCCGCCGAAGGCCAGCACCACCAGCATCATGAATCCCCGGTGGCGCATCACCATGGACAGCACCCGGCCATAGAAATCGGTCATGCCGTCGATCAGGCGGTCGCGGCCGCGGTTGAAGCGCGCGCCCACGCCGCGCCCGCCGCCCTGGGCGTGCACCGGCTCCGATGCCAGCAGCACCCGCGAGAGCATGGGCACGAGGGTGAAGGACAGCACGTAGGAGGCCAGCAGGGAAAACACCACCGCCAGCGCCAGGGGCGTGAACAGGTAGCGCGAGGCGCCGTAGAGGAACGACACCGGGAAGAACACGATGCAGATGGCCAGGGTAGCCATGGTGCGCGGCAGCGCCACCTCGCGCGAGCCCTCGATGATGGCCACGGTGAGCGGCTGGCCCAGGTGCCGGTGGCGGTGAATGTTCTCCACCGCCACGGTGGCGTCGTCCACCAGGATGCCCGTGGCCAGCGCCAGACCGCCCAGGGTCATGAGGTTGATGCTGTGGCCGGTGAGGTACAGGCAGATTACCCCCGCCGCCATGGCGCAGGGGATGGAGGTGATCACCACGATGGTGTTGCGCCAGCTGCCCAGGAACAGCAGGATCATGAGCGACACCAGCGCCGTGGCGATGAGCGCCTCCGAGGCCACGTTGGCGATGGCGGCGCGCACGAAGCGCGACTGGTCCACGTCCAGCGTGATGTCCAGGTCGTCGAGCCCGGCGGCCTTGGCACCGTCGCGCACGTTGTCCAGCAGCCCGCGCACGCCGTTCACCACCTCCAGGCTGGAGGCGTCGGCGTGCTTGAGGATGGTGAGCCAGGTGGCGCGCCGGCCGTCCACGTGCACGATGTTGTTCTGCACCGCGAAGCCGTCCTCCACGCGCGCCACATCGCCCAGGGCCACGGGCACGGCGCCGGCCACCCGCAGCGGCATGCGGTTGAAGTCGTCCACCGTGGCCGGGCTGGAGTTCATCAGCACGTTGTAGTCGATGGTGCCGATGCGCGCCGTGCCCGAGGGGATGAGCAGGTTCGAGGCCTGGATGGCGTTGACCACGTCGTTAGGCGAGACGCCCTTGGCGGTCATGAGGGTGGGGTTGAGGTCCACCGAGATCTGCCGCAGCCGCCCGCCGAAGGGCGCGGGCACCTGCAGGCCGGGAATGGTGAACAGCTTCACGCGCACAAAGTTGAAGGCGTGGTCGAACATCTTCCCTTCCGGCAGCGTCTTGCTGGAGAAGGTCATGTTCACGATGGGCACGGTGGCCGGGTTGTACTGGATGATCACCGGCGGCGAGATGCCGGGCGGCAGGATGCGCAGCACCGTGCCGTTGATGGCGTTGATCTGCGCGATGGCCGCGCCGATGTCCATGCCCGGGTGGAAGAACACCTTCACCAGGCCGGTGCCGGGGATGCAGCTCGATTCGATGCGCTCGATGCCCGACACGGTGGTGGAGTAGGCGCGCTCGGAGACGATCACCACGCGGCGCTCCATCTCCTCGGCGGACAGGCCGGGGTAGTTCCAGCCCACGAACACCACCGGGATGTCGATCTTGGGGAAGAAGTCCACGATCATGCGCGTGGCCGCCAGCGCGCCCAGCAGCAGCGTGAGCAACGACAGCACAGCCACGGTGTACGGCCGCCGCAAGGCAAGCCGCACCA
>DAIPHN010000205.1:0-5664 GCA_036771335.1 Burkholderiales bacterium
TTGAGCGGAACCGTTGCCGCGCCTTGCGGCGTCCGGCCGCGCCCCTCGCACGCATCCCCGCATGGGACAGTGAATAACCCGCCGCCTGCGCTCCCGCAACCGGGTGGGCAGCCTTTTTGCGCCTCGTGATCGGGCGAACCGTGCGCGCTTGAAGCAGAAACAAAAAACGCGCTGCCCGAAGGCAGCGCGTTTCAGGGTGCAACTTAGTTGGGGGTCACACGCCAGATGACGTTGTTGCCATCGTCAGCCACGTAGAGGTTGCCGTCCGGACCTTGAACGAGAGAGCGGAAGCGGCCCGCGAAGGTGGGCCACTGCAGCACTTCCTGCTTGGCGGACTTGCCATCCTTGGAGACGTCGAGGATGTCGATGCGGTTACCCACCGGCGGGCCGTGGATACCGATGCCCGCGTAGCCCACCGCCAGACGGCCGTTCCAGTCCTTCCACTGCGCCCCCGTGAGCCATGTGGAACCAAACATGCCCTGGGACAGGCCGTTGTTGTTCCACGCCGGCCTCAGGGCGTTCGGGTAGGTCTTGGTGTCCGTCATGGGCATGAAGGCCGCACGCTCCTTCGGATCCATGGCGCCCATCTGGTTGGGCGAGTAACCGCAGTAGTCGTCCGGGCAGTCCTTGCGAACGCCCACGTTGGGACGCGGATCCCATCCGGCGTTGCCACCGTTCTCGAGCTTGGTGACTTCGTCACTGTGCCACGGGCCGTTCTCGGATGTGAAAGGCTCGTTGGTGCCGGGACGGAAGGAGATGCCCTGCGGGTTGCGATGTCCGTAGGTGAACACGCGTGCATCGAAACCGGCGGGCGGCTTGTTGCCGGGCGCTGCCTTGCCATTGCGGTCGACGCGCAGCACCTTGCCGCCCAGTTCGGTGGGATGCTGGGGACGTGCGCCGCTGTGGTTGTCGCCCGTAGTCACATACAGGAAGCCATCGCCCGGGTTGAAGCGGATGCGGCCGCCGTTGTGCGCGCCGGGGCCGCCGAAGGGGTGCTTGGAGGCCTTGGGCTTGTAGCCGATGTCGGAAATGATGTCCGTGCGATCGGACGCGCTGGACAGCGAGCTGTCCACCTTTAGGCGCATCACCACGTTGCTGAAGCCGCCGTAGATGCGGTTGGAACCCTGGGAGCTCGAGTACAGGTACACGTAGCGGTTCGAGGAGAACTCCGGATCCACAGCTACGCCCATGACGCCGGCCTGACCATCGCAGAACAGGTCATCGCCAACGAGGGAGTAACCGCTGGTGCCCTTGATGCCCACCAGCTTGTTCACCTGCCCGGAGGGAAGCCTCACGGACAGGCCCTTGCACTTCTCGGTGTAGAACATGGTGCCGTCCGGAAGGAAGGCCATGTCCCAGGGCAGCTCGAGGCCCTTGACGAGGGGCTCGGCCGACACGGTGGGCGATGCCGCCAGCGCACCGCCCGAAGCGAGCAGCCCAGCAGCCGCGAGCAGCGCCACCGGGGCCAGACGCGCCGGCTTGCGCACGCCGCATGCCGCATGTTTTGGAGTCATAAAAACCGGAACTACCGTCATGGTCTTTTCTCCTGCCAGATAAAATGGTTATTGGCCTTTGGCGAATCCGTCAAAGGTATGTTGAAGCTATCACGCGCCTTGGGGCGGAACAAGTCGAAAAGGGCCCTCCCGCACGTTGCCGGGAGTTTTGCGAAGTGGCCCTCGGGAACGAAGCCGTACGAGAGCTGGGCCCGCCTTGATGAGCGGTACAAGGAGCAATGACAACGAATGAACCTGCTGCGAGCATGGAAATTGCGCTCACCGGGAGGCTGGGCGGGGCGCGGAACCCCCCGATCTGCTAGCGCAGGTTACCGGGGACTTGCATGGCGCGTCCCGCACACTGGCGAGGGGGCTGCACGCCGCTTGAGCTCAGGACGCCTGGCAGGCGCCGTTGCGCCAGCGCGGAAAAACGAACAGCTGCTGACAATAATTGATCTCCCACGTCTGAGGCCTCGCGCGATCGTGGCCAGCGTCGGCGACTCGCGAGGCCCGGGGGGCGTTCCGGGCGGGCCCAGGTCATGGAAGCGACCCAACCTGCGAAGCGGGCCAGCCCATCGTGCCCGCGTAATGCGCGGGGCTATCATCCGCCATCCCGCATCAGGATCCTCGATCCCCCATGGCCCAGGCCGTCACGCCTTTGCACACCGACCTTCAGCTCGAGGGCATTCGCACGCCGCCCCACTCCCTGGAGGGAGAGCAGTCGGTACTCGGCGGGTTGCTGCTGGAGAACAGCGCGTGGGACCGCATCGCAGACGTGGTGTTCGAGGAGGACTTCTACCGCACTGATCATCGTCTCATCTGGCGCCACGTCTCGCGGCTCATCGAGCAGGCACGGCCCGCCGACGTGCTCACCGTGGCCGAGAGCCTCGAGCGCAGCGGCGAGTTGGTGGAGGCGGGCGGCATGTCCTACCTGGCCGCCCTGGCGCAGAACACGCCCTCGGCCGCCAATATTCGACGCTATGCGGAGATCGTGCGCGAGCGCAGCGTCATGCGCCGGCTGGCTGCCGTGGGGACAGAGATCGCCGACTCTGCCTACAGCCCGCGCGGCCGCGAGGCGGCCCAGCTCCTGGACGAAGCCGAGTCGAAAGTCTTCGAGATCGCCGAGCAGGGGGCGCGCGGCCGCCAGGGTTTCCAGGGCATGCCGCCGCTGCTCACCCAGGTGGTGGAGCGCATCGACATGCTCTACAACCGCGACAACCCCAGCGATGTCACCGGCGTTCCCACCGGATACGCCGACCTGGACGAGAAGACCTCGGGGCTGCAGCCCGGCGATCTGGTAATCGTGGCCGGCCGCCCGTCCATGGGCAAGACGGCGCTTGCAATCAACATGGCGGAGAACGTTGCGCTGGAGGAGGGCTTGCCGGTAGCGGTGTTTTCCATGGAAATGGCCGCCACCCAGCTGGTGATGCGCCTGCTGGGATCCCTCGGTCGGCTCGACCAGCATCGCCTGCGCACGGGCCGGCTGCAGGACGACGACTGGCAGCGGCTCACTGCCGCCGTGGGGCGCCTCAACGAGGCCCCGATCCACATCGACGAGACGCCGGCCCTCAACGCCCTGGAAGTGCGCGCCCGGTCGCGACGCCTGCATCGCCAGTACGGCAAGCTCGGGCTGATCGTGGTGGACTACCTGCAGCTCATGTCCGCCTCATCCCAGGGTGAGAACCGTGCCACTGAGATCTCCGAGATCTCGCGCTCCCTCAAGGCGCTGGCCAAGGAACTCAACGTGCCAGTCATCGCCCTGTCGCAGCTCAACCGCAGTCTCGAGCAGCGGCCCAACAAGCGGCCGGTGATGTCGGACCTTCGCGAATCCGGCGCCATCGAACAGGATGCCGACCTCATCCTGTTCATCTACCGCGACGAGGTCTACAACCCCGACAGCCCGGAGAAGGGCATCGCCGAGATCATTATCGGCAAGCAGCGCAACGGACCCATCGGCATGGTGAGGCTCACCTTCCGGGGCGAGAACACGCGCTTCGAGAACTACGCCGACCCGCGCCGCTTCTAGGCCTGCCATCCGTGAGGGGGAACACCGCACATGGAAAATGGCTTTCGCGTCAGCCACGCGGGCGCCGCCGTCTTCGAGCGCGGCCTGCGCCCCTTCTTTGAGTATCGCGACTTGGGCATTCGCGACGCCACCCGTGGCGCCGTAGTGGCCCACGTGATCCGCGCCGCGCCGGGCATCGAATTCGCGGGCAGGCCGCACCTGCACCGGGTGGCGTTCCAGATGGTGTACGTGCTCAAGGGGTGGATCGAGTTCGACTACGAGGGGCAGGGCGTGGTGCGGCTTGTGGCCGGATCGTGCGTGCACCAGCCGCCGGGCATCCGCCATCGCGAGATCGCCCACAGCGACGACGTGGAGATGCTCGAGATCGTGATGCCTGCCAGCTTTGTCACCGAGGAGGTGGACCGTGTCTGAGGCGCGGCGGCGCCTGGCGGCGGGATTGCTCGCGCTGGCTGCAGCCGGGCTGTCCGGCGCGGCTGCAGCCCAGGCCTGGCCGGCAAAGCCCATCCGCATCATCGTTCCCAACTCGGCCGGCGGCATCACCGACGTGAACGCGCGCCGCCTGGCGGAAAAGCTCTCCGCGACGCTGGGACAGCAGGTGGTGGTGGACAACAAGCCCGGCGCCAGCGGCGCCATCGGCGCCTCGGCCGCGGCCAAGGCCAGGCCCGACGGCTACACGGTGTTCTTCGGCTCCACCAGCAGCCTGGCGCTGTCCCCGGCGCTGGGCGTGCCCGCCGACTACGACCCGCTCAGGAGCTTCGATCCGGTGATCCTGTTCGGCTCCACGCCCATGCTCGTGGTGGCTCATCCCTCGCTGGGTGTCTCGTCGGTGGGCGAGCTGGTGTCGCTTGCGAAGCGCAAGCCCGGCTCGCTTAACTATGGTACCGGCGGCAGCACCAGCACCAATCACTTCGTGGGCGAGGTGTTCCGCCGCTCCACGGGCGTGGACATGACTCACGTGCCCTACAAGAGCATCACCCAGGCCCTGATGGCGGTGGTGGGCAACGAGGTGCCGCTGGGGGTGGACTACCCCGACACTTCGGCGGAGTTCGTGCGCGCCGGCAAACTCAAGGCGCTGGTGGTCACGGGCTCGCGGCGCGTGGAACTGCTGCCGGGCGTGCCCCACGCCATCGAGGCGGGCATTCCCCAGCTCGACCTGCTGGGATGGGTCGGGATCGTGGTGCCCTCAGGCACGCCGCGCGAGATCGTGGAGCGGCTCAACGCCGAAATCGGCAAGGCCCTGCGCGCCCCTGATCTGCGCGAGGCCATGAGCCGCGCCGGCTGGGAGGTGGGCGGCGGCACGCCGGCGGAGCTGGGCGGGTTGATGCGCGCCGAGCAGGGGCGCTGGGCGAAGCTCGTGCAGATGACGGGGATCACCCGGGAGTAGCGCTCCCGCGCCGCAAGCGCATCGCCCGGGCGTGTTGCGCTGCGCCTATCGCCACCGCGCGGCCGCGGGCTAGACTGCGGCCCGGTTCGAAACCGCGCCGGAGACTGTCCATGTTCCCTCTGCTTTTTCGGGCACGGCATGCCGTGGCCCTCCTCGCCCTGTTCCTGATCTCGCCATGGGCATCGGCCCAGGACACGGTGAAGATCGCCCACTTCGACCCCCTGAGCGGCCCCTTCGCGCTGGTGGGGCAGAGCATCGACCGGCTCTATCGCTTCGCGGTGGACGACCTCAACGCCCGCGGCGGCGTGCTGGGCGGCCGCAAGCTCGAGGTGGTGTCCTTCGACACCAAGGGCAGCCCCCAGGAAGCGGTGCTGCTGCTCAAGTCGGTGATCGACCAGAAGATCCGCTTCGTGGCCATTGGCTCGGGGTCGCACATCGCCCATGCCGTGGTGGACACGCTCAACAAGCACAACGCCCGCAATCCCGACCAGGCCGTGCTGGTGCTCAACATCGCCGCCCAGGATCCGGCCCTCACCAACGAGAAGTGCAGCTGGTGGCACTTCCGCTGGGAGGGCAGCACCGACGTGCGCGTGAACCTGCTCACCGACCACATCGCGAAGCAGAAGACGGCGGCGAAGGTTTACCTCATCAACCAGGACTACGCCTTCGGCCAGTCCATCGCCAAGGCGGCTCGCGAGATGCTGGCGCGCAAGCGCGCGGAAGTGCAGATCGTCGGCGATGACCTGCACCCGCTGGGCAAG
>DAIPHN010000206.1:0-5564 GCA_036771335.1 Burkholderiales bacterium
CCGGAGCAACGGGTGTGGGGCACGAAGCTGGAGTTCCCTTGCGCCCGGCGATTTCGACGACGCACATGCGGCACGAGCCGAATGCATCGAGTCGGTCAGTTGCGCACAACTTGGGAATGTCGACGCCGACGATCGCCGCGGCGCGCATAACGGACGTGCCTTCAGGAACGCGGATGGGCTGGCCGTCAATCTCCAGTTCGACTTGAGTCAACTGGGCGTCGCGTGAAGCGCCGCGGGGAGCCGGCGGGCCGAGGTCGCGTTCGATGAGTGTCATGTGGAGGCTCCCGAGAAGTCTTCCGTGAACAGATGTAGTGCACTACGAACTGGCATCGGTGTCAAGCCCCCCATGGCACACAGTGAGCCGTCGGCCATCACCTCGCAGAGGTCCGTCAGCACCTCGATGTTGGCCTCCCTGTTCTCGCCCCGACGGATCTTGTCGATCAGCTCCACGCCTCGGGTGCTCCCGATGCGGCAGGGGGTGCACTTGCCGCAACTTTCGGCCGCACAGAACTCCATCGCGTAGCGGGCCTGCTCGGCCATGTCCACGGTGTCGTCGAACACCACGATGCCGCCGTGGCCTACCATCCCCTTGTGCTGCGCGAGCGCCTCGTAGTCCAGCGGCAGGTCCAGCAGGCTCGCGCCGAAGTAGGCGCCCAGAGGGCCACCCACCTGCACGGCGCGCACCGGACGGCCGCTGCGCGTGCCGCCGCCGAAGTCCTCGATCAGCTCCCGCAGGGTCACGCCGAAGGCCTTTTCCACCAGTCCGGCTCGCTTCACATTACCCGCCAGCTGGATGGGCAAGGTACCGCGCGAGCGGCCCATGCCGTAGTCGGCATAGAAGCGCGCGCCCTTGCGGAGGATCTCCGGCACCGAGGCAAGGGACACCACATTGTTCACAAGGGTCGGCATGCCGAACAGCCCCTTGAGCGCCGGCAGGGGCGGCTTGAACCGGATCATGCCGCGCTTGCCCTCGATGGACTCGAGCATGGCCGTCTCTTCGCCGCAGATGTAGGCGCCAGCCCCCACCCGAACCTCGGCATCGAAGTGAAAACCCGAGCCCTGAATGTTGGTGCCGTACCACCCGGCTTCACGCAGCACTTCAAGGGCCGCCTGAAGGCTCGCCACGGCGTGAGGGTACTCGGAGCGAACGTAGATATAGCCATGGCTCGCGCCGGTGGCGTACCCCGCGATGGCCATGCCCTCCAGCAGCAGGAAGGGGTCGCCCTCCATGACCATGCGGTCGCTGTAGGTGCCCGAGTCGCCCTCGTCGGCGTTGACGGCGATGAACTTGCGCGGTGCCTGTGCCCCCGCCACCGTGCGCCACTTGATGCCGGTGGGAAAGGCCGCGCCGCCCCGGCCACGCAGGCCGGACGCATGCACCTCCTCCACCACCGCCGCCGGCGCCAGGGCAAGGGCGCGCCGCAGACCTGCGAGGCCCCCATGAGCCTGGTAATCCTCAATGGACAGAGGGTCCGTGACGCCCCCACGGGCAAAGATCAGCCGCTCCTGCCGGGCCAGGAAGGGAATCTCCTCCACCAGGCCGAGATGGCAAACATGCTTTGCGCCGCGCAGAAATCCGGCCTCGAACAGACCCGCCACCTCCTCGGGCTGCACCGGGCCGTAGCCCACCACGCCAGCGGGGGTCATCACCTCTACCAGAGGTTCAAGCCAGAACAGGCCCCGGCTGCTGGTGCGCTTGAGCTCCACGCGCACTCCCCGGCGCGCAGCCTCGGCGGCGATGGCCGCAGCCACCGCGTCGGCGCCCACGCTGAGTGCCGTGGAATCCCGCGATACGCGAACGGAAATGGTCACGTCGCTTGCCTCGCCTCGGCCACGAGGCGCTCAGCAACGGCCTCGGTCAGGCGGCCCAGCACCCGCCCGTCCAGCATGGCCGCCGGCGAGCAGGCACAGTTGCCGAGGCAGTAGACCGCTTCCAGGGTGACGGCGCCGTCGCTGGTGGTCTCACCCAGCCGGCAGCCCAGCAGTTGCTCGAGGCGCGCCGTAATCGCGCGGCTGCCCGTGGCCTGACAGCTCTCCGCCTGGCAGACCTTGAGCACGCGGCGACCGGCGGGCTGGCGGCGGAAGTCGTGGTAGAAGCTGATCACGCCGTGGAGCTCCGCCCGGGAGCGGTTTAGCGCCCTTGCGATCTGCCCCACCGAGCCCTCGGGAACGCAGCCCAGAGCTGCCTGAACGTCGTGAAGTACAGGCAAAAGATTGCCGGGCTTGCCAGACCAGCGTTCGAGAATCGCAGCCACCGCGGCCACGTTGTAAGGTGGGTACGCAGGCTGCGCGCGCCGCCGCTCGGACGCAGGGAGAATCGTGTCTTTCATGAATCAGGTGTCATCTATGGTTGCAGGCACGGCAGCCCCGGCTGGCCAATGAGGATAACCGTCGGCGCGGGACCCAAGCAACCCGCTGGACCTCATGGGCATGGTCCGCCGGCGCAGCCCGGGCGCCGCAGGCAGCACCCATGCCGGAAGCGGTGACCCTGCGTAGACCGGCGGCTACCGTCCCGAGTGCCGCGCCGGGAAACGAGCGTCAGACGATGGGCAGCTTCGCCATCAGCTTGACGAACTCTCCCATTTCTTTCTCCACCGCCTTGGCCGCCTTGGACTCCATGTCCAGATAGCGCGCCAGCATGTCGTGGCCGAAAGCGGTGACGCGCGCTCCACCGCCACGCTGTCCACCGGTTTCGGTGCTTACGACAGCTTCGCGAAAACTCTGGTTCATTGCGTCCACGAGGAGCCATGCGCGGCGATAGGACATTTCCAGTTCGCGGGCGGCCGCGCTGATGGAACCGGTGCGCTCGATAGCGCGAAGCAGTTCGGCCTTGCCCGGTCCCATGGCGATGGCCTTGCGGAACAGGATACGGATCTGGGGGCGCGGCGCACTGGCCTGGTCGCCGCGGGCGCGCTTGACCGCGGTCTGATGGGGCCCCGTCAACGCCAGCGCTCCGCCGCGGCGTCGTCGGAGGCGCGCGCCTCCACCCAGCGCTCGCCGCCGGGTGTGCTTTCCTTCTTCCAGAAGGGCGCCCGCGTCTTCAGGTAGTCCATGAGGAATTCGCACGCGGCGAACGCCTCCCCCCGGTGGGCGCTGGTAACTACCACGAGGACGATCTGGTCCGTGGGCCGCAGCGGCCCCACCCGGTGCACGATCACCACGTCTATCACCTCCCAGCGGCCGCGCGCCTCGGCCACGATGGCGGCCAGCGCTTTCTCCGTCATTCCGGGGTAGTGCTCGAGCGTCATCAGCGCCACGTCAGCGCCGTCGTTGCGGTCGCGACACACGCCGATGAAGCTGGCGACGGCCCCGATGCGGGCATTGCCCGCGCGCAGGCGCGACATTTCCGCGCCAGCGTCGAAATCGGCCTCCTGCACGCGGATATCCGTGATGTTGGCTGAACTGTGCGGGTCGTCCATGCTCGCCCTCGCGCGACTCAGCCGCCGGTGACCGGCGGGAAGAAAGCCACTTCGTCGCCGTCGCGCAGGGGCGTACCGGGACTGGCCATGTCCTGGTTGACGGCCACCCGCCAGCTGCGCCCGGCGGCCAGCTCGAGGCTCCAGGGCTCGCCCCTGGAGCGGAGCCAGTCCACCAGGCCCGCCACATCCGCTACCCCCTCAGGCGGCGAAACACGCTCGCCGTCCAGGCCGAAACGCTCCCGCAAGCGTGCGAAATACAACAGATCCAGCATTGCCTCTCCCGGTTTGTGTCCGGAGCAGACGCCGCCGCACGCTTGCCCGCTCCAGTGGTGACGATTCTACGACGCGGCCCGGCGTTATGTCCCGATCGCTATAATGCCAAAGTTGCGAGCCCTCACGGAAAGATCATGACCACGCACCCCAATCCGCGCGCGCTGCCCGTTCCCGCGCCGGCCAACGCCGGCGCGCTGCGCGACACCCGTGGCCGCGCGCTGCGCGATCTGCGTATCTCGGTGACCGACCGTTGCAACTTCCGCTGTACCTACTGCATGCCCAAGGAAGTGTTCGGCAAGGATTTCCAGTTCCTGGAGCGCGGCGCGCTGCTGTCCTTCGGCGAGATCAACCGGCTGGTGCGCCTGTTTCGCGACCAGGGCGTGGAGAAGATCCGCATCACCGGCGGCGAGCCGCTGGTGCGCCGCAAGCTCGAGGTGCTCATCGAGATGCTGGCCTACTGGGACGACCTGGACCTCACCCTGACCACCAACGGCGCGCTGCTCGCCCAGAAGGCCCGGGCGCTCAAGGACGCGGGCTTGAAGCGCGTCACCGTCAGCCTCGACTCCCTCGACGACGCCGTGTTCCGCACCATGAACGATGTGGACTTCCCCGTGGCCAAGGTTCTGGAGGGTATCGAGGCGGCCGATCGCGTGGGGCTCGCCCCCATCAAGGTGAACATGGTGGTCAAGCGCGGCGTGAACGACCACACCGTGGTGGACATGGCGCGCTTCTTCAAGGGCAGCGGTCACATCCTGCGCTTCATCGAGTTCATGGACGTGGGCAGCACCAACGGCTGGCAGATGCAGCACGTGGTGCCCTCGCGCGAGTTGGTGGCGCGGCTCGACGAGGCCTTCGGCATCGAGTCTCTCGAACCCAACTACACCGGCGAGGTGGCCGAGCGCTGGCGCTACCGCGACGGCTCCGGCGAGGTGGGCTTCATCTCCTCGGTGTCCCAGGCCTTCTGCCGCGACTGCACCCGCGCCCGCCTGTCGGCGGAGGGTAGCCTCTACACCTGCCTGTTCGCCACCCGGGGCACCGACCTGCGCGCCCTGCTGCGCGCCGACGCCTCGGACGAGGAGATCTCCGCGCAGATCGCCCGCATCTGGCGCGCCCGCACCGACCGCTACTCCGAGATCCGGCTGCTGATGCACCCTGCGCTTCTCACGCGGCCGTAGCGCCCCAGGATCACTCCCAGAGCAGCGCCCGAGTCCACCTCGCCGCGAATGGCGCGCTCCCGCGCCGTGATGGCCTCGGCCTGCTCCAGCACCGCCGCGGCCAGTGCGGCCGGCACCACCACCACGCCGTCTGCGTCGCCCAGCACGAAATCACCGGGCGTGACGGTCACGTGACGGCTGGTGGCCCCCGGCATAGTCACGGGCACCTGACAGCCCGTCACCTTGAGACGGCCGATGGCCTGCACCGGCGAGCGGTACTTCGAGTACACGGGGCTGCCGGCCTTCACGATGCCGTCGCGGTCGCGCACGCCACCGTTTACCACCATGCCGGTGCAGCCGCGCACCTTCATCCCCAGGGCCAGCAACTCGCCGAAGCTCGCCAAGCCCTGGGCATCGCCCGCCCACACCGACACCACGCCCTCCCCCATGCCCTCGATGGCGGCCATCTTCTCCGGGTCGCCGGGGCCCTGGTAGGGCAGCATGGCGGTGCCCACGGTGTAGGCAAAGCCGGCCAGCCTGGGCTGGCCTTCCGCCAGGGGCAGCAGATCGGTGGCCAGGGCCTGGTCCAGGCATCCGTGCAGCCCCAGCACATCGGACACCGTGGTGGTGTCCACCTGGAGAAAACGTTCGCGCAAGGCGCGCTGCTCGGGACTCATGGCAGGACTCCTCGTCCTTCGCCGGGCAGCCGCTGGCCGTG
>DAIPHN010000207.1:0-5460 GCA_036771335.1 Burkholderiales bacterium
GATCTCCGTGGTCGCCGAAGGAGGACAACTAATCATGCTGCAGAGGCTCGACGGCACTCAATACGGCAGCATAGACATTTCCGTTCAGAAGGCGCGGACCGCCGCCGGCTTCAAGCGGTCCACCAAGGTGTTCGAAGATGCCATCGCAGGGGGGCGGACCGCCATACTGGGCATCGAGCAGGTGCTACCGCTGGAGGGCGGAGTGCCGCTGCTGTACCGCGGCCAGATAGTCGGTGCCATCGGGGTATCAGGAGTGACTTCCCAGCAGGACGGTGTTGTAGCCAAGGCCGGCGCCGACTGGCTGGCAGGCGCGCCCTGAGAAGGGGCCGCCAGCCTCATAGGGCGGTGGCCACGCGGTCCAGCACGCGTGCCTCCAGGTCGTGGGCCAGGCAGTCGAACCGTTCCACCAGGGGCGTTGCGCGCAGCCATGTCAGCTGGCGCTTGGCCAGTTGCCGGGTGGCGGCCACGGCGTTCGCCCGCAGCGTATTCAAGCCGTACAGACCTTCGAGGTACTCCCAGACCTGCCGGTACCCCACACATCGCATGGATGGCATGTCCGCATCGAGCGCGTGCTCGCTTCGCAGGCGGTCCACCTCTCCGATCAGTCCCAGCTCGAGCATCTCCTCGAATCTCGCCGCGATGCGCTGGTGCAGCGCGAGCCGGTCCGAGGGCTCGATGCTTATGTGGAGCATGGGCCAGGGAGGGGCGCGCCTGCACCCCTCGGCCAGCAACTCGGACATGGGTCGTCCCGTCAGCCAGCAAACCTCAAGGGCGCGCTGAATACGCTGCGAATCGGCCGGTTCCAGGCGGGCCGCTGTTTCCTCGTCCAGCGTGGCGAGCGTTGCGTGCAACGCCGGCCAGCCCAGCTCTGCGGCCATGCCGTCGATTACCAGCCGCATGGCTGGATCGGCAGGTGGGAGCGCCGACAAGCCCTCACGGAGCGCTTTGAAGTACAGCATGGTGCCGCCGGTCAGCAGCGGGATGCGGTCGCGCGCGCGGATTTCCGCCACCAGGGCGCTCGCCTCGTCGGCGAACCGCGCCGCCGAGTAGGCCTCGGTCGGGTCCACCACGTCAATGAGGTGATGAACGGCCGCCTGGCGCTCGCCCGGCCCGGGCTTGGCAGTGCCGATGTCCATGCCGCGGTACACGAGCGCTGAGTCGACGCTCACGATCTCCAAAGGAAAGCGCGCGGCCAGGGCCAATGCGATCCGGGACTTGCCGCTGGCGGTGGGGCCCATCAGGCACAGGACAGGTTGCTCCCCGGGCCACGCTGCACCCATCAACGTCCCCGCAGGAACAACCGGTCCAGATCCGCCAGGGTAAATTGATACCACGTGGGGCGGCCGTGGTTGCACTGCCCGGCGCGTTCCGTGGCCTCCATGTCGCGAAGCAGGGCATCCATCTCCGCGAGGGTAAGCGTGCGGTGCGCGCGCACTGCGCCATGGCAGGCGAGCGTAGCGAGGATTTCGTCACGCCGGTCGGCCACGGCCCGGCTGGCGCCCACCTCGGTAATCTCGCGCAGCAGGTCGCGGGCAAGAGCCCCGATGTCGGCATCACGCAGCAGCGCCGGCACGGCGCGCACCACCAGGCTGGTGGGCGAGGAGGCGGCCATCTCGAAACCCATGGCGGCGATCTCCGCACCGTGCTCCTGCACGGTTGCCACCTCCAGCGGCGTGGCCACCAGGGTTGCAGGAATGAGCAGGGCCTGGGTCGGCACGCCGCTGCCGGCCATGGAGTTCTTCAGCCGCTCGTACACCACGCGTTCGTGGGCCGCGTGCATGTCCACCACCACCAGGCCATGCTGGTTTTGGGCGAGGATGTATACGCCCGCGAGCTGCGCCAGGGCGTGGCCCAGCGCGGGGGTCTCGGCTCCTGGCGGAGACGTCAGGGCGCGTTCCGCGAGCGCGATGCTGGCCGCATCAGTCTGAGGCCGGCTGGGCAGCGGGCCGAACAACCGGTCGTAGAAGCCCTCGGGTTCGCCCGCCGGCAGGTGAAGAGGTCGCTGCCCGGTTCCGGGCAGGCTCGGTGACGCGGCTCGCCCGAGCCACTGGGGCGGCGCCAGCGGGGTCGGCGCGTGCTCTCCTGGCCGGCTGCGGGCCAAAGTCCGTTCCACGGCGTGCAGCACGAATTGATGGACGGCGCGCGACTCCCTGAATCGCACCTCGGTCTTGGTGGGGTGCACGTTCACGTCCACGAGCGCTGGGGGCAGATCGAGGAAAAAAACGTAGCACGGGTGGCGCTCGCCGTGCAGCACGTCACGGTAGGCCTCGCGCACCGCGTGGGTGAGCAGCTTGTCGCGGACGAATCGGCCATTCACGAACAGGTACTGGGCATCGCGGCTTGCCCGTGCGGTGGCGGGCAGTCCGGCGACCCCGTGAAGGCGAAGCGGTCCCGCAGTCTCGTCCAACTGGAGGCACGCCGCCGAGAACTCCGCCCCGAGCACTGCGGCACAGCGCTCGGCCTCCCGTTGCACCGGCAGCCTCAGGCGTGCGCGCCCATCATGACTCAAAACAAATGCAACCCCGGGCCTCGACAGGGCGATCCGTCGGAAGACCTCTTCGGCGTGTGCGTATTCGGTGGCCTCGGTCTTGAGGAACTTGCGCCGTGCCGGGACATTGTGGAACAGGTCCAGCACTTCCACGACCGTGCCTCTATCGAGGCCCGCGGGCTGCGGGGCGCCCACGCGGGCCGCTTCCGCGTGCACCTGCCACGCGTGTCGCTCTCCCGTGCGACGGCTGGTGAGCGAAAGACGCGAGACCGAGGCTATGCTGGCCAGTGCCTCACCGCGGAAGCCAAGTGTTGCCACGGACTCCAGGTCGTCGAGACTGGCGATCTTGCTGGTGGCGTGCCGGGCCAGGGCGAGCGGCAAGTCGGCGTGCGGAATGCCCGTCCCGTCGTCCTGGACTCGAATGCGCGCGATACCGCCGCCACCGAGCGAGACAGAGATCTCCCGAGCCCCCGCGTCGAGGCTGTTTTCCAGAAGCTCCTTTAGGGCCGCGGCCGGTCGTTCCACCACCTCGCCAGCGGCGATCTGGTCCACCAGGGCATCGGGCAGCAAGCGGATCGAAGACATGCCCGATTATAGGCAGTGCCTCTCGGAGGCGCATTCGGCGCTAGCCAACCCTTATAATAAATGGGTTTTGAGGCCCCCGAGGAGCATCGCGTCGGGCCCGTTGGCTCTGTGCCGCGGCTTGCGGCAGCGGCGCCGTGCAATCATGGAGGCGGTGACAGGATGCAAATCGGGATACCAGCGGAGTCCTTGTCGGGTGAGACGCGCGTGGCGGCCACCCCGGAGACAGTCAAGAAGCTCCTGGCGGGGGGGCACCACCGGGTGCTGGTCCAGGCTGGAGCAGGGCTGAACTCTTCCATCCCGGATGCCGACTACGCCGCGGCCGGGGCCGCCGTGGTGGCGAGTGCGTCCGAGGCGTGGGCTGCGGACATCCTTCTCAAGGTCCGGGGTCCGCAACCCGGGGAACTGGCGCTGCTTCGCAGGGAACAGGTGCTGGTGGGCCTGCTGGCGCCTTATAGGAGTGATGCTCTTCAGGCGCTGGCGGCCACGGGCGTGACTGGCTTCGCCATGGAGTGGCTGCCTCGCATCTCGCGCGCCCAGAGCATGGACGTGCTGTCCTCCCAGGCAAATATCGCCGGCTACAAGGCCGTGCTGATGGCTGCCAACACCTACGGCAGGCTCATGCCCATGCTCATGACTGCCGCCGGAACCATCAAGGCCGCGCGTGTGGTGGTGATGGGCGTGGGCGTGGCCGGACTTCAGGCCATCGCCACCGCCAAGCGCCTAGGCGCCGTGGTGGAGGCAACAGATGTGCGCCCCGAGACCAAGGAGCAGGTGGAGTCGCTGGGCGCCAAGTACATCGAGGTGCCGCTCACCGAGGCGGAAAAGGACCTCGCAAAGGGACAGGGCGGTTACGCGCGCGACATGGGAGAGGACTACAAGAAGCGTCAGGCGCAGCTCGTCGCCGAGCGCATCCGGCAGGCCGACATCGTGATCACCACCGCCCTCATCCCCGGCCGGCCCGCGCCCGTGCTGGTGAGCGAGGAGATGGTCATGACCATGCGCCCAGGCTCGGTCATCGTGGACATGGCCGTGGAGCAAGGCGGGAATTGTCCGCTGTCCGAACTCAATGCCACGGTGGTGAAGCACGGTGTGCACATCGTCGGTGTCGCCAACATCCCCGCACTGGCAGCCGCGGACGCCAGCGCACTCTACGCCCGCAACCTGCTCAATTTCCTCGCCTTGATGCTGGACGCCAAGAGCGGCGCGTTCAACCTCAACCGGGAGGACGAGATCGTCGCCGGAACGCTCGCCTGCATTGGCGGCGAGCTCGCACGCAAGGTCTAGCCAGGAGAACCCCCTTGGAAGCCGTCAGCCACACCGTTGTCAATCTCACCATATTTGTCCTTGCCATCTACGTGGGTTACCACGTGGTCTGGAATGTCACACCCGCGCTCCACACTCCGCTAATGGCGGTGACCAACGCGATCTCGGCCATCGTCATCGTTGGCGCGATGCTGGCCGCAGCGCTCACCGAGACGGGTCTGGGCAAGACCATGGGCGTGCTCGCCGTGGCGCTCGCCGCGGTCAACGTGTTCGGTGGTTTCCTGGTGACGCGCCGCATGCTGGAGATGTTCAAGAAGAAGGACCGCAAGGCAGGGGGAGACGGCAAATGAGCATGAACGTCGTCACGCTGCTCTACCTGGTGGCATCGGTGTTTTTCATCCAGGCCCTGAAGGGGCTGTCCCATCCCACCACGTCGCGTCGCGGCAACGCCTTTGGCATGGCCGGCATGGCCATCGCGGTGCTCACCACTGCGGCGCTGATCGCCTCGCATAGCGGGGCGGGAACGGGCCTTGGATATGTGCTCGCGGGCCTGGTGGTGGGCGGAGGCGCCGGCGCGGTGATGGCCAAGCGGGTGGAGATGACCAAGATGCCCGAGCTGGTAGCCTTCATGCACAGCATGATCGGCCTCGCGGCGGTGTTTATCGCCGTGGCGGCGGTGGCTGAGCCCTACGCTTTCGGGATCGCGCCCAAACGTGGAGAGCCGATTCCGCTGGGCAATCGTTTGGAGCTGTTTCTTGGAGCGGCCATCGGCGCGATCACGTTCAGCGGTTCGGTGATCGCCTTCGGCAAGCTCTCGGGCAAGTACAAGTTCCGCCTGTTCCAGGGCGCTCCAGTGGTCTTTTCGGGCCAGCATGTGCTCAACCTCCTGCTGGGCATTGCCACGGTCGGCCTTGGGCTCGCGTTCATGGGCACCGAGAACTGGTCCGCCTTCGTCGCCATGCTGGCGCTGGCGTTCGCGCTAGGCGTGCTCATCATCATTCCCATTGGCGGCGCGGACATGCCGGTGGTGGTGTCGATGCTGAACTCCTATTCGGGGTGGGCGGCGGCGGGCATCGGCTTTTCGCTCAACAACTCGATGCTGATCATCGCCGGCTCGCTGGTGG
>DAIPHN010000208.1:0-5450 GCA_036771335.1 Burkholderiales bacterium
CTCGATGCACACCAGCGGCGCCGTGATCGCCAGGATCCTCAAGGCCAAGGGGGAGATCAAGTCCATCCCCAGGACCGAGGACACCTACGACGACTCCATCGCCAAGGCGATGATGAAGAAGTGATTGTCCCGGGGCTGGCGCGAGCGCCGGTCCTCTCTCCACGCCGAGCTTTCCCATGAACACCCGCACCGCATCGCCGTTCCGCTCGCCCCGGGGGGCGCTTCCCAACCTGCTGGCCCTAGGCTGGACCCTGCTCGCCTACCCCCTCGGCGTCGTGCTGCTCACCGCCAGCGCCTTGTGGGCGAACCTCGCCGGCGTGCTGATCACCGCGCACGCGCTGGTGTTCGCCGCCTACTACATCCACGAGTTCGCCCACCACTCCATCTTCCGCTCCCCGGCAGCCAACCAACGCTGGGGCTTGCTCATGACCTGGCTCACGGGCGCGTGCTATGCCAGCTTCGACGCGCTGCGGCGAAAGCACATGCGCCACCACCTGGACCGCGCCGACGTGCTGACCTTCGACTACAAGGCCTTCCTGGAACGCTCCCCGCGCTGGATCGGCCGCGCCGTAAGGGCGCTGGAATGGGCCTACGTGCCCGCGGTGGAACTGATCATGCACGGCTACGTGATGGTGCTGCCCTTGCTGCGCAAGGAGCGCGCGGCGGAACGGCCGCGGCTGCTGGCGGTGATCGCCGTGCGCGCGGCGCTGTTCGGGCTGCTCGCCTGGGTGTCGCCCAAGGCGCTCGCGCTGTACGCGGTGGCGTGGATCCTCATGGTGCACGTGCTGCGCTTCACGGATGCCTACCAGCACACCTTCGACGCCTTCGCCGTGCTCGAGGACGGCGCCCCGGTGCCCGCCGACAAGGTACGCGACCGGGATTACGAGCAGGCCAACACGTACAGCAACCTGGTGTCGGTGGCCCATCCCTGGCTCAACATGCTCCTGCTGAATTTTGCATACCACAACGCCCATCACGAGCGCCCCATCGTCCCGTGGCACGACCTGCCACGCCTGCACCGCGATCTCTTCGGCGAGCAGTGCGAGCAGGTCATCCCCATGGCCGACCTGCTGCGCGGCTATCACCGCGACCGCGTGAAGCGCATCACTTCCGCCGACTACGGCGAGGTGGGCAGCGGCCCCGGCAAGGCGCAGCGCTTCCTGGGAGCCTACGGCGTGTCCTTCCTCACCGCCGTTTGACCCGCGGCTGCGCGCCATGACCGTCACGACATCGCCCTCTCCCCAGTACCATCTCGAAGGGATGCCGGTACTGGTCACCGGCGCAGCCACCGGCATCGGCGTGGGAATTGCCGAGGCGTTTGCGCGGCAGGGCGCCCGGCTCGCGGTGACGGACCGCGACGCGGCGCGCCTGGGCGTGGTGGCCTCCGCGCTGGGCGCCGAGTGCTTCGTGACCGAACTCGACGACCCGGAATCGGTGAGCGCCCTGGCGCAGGCAGCACGCGAGCGGCTCGGCAAGCTCGCCGTGCTTGTGAACAACGCCGGCACCGAGTACCCCACGGCGCTGGACGACGCTTCGCCCGACGCCATGGAGCGCTGGCAGTGGCTGATGACCAACAACGTCTTCTCCATGGTGCGCGTCACCCGGGCGCTTCTGCCCCTCATGGGACCGGGCGCGAGCATCATCAACCAGTCCTCCATCTGGGGTCACACGGCCGTGGGCGGCTTTTCGGCCTACGTGGCCAGCAAGCATGCGGTCCTGGGGTTGACGCGCTCGCTGGCGCACGAACTGGCCCCGCGGGGCATCCGCGTCAACGCCGTTTGCCCCGGATGGGTGCGCACCGAGGCCTCCATGCGCTCGCTGGCGGCCATGGCCCGCGAGCAGGGCCGCCCCGAGGAGGCGGTGCTGGCCGACATCGTCGCCGCGCAGGCCGTTCCGAAGCTGCTTGAGCCGGCCGACATCGCCGGGGTGTACCTGTTCCTCGCCAGCAGCGATTCGGCCACCCTCACCGGGCAGTCGCTGTCGCCGTGCCACGGCGAAGTGATGCTCTGAGTCGTGAGGTTTTGTCTGCCATGTCCATCCTGAAACTCCGCCACAGCCCGCGCCGGCCCGCGAAGACGCCTGCGCGCTGCAGCAGCCCCGGAGCCTGTCCGTGAGCGGGGTGCTGGCGGGACGCACGGCGCTCGTCACTGGCGCGGCCGGCGGCATCGGGCGCGCTGTGGCCGAGGCCTTCGCCCGCGAGGGCGCGGCCGTGGCCGTGAACCACCTGCGCGCCGGGGAGGCCGCCGCGGCGGTGGTGGATCACATCAGGGCCTCGGGTGGGCGGGCCATGGACTTCGAGGCCGACGTCACCCGCAGCGCCGACGTGGCCGCCATGGTGGCCGCGGCGGAATCCGCGCTGGGGCCCCTGGACATCCTGGTGTGCTGCGCCGGGGTGATCCAGGAGAAGCCGCTGCTCTCCACCACCGACGCCGACTGGGACTTCGTGGTGGACACCGACCTGAAGGGCGTGTTCATCTGCTGCCGCGAGGCCCTGCGAGGCATGGCCTCGCGCGGCCGGGGCGCGGTGATCCACAAAGCCACCGGGCTGGGCCACCAGGGGCGCGAGAACTTCGCGCCCTACTGCGCCGCCAAGGCGGGCGTCATGGGCCTCACCAAGTCGCTCGCCCGGGAGTTCGCACCCGCCATTCGCGTCAACGCCATCGCCCCCGGGCCTGTAGACACGCCCATGCTCTCCCTGGAGCACATGAGCGCCGAGGTGCTTGCCCGGGAGCAGGCCATCCCCGCCGGGCGCGTGGGCCGGCCCGGGGAAATCGCCGCCACCGCCGTGTTCCTTGCCTCGGAAGCGGCCAGCTTCTTTCATGGCCAGGTGCTGGGCCCCAACGGCGGCGCTCACATGTAGCCACAACGGGAAAATCCATGACCGACACCGCCCTGAAACCGGCCCCCTCCCTGTGGCGCGAGCGCGAGGGCGCACTACCCAACTCGCTCGCCCTCGGCTACGCCACCCTCGGCCACGCCGCCGGCCTCGCCCTGCTGCTGGCCGACAACTGGTGGCTGCGCCTGCCCGGTGTGATGCTTACCGCCCACACCATGGTAATCGCCGCCTACCTGATCCACGAGGCCGCCCACTACACCCTGTTCCGCAGCCCCGCGCACAACCGGCGGGTGGGCGAGGTGATGGGGTGGATCTGCGGCGCGGCCTACTGCGGCTTCGAGCGGATCCGCTACATGCACATCCGCCACCATCGCGACCGGGCCGACGTCACCGTGTTCGACTACAAGGCCGCGCTGCGCCACCACCCGTGGCTGCGCCGGCTGGTGCAGGCGCTGGAGTGGGCCTACGTACCGGCGGTGGAGGTGATCATGCATTTCCAGCTGGTGGCGCGGCCCTTCACCCGGGCAGCGGAGCGCCATCGCCGGCGCCGCGTGCTGGTGGTGGCCGCCACCCGGCTCGCGCTGTTCGCGCTGCTCTTCGCCGTCTCGCCCGTGGCACTGCTGCTCTACGCGGCGGCCTACTGGCTGCTGCTCACCACGCTCAACTTCTTCGACGCTTTCCACCACACCTTCGAGCAGATCTTCACCGGCGAGAACGACCCCGTGGCCATGGACGGCCGGGACCGCGAGTACGAGCAGGCCAACACCTACTCCAACGTGGTGTCGGTGCGCCACCCCGGGTTGAATCTGCTCACGCTCAACTTCGGTTACCACAACGCCCACCACGAGCGCGCCGCGGTGCCCTGGTACCGGCTGCCCGCGCTGCACGCCGAGCTCTTCGCCGGCAGCCCGCGCGAGCTCATGCCCCTTTCCCAGCTGCTGCGCACCTTCCACGCCAACCGCGTGCGGCGCGTGTTCGACGACTACGGCGCGGTGGGCGAAGGGCCGCGGCGCGCCGACGGCTTCGTGGGCGCCCACGGCGTGTCCTTCCTCACCGTTCCGTGACGTCGTCCGCGACCCACCGGGCAGCCGTGCTGGCGGTGCTGGTGAGCGGCGCGCTGTGGGGTACCACGTGGATGCCCCTCAAGCACTTCGCCGCGGCCGGCCTCACCGGGCTCACCCTCACGCTGTGCACCTACGGCCTGCTGGGCGTGCTGGCGCTGCCCTGGCTGCTCAAGGCGCGGCCGCGCTGGTGGGGCAGCCGCCGGCTGCTGCTGCTCATGGGCGTTCTGTCGGGCCTGTCCAACGCCTGCTGGGTCACGGGCTTGATGTTCGGCCAGGTGACACGTGTAATGCTGCTGTTCTACCTGATCCCGGTGTGGGCGATGCTGGGCGCGCGGCTGTTCCTGGGCGAGCCCGTCACCCGCCTGCGCCTGCTGGCGGTGGTGATGGCCGTGGGCGGCGCGGTGCTGGTGCTGGGCGGCCCCGGGGCCCTGGCCGGTCCGCCCCAGCCCCTGGACCTGCACGCCGTGCTGGCGGGCCTGCTGTTCGCCGCCTCCAACCTGTGCGCGCGCGCCGCCTCGGAAGTGCCCGTGCCGGTGAAGGCCGTGGTGGTGTTCGCGGGCTGCGCGGTGGTAGGCGGTGCGCTGATACCGGTGGTGGACCACGCCCTGCCGCCCATCGGGCCGGGGCTCGCCCTGGAACTGGCCGCCTTCGCGCTCATCTGGCTGACCTTCGCCATGTTCACCCAGGCCTACGGCATCACCCACCTGGAGGCTGGCCGTGCCGGGGTGCTGCTTGTCTTCGAGCTGGTGGCCGCGGCGGCAACCGCCATGGTCTTCGCCGGCGAGCGACTGGACTCCGCCGGATGGTCCGGCGCCGCCCTCATCGTGACCGCGGCGCTCCTGGAAACGCTGCACACCTCCCACGTACCCGAGCAAGGAAGCTCCCCATGAGCGAGATCCTGATGAACCGCATGGACTGGACCGACTACGAGAAGCGCGTGCGCGGGGACGGCGCCGTGGTGTTCCTGCCCTGCGGCGCCACCGAGCAGCACGGGCCCCACCTGCCGCTGGGCACCGACCACATCCTGGCTCACGAGGTGGCCGCCGGCGTGGCGCGCCGCGTGGACGGCATCGTGGCGCCGACGCTCTCCTATGGCTACAAGTCGCAGGTGAAGTGTGGCGGCGGCCAGCACTTCTGCGGCACCACCAGCCTCGACGCCGCCACCCTCATCGGCAACGTGCGCGACACCATCCGCGAGTTCGCCCGCCACGGCGCGCGCGCCGTGGTGCTGTGCAACGGCCACTACGAGAACACCTGGTTCCTGATCGAGGGCATCGAGCTGGCCATGCGCGAGCTCGGGCCTTCTCCCTCGCTGCGGGTGATGCGGCTGGATTACTGGGACTTCATGACCGGCGGCACGCTGGGCAAGGTGTTCCCCGAGGGGTTCCCGGGCTTCGCCCTGGAGCACGCCGCGGTGCTGGAGACCTCCATGATGCTGCACTACCACCCCGACCTGGTGCGCCTGGACCGCATCCCCGGGGACGGGCCGGCGCACTTTCCCGACTACGAAACCTTCCCGCCGTACACCCCCCTGGTGCCGCCCTCGGGCG
>DAIPHN010000209.1:0-5434 GCA_036771335.1 Burkholderiales bacterium
AAGCCGCCAGAGGAGCCGCCCAAGCCGGACGAGCCGCCTAAGCTGCCCGAGCCGAAACCGCCCGAGCCCGAGCCGCCCGCGCCACCGCCCACGCCGGAGCCGCCGCCCCCTGACCTGCCGCCGCCCGACAAGAAGGCGCCGCCGGTGAAGAAGGTGCCGGCGGTGTATCCCAAGGATGCGCTCGCGCAGGGGCAGGAGGGTGAGGTGCGCGTGCGCCTGACGGTGAGCCCCGCGGGCAAGGTGATCCGCCAGGAGGTGATGGCATCCACCCCGCCGGGCATCTTCGACTACTCGGCGCTCAAGGCCACCAAGCAGTATGTCTTTCCGCCGGGCGAGGAAGAGTTCGAGATCGACCAGGTAATTCGCTACCGCATCGAGGACGACCGCTTCGGCCCGGAGATGCAGGCCCGCTAGCGATCGTCCCGGGACGCTAGGCGGCGCGGCTTGCGGGCGGCGCCACGGCCGTGCCGCGCAGTTGCTCCTCCAGGGCGTTCCACTTGGGCAGGACCTTCTCGAGGTGCGCGGCCTTCACGTGCCCGAAGCCGCGGATGTGCTCCGGCAGGCTCGCCAGTTCCACGGCGGTGGCCAGGGTTTCCTCCGAGAGCGTTTGAAGAGCCCGTCCGATGCTGTCCTGGTACCGGGCGATGAGGGCCCGCTCCTCGCGCCGCTCGGCGGTAAAGCCGAAGGGGTCGAAGGGCGTGCCGCGCAGGCGCTTGAATCGGGCCAGCACCTTGAAGGCGGACATCACCCAGGGACCGTAGCTCGCCTTCTGCAGCCTGCCATCGGCGCCGCGCCGGGCCAGCAGGGGCGGGGCCAAGTGGAAGCGCAGCCTGGGCGTACCCTCGAAGGTATCGGCAAGACGCTTTGTGAAGGCGGTATCGGAGTACAGCCGGGCCACTTCGTATTCGTCCTTGTAGCTCATGAGCTTGGCGAGGTTGCGTGCCACGGCCCGGGTGAGGGTGTCGCGGCGGTGCAGGCGCGACTCGGCCTCGCGCACGCGGGCCACGAAGTCGGTGTAGCGCTTCGCCCAGGCGGCATCCTGGTAGTCGGTGAGGAAGGCCCCCTGGCGGCGCACCAGTGCATCGACGGATTCGGGGAAGTTCAACGCCACTGGTTGCGCCGGCGTAGCGAGGCGTTCCACCCGTCCCGTGTCCACGGCCGCGTGGCGCCCCCACAGGAAGGCGGTCTTGTTGGCTTCCACGGCAACGCCGTTCAACTCGATGGCGCGCAGCAGCGCCGCCTCCGTGAGCGGTACCAGCCCGTTCTGCCAGGCGAAGCCCAGAAGGAACAGGTTCGCGCCGATGGCATCGCCGAGCAGCCGGGTGGCCAGGTGCGTGGCATCCACCATGCGCACGTTGCCGCCCGTGGCCTCCCGCAGCAGGCCGCGGATCTCGCTGTGGGGGAACTGCCAGTCCGGTTCTCGCGTGAAGTTGCCCGGTGGCTGTTCGTGGCTGTTGATGATGGCGGCGGTGCGGCCGGGCCGCGCCTTGGCCACCGAGTCCGCCGACCCCGCGGTTAGCATGTCGCAGCCCAGCAGCAGGTCGGCTTCACCGGTGGCGATGCGCTGGGCGCGCAGTGATGCGGGCGAGGCCGCCAGCTTCACGTGGGAGGTGACCGCGCCGTTTTTCTGCGACATGCCGGTCATGTCCAGTACCGACACGCCCTTGCCTTCCAGATGGGCGGCCATGCCCATGAGCGCGCCCACGGTGATCACGCCCGTGCCGCCGATGCCCGTGACCAGCACGTTCCAGGTGCCGCTGATGAGGGGCGGCAGGACCGGCTGCGGCAGGGCCGGCAGCTCGCCGAGCGCGGATTTCGCCGCCTTCGCGCGCCGCGGCGCCACACCTTCCACGGTGACGAAACTCGGGCAGAAGCCCTGCACGCAGGCGAGGTCCTGATTGCAGGCCGACTGGTCGATGGCACGCTTGCGGCCCAGAGGGGTTTCCAGGGGCACCCCGGCCGTGCAATTGGACGCCACGCCGCAATCACCGCAGCCCTCGCACACCGCCTCGTTGATGAAGGCTCGCGCGGGCGCGGCCGGGAACTCGCCCTTCTTGCGGCGGCGGCGCTTCTCGGCGGCGCACACCTGGTCGTGGATCAGCACCGAGCAGCCCTTCACGCCGCGCAGTTCGCGCTGCACAGCTTCAAGTTCGGAGCGCGCGTGCAGGGTGACCTCGGCGGGTAGCCCGCTGCGGTCTGCGTAGCGCGACAGGTCCTCGGTGACCAGGGCAATGCGCCTGACACCCTCGGCGGCCACTTGCTGGGCGATGCCGCGCACGGTCACCTGACCGTCCACGGGCTGGCCGCCGGTCATGGCCACCGCGTCGTTGTAGAGGATCTTGTAGGTGATGTTAACGCCCGAGGCCACGGCAGCGCGCAGCGCCAGGTGGCCGGAGTGGAAGAAGGTGCCGTCGCCGAGGTTGGCGAAGACGTGCTCGCGCTCGCAGAAGGGTGCCGCGCCGATCCATGTGGCGCCCTCTCCGCCCATCTGGGTGGTGGTGATGTTCTGGCCGGGAAAAATGGCGGTGGCCATCACATGGCAGCCGATGCCCGCCAGGGCGCCGCTGCCCTCGGGCACTCGTGTGGAGCGGCTGTGGGGGCAGCCGGCGCAGTACCAGGCGGGACGGGCTGGGACCCCCGCGGCAGCCTGCATCTGTGCGGATTTGGCCTCCAGCAGGGCGAGCCGCTCGCGCATGGCGGCGCTGTCGTGGAAGCGGCCGATGCGCCCGGCCAGCACACGGGCGATCTGGGCGATGGAGAAGTCGCCCTTGGCGGGCAGCAGCCATTCGCCGGGGCCGGCATTCCATTCGCCGCGCGCGTCGAACTTGCCGATCACGCGCGGACGCACGTCCGGATCCCAGTTGTAGAGATGCTCCTTGAGCTGGTATTCCACCACCTGGCGCTTCTCCTCCACCACCAGGATCTCCTCCAGGCCGCGGGCGAACTGGCGCCCGCCTTCGGGTTCGAGGGGCCATGGCATGGCCACCTTGAAGACGCGGATGCCGATATGGGCGCCGGCCTGCTCGTCGATGCCCAGTTCCTCCAGCGCTTCCATCACGTCCATGTAGGCCTTGCCCGAGGCCACGATCCCCAGCCGCGCGCGCGGCGAATCCACGGTGATGCGGTTCAGGCGGTTGGCGCGGGCGTAGGCGATGGCGGCGTAGATCTTGTAGTCCTGCATGAGCGCTTCCTGGTTGCGCGCCTGGGTGCCCAGCGTCTCGGCGGACAGCCGGGCATGCACTCCCGCGGGAGGCAGGGGGAAGTCCTCGGGCAGCAGGATACGGGGGGCGTCAATCTGCGCCTCGATGGATGCCGAGGATTCCACCGTGTCGGCAAGCGCCTTGAAGGCCACGGCGCAGCCCGAGAAGCGCGACATGGCGAAGCCATGCAAACCCAGTTCCACGTACTCCTGCACGTTGCAGGGGTAGAGCACAGGGATCATGGAGGCAGCGAACAGGTGATCGCTCTGGTGTGGCAGGGTGGAGGAATAGGCGTTGTGGTCATCGCCAGCCACCAGCAGCACTCCGCCGCGCTTGGCCGTGCCGGCGAAGTTCATGTGCTTGAACACGTCGCCGCAGCGGTCCACGCCCGGGCCCTTGCCGTACCAGAGGGCGAAAACGCCGTCGAAGCGCGATCCGCCCACCAGGCTCACCTGCTGCGAACCCCAGACGGCGGTGGCTGCGAGTTCCTCGTTCACGCCCGGCTGGAACTTCACGTCGTGGGCGGCCAAGTGCTTCTCGGCTTTCCAAAGCGCCTCGTCAAGCCCGCCCAGGGGCGAGCCGCGATAGCCCGACACGAAGCCGGCGGTGTTGAGCCCGGCGAGCCGGTCGCGGCGCATCTGCACCAGCATCAGCCGAACCAGGGCCTGGATGCCGGAGAGGTAGATGCGGCCGGAATCGGCCAGGTACTTGTCTTCGAGAGTCACGGTCTGCATGTCGGTCTCCTGTGGGATCCGGCGGTAAGGGGCGCATCGCCATGGGTGGGCGATTCCCCTGCGATTCGCCGCTGGTCCGGTGGGGCCGGCGGCGAGCTTGTCAATGAACGAGAACCCTGGCCTCCTCGGTCACGGGCGGCCCCGGGGCGCGAGCAGCACCTCGTGGTGCCCGGCGCCTGGGGGAATCATGGGAAAGCAATCCTCCACGGGCGCCACCGCCACGTCGAGGAAGAATGGGCCCTCATGGGCCAGGCAGCAGGCCAGGGCGGCATCCAGCCCGGCGGGGTCTTCCACCCGCGCGGCGCCCCAGCCAAAACCCTTGGCCACGGCGACGAAATCGGGCAAGGCCTCGGTGTAGCTGTGCGACAGGCGCCCACCGTGATGCATGGACTGCCACTGGCGCACCATGCCCATGTGGGCGTTGTTGCACAACACCACCTTCACCGGCGTGCGGTGCTGCATGGCGGTGGACAGCTCCTGCAGGTTCATCAGGATGGAGGCGTCGCCCGACACGCACACCACGGTACGGCCGGGGTGGGCGATCTGCGCGCCGATGGCCGCCGGCAGACCGTAGCCCATGGTGCCCGCGCCGCCTGAAGTGAGCCAGCGGTTCGGCTGGTCGAAGCGCAGGTACTGGGCCGCCCACATCTGGTGCTGGCCCACGTCGGTGGAGACGATGGCATCACGCCCATCCAGCGCCTCGCGCAGCGCCACCATGAGCCGCTGCGGCAAGATGGCGCCGCGCTGATCCTCGAAGCCCAGGCTGTCGCGGCTGCGCCACTCGGCGATACGCCGCCACCACGGCGCAACCCGGGTCGGCTGAAGCGTTTCGTCCGACAACGCGGCCTCGAGGCCCACCAGCATGGCGCCGCAGTCGCCTGCCAGCGGCACATCCACCTTGACGATCTTGTTGATGGAGGCGGCGTCGATATCCACGTGGATCTTGCGTGCTCCCGGCGCGAAGTCCGACAGCCGGCCGGTGACGCGATCATCGAAGCGCGCGCCCACGCACACGATGAGATCGGCGTGGTGCATGGCGAGGTTTGCTTCCAGGGTGCCGTGCATGCCGAGCATGCCCAGGAACTGCCCGTCGCCACCGGGAAAGGCGCCCAGCCCCATGAGGGTGAGGGTGCAGGGCGCGCCGCTGCGGCGGACGATGCGCGTGAAGGCTTCGCAGGCCGCAGGCCCGGAGTTGATCAGCCCGCCGCCGCCGTAGAAGACCGGGCGCTCGGCGTTGGCGATCAGGGCGGCCGCTTCTTCCAGGCGGGCGCGCGGCAGCGGGCGCACGGCCCGGCGCGGCAGCGGCCGCAGGATGGCGGGCTCGGGCGGGCATGGCGCCAGTTGATGATCCTTGGGAAAGTCCAGCAGCACCGGTCCGGGCCGGCCTTCCGTGGCCACGGCAAAGGCCTTGCGCACCAACGGCTCCACCTCGGCCGCCGCGCGCACCTGGGCATTCCACTTGGTGACCGGGCGGGAGATGCCCAGCGCATCGCATTCCTG
>DAIPHN010000210.1:0-5340 GCA_036771335.1 Burkholderiales bacterium
GAGCACAGACCCGCCGCGCCGTTACCCCCAACGCGCAACGTAGCTGTACCCGCCCTCGTAATTCACGGGTATCCATGGCCCCTGCGCGCCGCGCTCGGCCGCGGCGGGCAGCCGCAAATCCCACCCCACGCTCGCCCCAACTCTCGGATCGACGGGCGATACCGATGTCGCAACCCTTGGGTGACGCCGCATACGAGGAACGCGCTTCCCGCCTCTTCTGTGGGACCCGGGCCATTCTCCCAAGCCGCCTTTGGCAGTGCAGCCATCGAATTGGCCACTGCTTCGCTCCTGCTACCTGGCGGCGATAAGGAGGTGACGAACCTGGCGGCTGCCAATACGGCAACACGCACCGGCGGTAGAACCGGGCCCGTCAGCCCATTGCCTGCTCGAGCGCTTGGCGCACCGCATGACGATACCCGGGCTGAAAGTCGGACGGGTTGGGCAAGTCCCCCTTGCGAAGCGACCCGGTCACGCGTCCGTCCCGGTAAATGAGCACCTGACTCGCAAGGGCCGCCACGTCGTCGGGGTCATGGGTGATCAGCACCATGGGCACATCGAAACGCGCCCTCCATGCGATTAGTTCGTTGCGCATGCGGTCCCGCAGCAGGGGGTCGAGGGCGTTGAAGGGTTCGTCGAGCATCAGCAAGCGCGGCTCGATGATGAGGGCGCGGGCCAACGCCACCCGCTGCCGCTGGCCGCCTGACAATTGCGAGGGATGCATGGCCGCGAGGTGCCCGATTTCGAACAGTTCGAGCATTTCCATGACGCGATCGCGCCCAGGGCCGTCGAGCCGCGCGGGAAACCCTCGCGCAATCGGGAAGCCCACATTCCCCATGACATTCAGATGCGGAAACAGGGCGTAGTCCTGGAAGACGTAGCCCACGTGACGTTGCCGCGCCGGCAGGTCCACGCCCGACCGGGAGTCGAACACAACGCGCTCGCCGATGCGGATATGCCCTTCATCGGGGGTGAGCAATCCCGCGATGGCCTGCAGGGTGAGGCTCTTCCCGGACCCGGACGGGCCAAAGATCACCACGATGCCGTTATCGGACCGGAAATCCACTTCCAGCGTGAACGCTCGCCCACGACTGTGCAGCCGCTTGCGGATGGACACAGCCACCTCGCCGGCCGTGCTCACGATTGCCTCGACTGCAGCAGCCGCCCCGATCCCACCAGCACCACGATGCACACCAGCGACGTGAGCAGCACCAGGAAATTGGCCATGTCGTCCTTGCCTGCCTGAACCGCCTCATACACCGCGATGGACAGGGTCTGCGTCTTGCCGGGGATGCTTCCAGCGATCATGAGAGTGGCGCCGAATTCACCCATGGCGCGAGCGAACGCCAGCATGGTGCCGGCCAGGATGCCGCGCCAGGCAAGGGGCAGCGTGACGCGCACGAACACCTGCCGCTCCCCCAGCCCTAATGTGCGTGCCGCATTCTCCAGTTGCGGCGACACTTCCTCGAACGCGGCCCTCGCTGCCTTGTACACCAGCGGGTAGGCCACCACCGCGGCGGCAATCACCGCGCCCTGCCACGTGAACATGAGCGTGATGCCGAAGGTGTCATTCAGCCAGGCGCCGATCCAGCCCCGCCGTCCGAGCACCACGATGAGGTAGTAACCCAGCACCGTGGGCGGCATCACCATGGGCAACGTCATGGCGGCGTCCAGCACCTCGCGCCCTGGAAACCGATGCCGCGCCACGAACCAGGCCGCCGCCACGCCGGCGACGAAGCACACCAGGGTGGCAAGCCCCGCCACTCGCAGCGTAAGCGCCAGCGGCACCAGGACCTCTTCTGAAAAAATCACAGCGGAGCGCGCCCGGGCAAGGCGTCGTATTGATCAGGAAATAGCGCGTGAGGGTAGCCCGTGGGACCGGGCGCGTCAACGCGCACGCCCCAGGAAGGAACCCAGTGCCGATCGATGCGGGGCTACTCGCCCCGCGCCCGTATGCCCGGGCCCTCCGCCCAGGGCGGGCCGGCGTAGGCGGCGCGCTCTGTGTCGCCGTTGCCCAGCAGGCGCGCACCGGCCAGAACATGGGCGTGCAGCCCCTTCCCACCCGTGGCCGCCACGTGGGCCAGCAGCGCGGTGCGCATGCGCGGATCCCAGTAATTGCGCAGGTGATTGCGTACGCCTTCCTCGCGCTGGCCCGGCGGATAGGGCGCGAAGAAATCGCCAATCTGGTTGGCCATGCTCACCAGGCGCTCCACGTCCATCACCGGGGAGCCGCCGGCGGATTCGCACCCGGCCGGGGTTGCGCTCACGCCGGCGCCTCCGCGGGTTCGCGCACCGCCGACTCGGCGGCCACGGGAGCCTGCACGCGCGCCACCTCCACGGCGGTGACCTTGTACTCCGGGCAGTTGGTGGCCCAGTCGGAGAGGTCGCTGGTAATGGCGTTGGCCTTGCTCTGGGCGAAGTGGAAGGTGGTGTAGATGACCCCGGGGCTTACGCGCTCGCTGATGCGGGCGCGCAGCTGCGTGGACCCGTAGCGGCTGGACACGGACACCCAGTCGCCGTCGCCGATGCCGCGGGCTTTCGCATCGGACTGGTGAATCTCAAGCAGATCCTCGCCACACCACGCCACGTTGCCGGTGCGGCGCGTCTGCGTACCCACGTTGTACTGGCTGAGAATGCGCCCGGTGGTGAGCAGCAAGGGATAACGCTCGTCGGCGCGCTCGGTGGTGGCCACATAGCCGGTGAGCATGAAGTTGGCGCGCCCGCGCGGGAACGCCTTGGTGTGCAGCACCTCGGTGCCCTGGGGCGCCTCCGGGTTGCAGGGCCACTGCACCGAACCCAGCCGCTCGATGAGCGCGAAGCTCATGCCCTGGTAGGCGGGCGACAGACGCGCAATCTCGTCCATAACCTGCGAGGGGTGGTCATAGTGCAGGGGGTAACCCATGGCGTTGATCATGCGCACGGTGATCTGCCAGTCCTCCAGGCCCGCCAGCGGTTGCACCACCTTGCGCACCATGCTCACGCGTCGCTCGGCGTTGGTGAAGGTACCGTTCTTCTCGAGCGAGCTCGAGCCGGGAAGGAACACGTGGGCGAACTTCGCCGTCTCGGTGATGAACAGGTCCTGCACGATGACGCACTCCATGTTGGCCATGGCCGCCATGATGTGGTTCTGGTTCGGGTCGCTCTGCACCGGATCCTCGCCCTGGATGTACATGGCCTTGAAACTGCCGGCGAGTGCCGCGTCGAACATGTTGGGCAGGCGCAGCCCGGGCTCGGGATCGAGGCTTAATCCCCAGTCATGCTCGAAGCTGGCGCGCACCGCGTCGTCGGTGACAAAACGGTAGCCCGAAAACATGTGCGGCCAGCTGCCCAGGCAGGAGCCGCCCTGCACGTTGCCCTGGCCGCGCAGCGGGTTCACGCCCACGCCCTCGCGCCCGAGCATGCCGCAGGCGAGTGCCAGATTCCCCAGGCACATCACCCCGGTGGAGCCCTGGCTGTGTTCGGTGACGCCCAGCCCGTAGTAGATGGTGCTGCGCGGGCCGGCGGCGTAGAGCCGGGCCGCGCGGCGGATGTCCTCGGGGTCGAGGCCCGCCTGCGGACCCACCGCCTCGGGGCTGTAGCGCTCGTCGCCCACCAGCGCCATCCACTGTTCGAACTCATGCCAGTGGCAGCGTGCCCGCACGAACGCCTCGTCGAAGAGCTTCTCGCGCACCACCACGTGGGCAATGCTGTCGAGCACCAGCACGTTGGTGCCGGGGCGCAGCGCCAGATGCACGTCGGCGCGGCAGTGGGGAGACTCCACCGTCTCGGTGCGGCGCGGATCGATGACGATCAGCCGCGCGCCTTCGCGGATGCGCCGCTTCATCATGGAGCCGAACACCGGATGACCTTCGGTGGGATTGGCACCAACCACGAGGATCACGTCGGCCTGGAGGATGGAGTCGAAGTGCTGGCTGGCCGCGCCCGCCCCCAGCGTGGCCGACAGGCCGAACTGGGTGGGCGAGTGGCAGATGCGCGAGCAGTTGTCGATGTTGTTGTTGCGCAGCGCGACGCGCGCGAACTTCTGCATCAGGAAGATTTCCTCGTTGGTGCAGCGCGAGGAGGACACCGCGCCCACCGAACCTCTGCCGTGCTCGGCCTGGATGCGCTTCAGCTCGCTGGCCGCGTGGGCGATGGCCTCGTCCCAGGACACCTCCCGCCAGGGCTCGCGGATGCTGGCGCGGATCATGGGCGCGCGCACCCGGTCGGGATGGCGGTAGTAGTCGAAGGCAAAGCGTCCCTTCACGCAGCTGTGGCCGTGGTTGGCCTTGCCTTCCTTCCAGGGAATCATGCGCACCACGCGCCCCTCCAGGGTCTCGGCCCGGAAGCCGCAACCCACGCCACAGTAGGCGCAGGTGGTGGTGACGGAACCATCAGGCTTGCGCGGGATCGGCACGGCGGTACCCTCCTTCGAACAGGCTCTTCTCCACCAGCGACTGCGTGGGGCAGGCCTGCACGCAGGCCCCGCAACTCACGCACTCGCTGTCCAGGAACGGCTCGCCCTGGCTCGCCACCACCCGGGAGGCAAAGCCGCGGCCCTCGATGGCGAGGGCAAAAGTGCCCTGCACCTCCTCGCAGGCGCGCACGCAACGCGAGCACACGATGCACTTGGCGGGATCGAACAGGAAATACGGGTTGGATTCATCCACGGGCGCGGCCAGGTGGTTCTCGCCCGGGCCGTAGGGATGGGAGGACACGCCCGTGGCGGCAATGACCTCGTGGAGCTCGCTCCAGCCTCCGGGCACGTCATCGGCGGGGAAATCGGACAGGTAGAGCTCCATCACGCCCGCGCGCAGCTCTGCCAGCCGCGGCGTGTCGGTGCGCACCGCCATGCCAGGCTCCACCGGCGTGGTGCACGAGGCCGGGAAACCGCGGCGGCCCTCGATTTCCACCAGGCACACGCGGCAGCTGCCGAAGGCCTCGAGCATGTCGGTGGCGCAGAGCTTCACCACCGGCCGCCCGGCTGCGGCTGCAGCCAGCATCACGCTGCTGCCCGCAGGTACGGTGACCGGCACGCCGTCCACCGTGAGCATCACCGGCTCGCCATCGCGAGGCGGCGTGCCGTAGTCCACATCCTCCCGCAGGGCGCGCAGTTCAGACCACATGGGGAGGCCGCCTTTCGGATGGAAGACCGAAGTCTTGGGGGAAATGCTTGAGCGCCGAAAGCACCGGCCAGGGCGCCATGCCGCCCAGCGCGCACAGCGAGGCGTTCTCCATGACGTCGCAGAGTCGGAGCAGCTGGGCGTGGTTTTCGCGCGGGCGCTCGCCGCGCTCGCCGCGCTCGAAGCGCAAGCGCCCGCGTGTGCAACCCACCCGGCAGGGCGTGGCCATGCCGCACGCCACGGA
>DAIPHN010000211.1:0-5287 GCA_036771335.1 Burkholderiales bacterium
AGGCGCGGCGAAGCTCTGGATCGCGGCCAGCGCGGCCGTGGTCCAGAAGAAGAACGAGAAGCACAGCCACACCGAGGGCAGCCGCATGAAGGCCATCGGGTGCTCCGTCGCCGGCGCGGCCCGGGTGGGCAGCCCGCGGGAGGCAAAAGGCCCGGCCGCATCCATGGCGCCGGTGAGATCGTCGGCGAGAATCAGGATGCGCGCCGGGGGTTCCACGGGGGCTTGCGCCGCTGCGGCGCGATCAGGCGGTGACGCGGTCGGCCATCATGCGCGCGTAGGCGATGGCCGAGTTCATGTTGGTGTGATCGGCCTTGCCGGTCCAGGCAATGTCGAAAGCCGTGCCGTGATCTACAGAGGTGCGGCGGATGGGCAGGCCGAGGGTGACATTGACGGTGGTATCGAAGGCGATGAGCTTGGTGGGAATGTGCCCCTGGTCGTGGTATTGCGCCACGACCACGTCGAACTCGCCGCGCAGCGCGCGGTAGAACACAGTGTCGCCGGAAATCGGCCCCCGGGCATCCATGCCCGCGGCGCGCGCTGCCGCCACGGCGGCGTTGATGCGCTCGATCTCCTCGGTGCCGAAGATGCCGCCTTCGCCGCAATGGGGGTTGAGGCCGGCCACCGCGATGCGCGGTGATTCCACGCCGAGGAAGCGGTAATGGTTCCAGCCGGTGCGAATGGTGTCGAGGACACGCTGGGTGGTGGCACGCTCGGTGGCGCCCCTCAGGCTGACGTGGGTGGAGACGTGAATGGCGGCGAGCTTGTCGCTGGCGAGCAGCATCCAGGAGGACTTGGTTCCGGTGAGCGTGGCCAGCAGCTCCGTGTGGCCGTCGAAGTGGTGGCCGGCAGCGTGCAGCGCCGCCTTGTTGAGCGGTGCGGTGACGATCACGGCGATGCTGCCCTCCTGGGCGAGCCGCACCGCCTTCTCCACGTAACGGTAGGCGGCCTCACCGCCGGCAGCGCCCAGGGTGCCATCGGCAATCTCGTGCTCACCTTCAGTGGGTACGTGAAACACAGGCACGGTCCCCGGCGCCGCGCCCTGCGGCTGCACGGCGAAGCGCAGTCCCGTGCCCAGCAACCGGTCGGCGCGCTCGAGCTTGGCCAGATTGCCCACCACCGCCGTGCGCACGCGCTGCGCCGGCTCCATGTGCGCCAGGGCCTTGACAATGATCTCGGGCCCGACCCCGGATGGATCGCCCATGGTGATACCGAGCATTGCCGCCTGCGTCATGAGCGTGGCCCCGGAGATGGAAAGCGGCGGCAGTATACGCGGGCCCCCTCGGCGGCCCCGGTCACTCGGGCGTCAGGGCGGCGCGCACGTCGGCGGCCGCGGCGGGCTGCGCGCCCATGTTGCGCACCCGCTGCACCGCCGCCTGCACCAGCTCCACGTTGCGCGCGGAGCTGCCCAGGGGCAGATCCTCGAGACCCACCCGCACGTGGCCGCCTTCCATCACGGCGCGCGGGATGAGCGGCAGGACGTCAACGCCCAGCCCGGCCACCATCCAGGGCGCGCCCGGCGCAAGCCGGTCGAGCAGGTGGAGATAGGCCGTCATGGCAAAGTCCTCGGGCGGGAAACCGAAGCTGTAGTCGGACGTGAACATGAACCGGTAAACGGGCAGCGGCGCACCTTCACGCCACGCCAGGGCCGCACCCAGGCGCAGGAAGCCCGGCTCGTAGATGGCGTAGGAGGGATGGAACCCGTGGCGCTGGGCAAGCCCCAGGGCGTGCCGGATGTGGGCCTCGGAGTTCTGGTAGACGAAACCATGGGCGTCCGACTGAATCTGATCCCAGCGGGTGATGTTGCAGGAGCCAGGGTCGATGGCGGCCCACTCCAGCAACCCGGCACGGCCGAGCGTGTCGAGATGGGCGAAACGCTCGGCGGGGGCAAGCGGCGCAGCGCCATCTGCATCGGGCAGGAAAGGCACCGTGGGATAGACGATGGCGTCCACGCGCGAACGGATGCCGTGGATTATGGCGGCGTAGAGCTCGGCATCGTCGCGCTGCTGGCCGGTGTCCGTGTCGTAGGCATGTAGGTGGATGATGGCGGCGCCTGCTTCCACGCACGCCACGCCCTCGGCTACGATTTCATCCACCGCCACGGGGATGTTGGGTTGCGCCTGGCGCCCCCAGGGCCCGTTGATGGCCGCCTCGATCCAGACCTTGCGGCCGCCTTCGTCGTGATGTTCTTCCATGATATTCAGGGGATGGCGGGGAGAATCTCCACGGCCAACGGCTCGAGGCCGTCGATGCGGCCCAGCAACCGGTCACCGGGAAGCACGGCGCCCACGCCAGCGGGCGTGCCCGTGAAGATGAGGTCGCCGGGCATGAGGGTGTAGTAGTCGGACAGAAAGCTGATGGTGTCGGCCACCGGCCAGATGAGCTCGGCCAGGTCGGCGCTCTGGCGCGTCTCGCCATTGACCTGCAGGGTGATGGGGCCGCGGGTAGGGTCAGACCAGCTCGACGCCGGGGTAAGCGGCGCTACGGGCGCGGACTCGTCGAAGGCCTTGCCGAAGTCCCAGGGACGGCCCAGGTCGCGCGCGGCGAACTGCAGCTCGCGGCGCGTCATGTCCAGGCCCACTGCGTATCCGAACACCTTGCCCAGGGCCTGGGCCACCGGGATGCGCAGCCCGCCCTCGCGCAACGCGACCACCAGTTCGACCTCGTGGTGGTAATTGCTGGTGCCCGGAGGGTAGTGAACGGCCGTTGCCGCGGGCACAACGGCATCAGCGGGCTTGAGAAAAAAGAATGGCGGTTCCTTGTCGGGGTCCTTACCCATCTCGCGGGCGTGGGCAGCGTAATTGCGTCCCACGCAGTAGACGCGATGCACCGCGAACAGATCACCGCTGCCCGCCACCGGAAGCGTCACCGGCGGTGGCGGGGGAAACACATAGCTCATGGGGACCCCGAGGTCAGAACAGGTGGAAGACGCCGCCCACCAGGCCCAGAGGCCAGCGACCACCTTCAAACAACCGGTATTTTCGCACGAACAGATGGTCTTCCGGGGCTCCTGCGAGACGGGCGAGCACCAGCGCGTTGGCTACCATGCTGGCAGCGCCAGAGGCGGCGCGAACGATCGCCGGGTCGCCCACGCCCGCGCGCGCTGCCGCCACCGCGGCGGCGCTGTGAATAACCTCGTATTCCACCCCGGCCGACAGCCCCAGTTGCTCCAGGGCCGCGCCTTCGCCGTGCAGCGAGAAACAGCGCGCCATAAGTTCGCGGCGCTCGCGTTCCTCGCGCTCCCACCAGGCCGAGTCCCAGGCCGGGTTACGGATGATGCGCTCGGCGTGCGCCCAGGATGCCACCGGCTCCACACGCGGCACCCGCCGCATGCCCAGCGCCTCAAGGTAGTCGCGCGCCTCATCCACCTCGCAGGCGTCCAGGGGCAGCCCCACGGCGGAAAACCATGCCGCCGAGGACAGGCCGTAGCGAGTGAGTGCCGCGCCGCCCCCGCCCGGTGCGCTCATGGGGCGCGCCACTCCCGCCACAGGCCCAGGGCGCGCTGCACCGGCCGGTCGGAGAAAGCGAACAGCACGCACTCCTCGTAGGCCACGAGGCAATGCCCGGTCCAGGAAGGCACAACAAAGGTGTCCCGCGGGCCGAAGCGCAGCGCGGCGCCCTCCAGGCGGCACTCGCCGTGGCCCTCGATGACGTGAAACACGGTGCCATCAGTGCAGCGGTAAGCGGCCCCTGAAAAGCCCGCCGGCAGCCACTGGATGGTGGTGCCGATGGTGGGAATGGCGGGACCACCCGTGGCGGGATTGACGAACTGCATGCGAATGCCGTGCACGGCGTCGGGATCGCCCCCCCGGGACAGCTGGTACAGGGCCTCGCGGCTGCGGGCATAGGGATAGGCGAACAGCGGCGAGGCGGCGCCGGCGGGCGTCCAGTCGATCGGTAGCAGGTTGGCGCCAAAGCGCGCCAAGGCATCCCCGTCGGGCCGGGCGAGAGGCTGTACCTCCGCGCCGAGATTCTCGGCGAAGCCGCAGTCGAGAAACCGCACCAGGGGAATGTCCAGGCCGTCGAGCCACACCACGGGACCGTCGGCCCCGCTGCCGTGGTCGTGCCAGGTCCAGGAGGGCGTGATGATGAAGTCGCCCGGGTGCATGGTGACCCGCTCGCCCTCCACTGCGGTGTAAGCGCCCGTGCCCTCCACGATCAGGCGCAGGGCGCTCTGGGTGTGCCGGTGGCTGGGGGCCACTTCGCCGGGCAGGATGAGTTGCAGCCCAGCATAGAGCGACGGGGTGATGGAGGAACCGCCCGGCAGCCCGGGGTTTTCCAGGATCAGCACCCGCCGCACAGCCTCGCGCGCCGAGATGAGGCCGCCGGATTCAAGCAGCGCGGGGCGGATGTGCTCATAGCGCCAGAGGTGAGCCTGGCAGGAGGAGCGCGGCCGCTCGGGCACCAGCGCCGCCATGATCTCCCACAGGGGCGTGAGACCAAGGCCGGCGATGCGCTGGTAGTAGGCCTGGCGCGCCGCCTGCTCATCCAAGGGCTGGATCATGGACGAACGACGCGGAGCGCTTCAGTGCAGCACCGGCAGGCGCAGGCCGAAGTCTTTTTCCACCAGCTCGGTGACGCGGCCGAGGAAGTCGGCGCGCATCTCGTCGTTGCTGCGCTGCTTGATGCCGTAACGACGGTAGGTCTCGTTGTTGCGGGAGTTGCTGGCGCCGAAGAACGCCGGTGTGATGGGAAAGTAACGGTCGATGGCGTCCTGCACCTCGACGCCGCGGCCGGCCTGGATCAGCTCCAGGCAAGAGTCCTTGCCGAACTTGGCATGGAACTTCTCCTCGGGCATGGTGAGTCGTGCCAGGTTGCGCAGCGGATGGAAAGAGCAGTGCAGCAGGTCTTCCACCTGGAGGATTTCGGCGTAATCGGCGATCGCCTTGATGATGCAGAATTCCGGCCAGGTCTTGAGCTCGAACTCGAAGATGGTGAGAGGCCGCTTCACCGCCGGGTCGGTGCGCTCCGGTGCGAGGCCCATTTCGTCGGCCAGGGCGCGGAAGCGCACGTGGTGGTGATACTCCTCCATGGCCACGCGGCAGGTGAGCCACTTGGCGTAAGGCGTGGGGGCCAGCGCAATGGCCGGCTCGTCGAAGACACGCGCACCATACAGCTCGTTGACGGCGTGGCTCACCACCAGCTTTTCCACGGCCACACGGTAATCCTCGGGCTGGTGGCGCAGATCGGCTACGGATTTCACTTCCAGGTGGGTGGCGACGGACATGCGCTGGCGTCCTTCAGACAATCGGCTCGGTGTTGAACAGTTCCAGATCTGTGGCCAGATTGG
>DAIPHN010000212.1:0-5286 GCA_036771335.1 Burkholderiales bacterium
TCAAGCTGTTCGGCGGCGAGCCGGCCAACTTCCTGGACGTGGGCGGCGGCGCCACAGCCGAGAAGGTCACCGAGGCCTTCAAGATCATGCTGCGCAACCCTGGCCTCAAGGCGATCCTCGTGAACATCTTCGGCGGCATCATGAAGTGCGACACCATCGCCACGGGCGTGGTCACGGCGGCCCGCGAAGTAAAGCTTGCCGTGCCGCTGGTGGTGCGCATGAAGGGCACCAACGAGGAGCTTGGCAAGAAGATCCTGGCCGAATCCGGGCTGCCGATCATCGCCGCAGACAACATGGGCCAGGCCGCCGAGCGCGTGGTGTCGGCCGCCCGCGGCGCGGCCTGATTCGCCGCCCCAGGACATTCTCCCGAGACGGATCATGGCTATCCTTGTTGACAAGAACACGCGCGTCGTGACCCAGGGCATCACCGGCAAGACCGGGCAGTTCCACACTCGCATGTGCCGCGAATACGCGAGCGGCGCTCAGTGCTTCGTGGCCGGCGTAAATCCGAAAAAGGCTGGTGAGGACTTCGAGGGCATCCCCATCTTCGCGAGCGTGCGCGAGGCACGGGACGGCACCGGCGCGAACGTCTCGGTGATCTACGTGCCCCCGGCGGGCGCCGCGGCCGCCATCTGGGAAGCGGTGGAGGCGGATCTCGATCTGGCCATCTGCATCACCGAGGGCATTCCGGTGCGCGACATGATCGAAGTGCGCGAGCGCATGCGCCGTGAAAATCGCCGCACCTTGCTGCTGGGGCCCAACTGCCCGGGCGTAATCACTCCCGAGGAAATCAAGATCGGCATCATGCCCGGCCACATCCACCGCAAGGGCCGCGGCGGCGTGGTGTACCGCTCGGGCACCCTCACCTATGAGGCCGTGGCCCAGCTCACGGAGCTGGGCCTCGGGCAGTCCACCGCGGTGGGCATCGGCGGCGACCCGGTGAACGGGCTGAAGCACATCGACGTGCTCAAGCTGTTCATGGAAGATCCGGATACGGATGCGGTCATCATGATCGGCGAAATCGGCGGTTCCGACGAGGAGGCCGCGGCCGAGTGGTACCGCGCCAATGCCCGTAAGCCGGTGGTTGGCTTCATTGCCGGGGTCACCGCGCCGCCCGGCAAGCGCATGGGCCATGCGGGAGCGATCATCTCCGGCGGAAAGGGTACTGCCCAGGAGAAGCTGGCGGTCATGGAAGCCTGCGGCATCCGCGTCACGAAGAATCCGGCGGAGATGGGCCGGTTGCTGCGCTCCGTGCTCTGAGCCATGCGCCGCCTCCTCATTGCCATCGACGGTTCCGACAACGCGTTGCGCGCGGTGCGCCAGGCCGCGGCACTCTCTAGCGAGCTCCGCGAGCCGCCGCATCTGCTGCTCGTTAACGTTCAGCCTGTGGTGGTGTCCGGCGCTGTGCGCACTTTCGTCAATGCCGATCAGATCGACGCCTGGTGTCGCAGCGAGGGCGAAAAGGCGCTGGCGGGCGCGCGCGACCTGCTTGCCGCCGCCGGGCTTGCCCACGAGTACCACATCGTGGTGGGCGAGCCGGCGGAAACCCTGTCGCGCATGGCGCGCGAGCACGGTTGCGACCTGATCGTCATTGGTACGCGCGGGATGACCGCCTTTGCCAACCTGCTGATGGGCTCGGTGACCACCAAGGTGCTGCACCTCTCGGAGGCGCCGGTGCTGTTGGTGCGCTGAGGCTCCAAAGGCTCGGAGCGCGGTGGCGCTGCGATCGCTCGGGCCGCTTCGCCGGCGTTTCCGCTCGCTGATGCGGTCCACCCGCACGCACAGGAACGCGCAGTTGAATTTCATCTAGGCGTACTCCGGTGCCTCGCGCAGGCCGCACGCGCTGAGCCCGAGGGTCACGCAGGCGCTGCGGGAGACGATCGAGGTGGTGCGCGGTTGCGGGACGTCCTCGAGGCACAGAATGTCGCCGAAACATTTCCCGATCCAAGCGGTTCCAGTGTCCTGCCTTCGCGGCAGGAGAGCATCTCTCCCGAGACGAGCACGACGAATCCATCGCCGGTCACGCCCTCCCGCAGGATGATGCTGCTAGGCCCGTGGTGTCGCCAGTGCGCCAGGTGCAGCGTTTCCCATAACGCCACGTCCACGAAGTCGCGAAAAGATCTCAGGCCGCGCATGGCGCGGAAACGCGAAGCCTCCGGCATGGCACCAACCGGCAGCGCCAGATGCTTGATGGCGCGCGCGAGGTCGCGGCTCATGTCGTGCCACGTCGCTTAGCGGCTTCCGGGGTTCTTCGCTGGCGCCGGGAGCACGATGCGCTCCAGCGGTCCTGGCAGATCGCGCCGGTGCAGCGAGGGCGGCAGTGGGTCGAGGTGCGAGAACTCGCAGATCAGGCTGCCGCGGCTCGAACCCTCGAAGGGCAGGCGACCTGTGAGCAACTGGTACAGCGCCACGCCCAGCGAGTGGATGTCGGTCTCGTGCGACAGGGGCTTGTCCAGCACCTGCTACGGTGACATGTAGTCGGGTGAGCCCATGCCGTTCAAGCAGATGCGATCGGCCCGATCGTAGCGGGCGGCGCCGAAGTCGCTCACCTTTGCACCGGTTTCGCCAGCGAGCAGGATACTCGCGGGCTTGACGTCGCAGTGGATGACCCCCTTGCGGCTGGCGTGGTCGAGCGCCTGGCTCGCCTTGAAGGCGATCTCCATCACTCGCTCCATCGGCGGCAGAGACTCAGGGCTACAGTAGCGCTGCAGCGGTTGCTCTGCCGCGTACTCCACGACCACATACGACAACCGCTCCTCTGACACGGCGTCGTGGATGGTCGACGATATGGGGGTGCGAGAGCTTGCCGGCTGGGGCGGCCTCGTTCATGAACACCCCTGGAAGCGGCTGCGCATGCGCGGATCGTTGAGTCCCTCGTGATCGATCACCTTGATCGCCACCTGGCGGGAGAACATTGAATCTTCGGCCAGGAACACGCGGCTGGCGGCGCCGCGGCCGAGCTCGCGCACAAGGCGGTACTTGCCGATACGCTCCGGCAGTCTGTCCTCAGACTAAGTGTCGGAGGCTACCGCCATCGACATGGACTCGTTAACGGCCGCACGGCGCCTCGGCTTGAGCGCGGGCGTCGGGCCCGATGTCTCGAGCCCACAGGGTTGTGGCGCAGCCCTGACGCCCCGTCAATTGAGGAACGGAACTCGCATGCCCTGAGCCACCGCCCGCCGGGCGCCCAATGCCTCGAACCAGCGCCTCACATGGGGAAAATCCCCCAGGTCCACGCGGTGCCACTCGTGGCGGGCCACCCATGGATAAGTGGCCACGTCGGCTACGGAGTACTCGTCCGCCAGATGCTCGTGGGTGGCGAGATGGCCGTCGAGCACGCCATAGAGCCGGCGAGCCTCACCGGTGTAGCGCTCGATGGCATAGGGCACCTGCTGCTTCGCCGCGCGCAGGAAATGATGGGCCTGGCCCAGCATAGGGCCCACCCCCGCCATCTGGAACATCAGCCACTGAATGGCTTCGAAGCGCCGCCGCGTCTCGGATGGAAGAAACCGCCCCGTCTTGCCGGAGAGGTACAGCAGGATCGCACCAGACTCGAACAGCGTGAAGGCTTTGCCGCCCGGGCCGTCGGAATCCACGATGGCGGGGATCTTGCCGTTGGGGTTGATGGCGCGAAACGCTGGCGCGTCCTGCTCTCCCTTGGCGATGTCCACTGCATGCACCCGGTACGGCAGGCTGCACTCCTCTAGCATGATGGAGACCTTGCGTCCGTTGGGAGTGCCCCAGGTGTAGAGATCGATCATCGTGGTTGCTTGCTGCCAGTTTGCCGACCGGGAGAAACGGGATCGCGGGAATCCCCCCGGGCGGTCATTTGTCGGTTGCGATGCGGCTGCTTCGGTTTGTCGTTCAGTGTCTTCTCGTGCATCCCGTCTTCGCTGGTCTGGGTGGCACCCGCAGCAAGGGCAGGGTAGACGGCCGCGGCGATGGCGTATCTTGGCAATTTCAAATTGTTTCCCGGGTGCGGCGTGGTGGATCCTGCCCTTCCATAGCCTCGGCCAGGCGGCGATCGGACGCGGCCAACGGGCAAGCCTCAGGGCTGGTTGACGGAGAGTACAGCTTCGATGGCGCTCAGCCGGGCGGCTTCGATCCGCTCAGAGATGGGGCGCGCATCGCCGCGAACCGCGGCGATGGCGGCGGCATCCACGCCCGCGGCGGCCCTTAGTGCGGCGCGCGCCCGAAGCTCCTGGGGATACGGACCCTGTGACGCACCTGGCCGGCCCTGCATATCCTCGCGCGCCGTCTCCAGCAGCAAATCGAAACGCGCCGGGCGTCGCAGCGCGTCCGTGCCGGTCAGTAGCGACAGCAGCGCAGCCGCGTCCAGGGCCAGGGCGCGGTGTATGCTGCCCAGCCATCCTGCCGCCAGGGTGGCGAGATCGCGGCAGTGGTTGGGCGCGCGCAGTCGCTCGGCGACCGACCGGGCCAGATCCATGGCCAGGCCGCGCGTCCCAGCGGCGCGCTCGGCCTGGTGTACGAGCAGCGCAAAGCGCACCTCCAGCGGCTGGTTTCCCGCGGCGGCGTGGTCGAGCACGTGAAGGGTGTGGTGTCCGGCATCGCCGTCGGCGTCGGCCACGGCAAACAGGTGCTCGACTTCCGGCAGAACCCGCGCCAGCGCTCCGCAGGAGCGCAGCACCTCGAACATCCGGGACGGTTTCGCTTCCATCAGTCCGCGGGACAGTTCCTGCCAGACGCGCTCCGGCACCAGATGATCCGCCTCGCCCTGCTCCACCATGGCACCCATCAGCGCCAGAGTCTTGGGCGCGACCGTGAACCCGAACCGCGCCGCGAAGCGCGCCACGCGCAGGATGCGCACCGGGTCCTCCGCGAAGGCCGGACTCACGTGCCGCAGCACCCCCAGGCGCAGATCCTCGATGCCCCCGAAGGGGTCCACCAGCGCGCCGTCACGACCGCGGGCGATGGCATTGATGGTGAGATCGCGCCGCGCCAGGTCCTGATCTAGGGTGACCTGCGGGGATGCGTGCACCACGAAGCCGCGGTAGCCGCGGCCGGATTTGCGCTCGGTGCGCGCCAGCGCGTACTCCTCATGCGTATCAGGGTGCAGGAACACGGGGAAGTCCTTGCCCACCGGGCGGAAACCCAGCGCCTCGAGCTCCGCCGGTTGCGCCCCCACCACTACCCAGTCGCGGTCCTGCACCGGGCGCCCCAGCAACTCGTCGCGCACCGACCCGCCCACCTGGAAGACCTCCATGCTTCGCGGGCGGCCGGGCGGAAGCCGAACGCAGCGGGAAAGGCGCACCCGCACACGTTGTC
>DAIPHN010000213.1:0-5243 GCA_036771335.1 Burkholderiales bacterium
GGGCTGGGGCGGGGGGGCTGGCGCCGCCCCGGGCGCGGCCGTGGCTTCCAGCGCCCGGGCGCGCACGCTCATGCCCGCGGCCAGCAGCATTGTGCCGTCCACCACCACCTGCTCGCCGCCCTTCAGGCCCTCGTCGATGACCCAGCGATCGCCCACCCAGTCCCCCGGCACCACCGGCCGCATCTGGGCCTTGCCATCGGCGACAAGCCACACGAAAGCGCCCCTCGGCCCCTGCAGTACCGCGCGCTGCGGAATGGCCACTGCACCGGGACGCACCGCCCCGTGCACCCGCGCCCGCACGAACTGATTGGGGCGCAGCACAGCGTCGGGGTTGGCCACTTCGGCGCGAACCTCGAAGGTGCCCGTTTTGGCGTTGAAGGACGGATTGGCGAAGGTGATCTCGCCCCGGTACGGGAACACGGTGCCGTCGCCCAACACCACCTCCACCGCGTAGCGCCGTCCCGGCGGCGGCCGCAGCCGGCCGTCGGCCACCTCCCGGCGATAGCGCTGCGCCTCGTTCTCGGAAAGGCTGAACAGCACCCGCATGGGGGACAGGACGGAGACGGTGGTGAGCAGGCTGTTCTGCGGGTTGACGTAGGTGCCATCGGCCACGACCGCCGCGCCGGCCAGCCCCGCCACCGGCGAGAGTACCCGTGTGTAGGACACATCGAGCCGCGCGGCCTCCACCTGGGCGCGGGACTGCTCCACCGTGGCCGACTGGGCCGCCACCTGGCCCACCGCGTCATCCAGGTCCTTGCGCGACAGCGCGTTCTTTTCCGCGAGCGGCCGTACCCGGTCGAGGGTGGCGCGGGCAGTGGCGAGACTCGCCTCGTTGCGCGCCAGCACCGCCTCGGCCTGCCTGAGCTGCGCCTCGAAGGACCGCGGATCGATCTGGAACAGCAGATCGCCCGCCTTCACCGCCGCGCCCTCGGTGTAGGCGCGCCGCTCCAGGAAGCCAGCCACACGGGCGTGGATCTCCACCTGCCGCGGGCTGCGCGTCTGCGCCACGAACTCGAAGGCCACCGGCACATCCCGCTTTTCGGCGATGACGAAGCTCACCGCCGGCTCCGGGCGCGCCGGCGGGGCCGGCTCCTGTTTCGAGCAGCCTGCGGCGGCTACCGCCGCGCAAAGCAGGACCGCCGCCACCCGGAAGGACGTGCGTGCGAGACCAACAACCGAGGGACCTGGACCGGGGTGCATGACAACGGGGTGAAACGCGGGACGCCCGACTATACATTGCGGGTCGGGGAGGGGGGCGGCGGCGTAGCCCGTGCGCCGGCCCATGGATATACTTTTCTTCTGCGGAAGTTACCGTCGGCCCTGGCGGCGCAACGTGGAGGCAGCGTATGGACACAGGCAGCACTCGCTTGTTATGGGTGGCAAGCATTGCCAGCGTCATCGCCGGCGCCGTGCTCATCGCGATGGGTGGCGCAATGGCCGTCTCGCGCCAGTCGGCGATGGGGCCCCAGCTCGCGGCCTCGGCCGGGGCAGCCGACCGGCGACCAGCGGCGCCCGCCGCGCCCACCCTGGTGTTCGAACCCTTCCAGGTGCGTCCCTCGGCCTGGGCTCAGCGAGAGGAACAACTATTCTCCCGGGTGCTGGCGGGCGCCGGCTGCGAGATGCTGGTGGTGCCCTTCGAGGCCCGCGGTGTTTCGGTGGACCGCCCGGGGCGCTCGCTGATGGCGCGGCTGGTGGCTGCGAACATCGCCACCCGCAACAACGTGTGCGTGGTGGACCCGACCCTGGCGGCCCGGGCCCTCGGCGCTGCCCGCCGCAGCTACGAGTGGCCGGCCATTGCCGCCCTGGCGGACGCTGCGGGCGCCAACCGCGTGCTCCGCGGCGAAGTGGCCCTGACCAGCCCCGCCGGAAGCTTCGAGGTGCAGCTCAGGCAATGGCGCCGCCGCCCGGACGGCCAGGGCTGGGACGACGCGCCGCTGCCCGCCATCGCGCCCATCGCCTTCCACGACGAGCTGCCGCCCGAGCAAGCCTTCGCCCCGCGGGTGGCGGAAGTGGTGGCTGCGCTGGACCTGCCGCCTGCACGCCCCGCTGGCGCGGCGCCCCGCGCCGTGGCCAAGCCTGCCGCCGCGGACATCCCCGCCGACCCCCGCGCGCTGGCCGTGGGCGACGGCTCGCCCGTGGAGCGGGCGCAGCGCTTGCAATTGCTTGCCGCGCTGCTGTCGCCCGCGAACGAAGCCGCCGAGCACCTGTGGGAACGCGCGTTGGTGGCCCTGGCGCAGGAAGACGGCAGCGACGAACGCGTCGCGGTGCTGCGCGCCCGGGCGTTCTTCCACCTGCACCGGCGGCCCTACGCCGTGAAGCTGCTGGAGGGGCGCGGCAGCCCCGAAGCGCGGGCGCTGCGCGCGGTGCTGGACGGCAACCTGGCCGATGCCCAGGAACGCGCCGCGGCCCTTGATTCACCGCGCGAGGCGCTCATGGCCGCAGTCGGTGCACAGGCGCTGGCGGCAGACTATGGCAACTGGAGAGTGAAGCCCCAACAACGTACGCTGCACTCGGCCCTGCTGGCGCGTTTTCGGCAGTACGCGCCGCTGGCGATGCCTGCTCTCGCGGATGGATACTGGCAAAGGGAGGACGCTCATCTCCTGATTGCCCGCGATCTGGATCGCGACGGGTCCCTGGACGCCGCTGGCAACGCCGCGCTGCGACGCGCATTGCTGGCCAAGCCCGACGATAGCTCGCACGAACTCGAAGTGCGCCTGGGTCTGCAACTGGAGAGCAGTTACGCACCCGCCTGGGAACGCCATGCCGCTCCTTGGCGTGCTGCTCGTGCCTTCGACCGGCTGGCACCCTGGGACCACACCGATGCGCTGCACACCATGAACCGGGCGATGGTAACCGTGACAGTGCTCGGGAGCGGGACCCTGAATACACTCGAGGCGGTGGCGCGCGCTCGGCGCCAGCTACCCGCCGAGTTCGCCGACTTCGCCCCCGTGGCGGCCCAATTGGCGCAGGCGGAGCACGAAATCTGGCGCACCGAAGGCGAAAGCCCTGCGACCGCAACCGCCAGAGCCGCCTTCGTCACACAAGTCCGCGAACTCTACGCGTGGGAGGGGGGCGAAACGCGCGTCTCCGCGGATCTTGATCCGCTGCTCTCCGATCCGCCCAAAAACCTCTACCAGGACGAGCCCATGCGACCCTGGCGGAGCCCGGAAAGCAACCGCGCCGATCGCTTCGACGGCACCCGCCTGGACCTGCGGCGTGCAACCTCCGACGCTGCGCACTATGTGCGTGCCGCTCGCTACACCCACGAGCAGTTCTGGTACCTGGAGCGCGCCTTTGACTACCTCACGAGCGCGGGACGCAAGGATGAGGCAAGGCGTCTTGTGGACGAGAACCGCGAGCGCTTCGTCGGCAACTACCTGCGCGATCTGTTTCTGGCCAAGCTGGCACGCGCGGCGGGCGACGCGCCGGCCGAGGCGGCCTTGCTGGCGGCGGCAATCCGCTCCCGGCCCGATCTTTCAAGCAACTACGAGGCACTCGCTGTGGCCCAGCTGCGCGACCATACCCCCGCGGAGGCCCAGCGCACGTTGCTTTCGCAGCCGGCCCTGGCGGACCAGGCCGGTACGCCTTGCGAGACCGCCGAGCGCGGTTACGCCGCCAGCATGATTCTGGTGAACGTCGGCGAACTGGAACTCGCCAGACCGCTGCTGGAAATGTCATCCCGCGCCGCGGCCGACGTGTGCTGGAACACGCTCTCCACCATTCGGCTCGCCATGCAACGCGGCAACTATCGCGAAGCGCTGGCCCTGAGCGAGGGGCTGGTCACCGACTACGGATACACCGACGACCTGGCGAAGACAGCCACGATGTACTTCCTGATCGGCGATGCCAATGCCGGATGGAAAGCTTTCCAGGCGCTGTGGCAGCCGCCGAAAGATGTAGAGCCCTTTTCCGTGGCATTCGCCGGGCATCGCATCGTGGGCAGCAGTGATGCGCAGATTGTGCAATTCGCCACCCAGTGGGCGCTGCCGAACCAGGATAGCTTCACCGCCCTGTGCCGGGAGTATTTCCTGTTCAACATGCTGATGATCGACCGCCCGCCCAGTGCGGACACCCTGCGCATCGCGCTCACCTTTGAGGGGCAAAGCGGTGACCGTGCAATGGCGTTGCTGGCCAACGGCTATTTCGCCTTTCGCACCGGCAACCACGCCGCCGCCATTGAGAACTTCAGGCAAGTGCACGAAGCCCTGCGAAACCTGGGGGTGCACCAAAAGCGCTCCGTCAACTACCCGCTGCCCTACATGACCGCGTCCCTGCTGGAGCTGGGCCGCACCGAGGAGGCTGCCGCGCTGGTGAGCGGCGAGATCGAGCGCGGCAGTATCGGCTTTCACACCCTTGTTGCCCAGGCCTTCGTGGCGGGTTGGGCAGGCGACGTGGCCAAGGCCCGGGAGTTCCTGTGGCGGGCCTTCGTGGTTCGGCCGTTCGATCCCGATCTGGCCGTCAAGAGTTCCTTCCAGACCCTTGAAGCCACCGAGCTGCTGTTCGCCAAAACCAAAGACACCGCCTACCGAGACCTGCTGATCGATCTCGCGCGCCGTGCCACCCGGGCATGGCCCGACTCCTGGGCCTTCGCCATGCTGGCCAAGCACACGCAAGACCCCGACGAGCGCCTTCGCGCCCTGGGCATCGCGCAGTTCCTGGACCGCCGCTCCGAACGCCTCGCCAGCTTCAGCGCCAGCGAGCGCGCCGAAGCCGCCAAGTGGTTTGCCCTGAACAAGCCGTTCTCGGACGCGCGTGAGCGGATCAAGGAGGTGATGCTGGTTCCGGTGCGTCGCAGCCACGTACCGTCGTGAATGGGCGCCAGGCCAATGGTGCTGGCAGGCCAACGGGTGCGCGGGGCAAGCGGCGCACGCTTTCCCGGGCTGTCGGAGTGCCTATTGCCCTCAGCCAGGTCCGGGTTGCCATGGTCCGCGCAAGCAGGATGATTCAATGATTACCAGACCAGCCCGCCGCCTCGGTGGACCCGCTGGGCGGGCGCACGGGCTTCGCCTACGACACCGCCGGGCGTCTGGCCTCCGTCACCGATGCCCGGGGCACGGTGCTGGAGCGCTACGGCTACGACGCGATGGACCGGCTGCTCACCCGCACCGATGCCCTGGGCAAGGAGGAGCGCTACGCCTACAACGCCGGCGGCCAGCTCACCCAGCGCACCGACCGGCAGGGCCGCGTGACCACCTACGGCTACGACGGCAGCGGCCGGCTCATCCGCATCGAGCACCCCGAGG
>DAIPHN010000214.1:0-5187 GCA_036771335.1 Burkholderiales bacterium
GACCCGATACTTGAATTACCACGTGCCAGCCCCCGCGCCTGCGCGCACCTCGAGGTACAGGCCCTCGCCATCCCACAGCCGGGTGAGCCGGTGCACCGCGCCCAAGGCGCGAAGTCGCGCGTCCGTCAGTCGCCCCATGTCCTTGCCCCCACGTTCCCGCGTGGGGGCAACCGGCCAGGGGACAAAGCACCACTTTTGCCCCCACTTTTGCCCCCATCACGCATGAGATGGAAGCATACACACAAACACACATGGAGTCGTAAACGACTGACGTGTAAAGAAAAAACGCCCCTCTAGGGGCGTCGGTACTACGGGTTGTGGTGGAGGCGGCGGGAATCGAACCCGCGTCCGCAAGCCCTCTGCAGGCAGTACTACATGCTTAGCCTGGCCATTTGATGTCGCCCTGGTGCCGCCGGCCGGCGGGCTGCCACAGAACCAGTCGCCTTGGATTTAACCCGCGTTCAAGCGACCCGGACGCGAGCGATGCCTCGTAAATGACTCTGCTCTAGCTTGCGCTAGCCGGCCCGAGGCCGAACCGGTGCAGAGTCCCGCGGGGATTAAGCCGCGAGAGCGTAACGGTCGTCGTTGGCGACTGTTGGTTTCCAGCGGATTTACGAGGTGGCTGGTCCTCGGCATGCACTGCTCTGCTTCGCGACCCACGTCGAAGCCAAGGCGCCCCCGTTGAAATGGAATCCGGGACCGGCATCGGTCGGGCGAGACGGGTGGCGCAACGTCGACACCCTCACTTATTGTGCCACATAGGTCGGGGTGTCAGGCCCGATTTCAAGGGGCGCAGCGCCTTGCCGGGAAAGGCGCGGTCTGCCCTTCAGCGCATGGCTGCGAGAAGTTCTAGTAGCGCTTCGGGATGGGTGATGAGGTGATCCGCACCCCAGCGCTCCGGGGGCTCGCCCTCGCCCAGGTAGCCGTAGCCTGCCACCACGGCGCCCATGCCTGCCGCCCGGGCGGCCTGCACGTCGCGCAGGTCGTCGCCCACGTAGGCGCAGGCTTCGCATTCAGCAGACAGCCGCCGCGCCGCTTCGATGAGTGGTGCGGGGTGGGGCTTGGGGTGCGGGGTGGTGTCGCCCGCCACGATGCAGGGCGAGCGTGGCGAGAGCCCCAGCAGTTTCACCAGCGGTATGGTGAAGCGCTCCACCTTGTTGGTGACCACCCCCCAGCGATAGCCTGCAGCCTCCAGGCCGTCCAGAAGTTCGGCCACACCGGGGAACAGCACCGAGTCGCGCATGAGGTCAGCTTCATACTCGTCCAGGAACTCGGCGCGCAGCCCGGGAAAGGCGGGGGCGGCGGGCGTCACGCCCAAGCCTGCGCCGATCATGCCGCGCGCACCGCTGGAGGCGTGGGTGCGCAGCACCTCGATTGGCATGGGCCCGAGGCCGCGCCGGGCGCGCATGCGGTTCAGCGCGCCGCCCAGGTCGGGAGCCGTGTCCGCCAGGGTGCCGTCCAGGTCGAAAAGAACCGTGTGGATCACGCCCGCGGCCCGCGCGCTTCGAGGATGTAGTTCACCGAGGCGTCCCTGCCCAGGGCGTACGTCTGGGTGAAGGGGTTGTAGGTCATGCCGGTGACGCCGGTCACCTCGAGCCCCGCGTCGCGGCAGAAGGCGGCCAGTTCGGAGGGGCGGATGAGCCTGGCGTATTCGTGGGTGCCGCGCGGCAGCAGGCGCAGCACGTATTCGGCCCCCACGATGGCGAACAGCCAGGCCTTGGGGTTGCGGTTGATGGTGGAGAAGAACAGCCGCGCGCCCGGGGCCGCGCAGGCGGCGCAGGCCCGCACCGTGGCGGCGGGGTCGGGTACGTGCTCGAGCATCTCCATGCACGTCACCACGTCGAAGGAGGCGGGCTGTGCCTCGGCGATGGTTTCCACTGCCGCGAGCCGGTACTCCACCTGAAGCCCGCTCTCCAGCAGGTGCAGCTGGGCCACCTTGAGGCCCTTCTCGCCCAGATCGATGCCGGTGACGGTGGCGCCGCGGGCGGCCATGGACTCGGCCAGAATGCCGCCGCCGCAGCCCACGTCTAGCACGCGTTTGCCGCGCAGGCTGGCGAGCCGGTCGATGTGCTCGAGCCGCAGTGGGTTGATATCGTGTAGCGGCTTGAACTCGCTGTGCGGGTCCCACCAGCGGTGTGCGAGGGCGCTGAATTTCTCGAGTTCGGCGGGATCGACGTTGATCATGGAGGCGGATGACCGTGGGGTGCGAGTTTGCTCTGCCAGCGCAGCGCTGCGGCGCGCAGGGCGTCTGGATCAATGTCCAGCAACGCGCCATTGGCGAGGCGCGCACGGCCCGCGACCCAGACGTGGGTCACGTGCTGGCGACCGGCCGCATAGACCAGGTGGGACAGGGGATCGAAACAGGGGGACAGCTCAAGGGCGTCGAGGTTCACCGCCACCAGATCGGCCTGCTTGCCCGGCTCGATGGATCCGATCTGCCCGTCGAGCCCGAGGGCACGCGCGCCGCCGAGCGTGGCCATCTCCAGCGCACGTGCTGCGGGCAGCGCCTCGGCGCGGCCGCTGGTTGCCTTGGCCAGCAGGGCGGCGGTGCGCATCTCCTCCCACAGGTCGAGGCGGTTGTTGCTGGCGGCGCCGTCGGAGCCCAGGGCCACGTTGACGCCCGCGTCCAGCAGTGCGGCCACGGGCGCGAAGCCGCTGGCGAGTTTCAGGTTGGAACTTGGGCAGTGCACCACATGGCAGCCCTCCCGGGCGTACAGGGTGATCTCGCGCTCTTCCAAGTGCACGCTGTGTACCGACACTAGGCCGGGCCCCACCAGGCCCATGGCGCGCAGCCGTTCCACGGGCCGGACGCCGTGGCGGGCCACGTGGTCGGCAACTTCCGTGGCGGTTTCGTGCACGTGCACGTGAACCGGCAGGCCCAGTTGCTCCGCCAGCACGGCGATGCGCTCGAAACTGCCGTCGCTCACGGTGTAGGGAGCATGAGGCGCCATGCAGAAGGACAGCAGGGGCTCGTGGCGCAGCGCGTCGCGCATGGCCAGCCCCTTGGCGAGGTAGTCCTGCGGATCGGAGGCATAGGCGGTGGGAAAGTCGATGACAATGATGCCCAGCGCCGTCCGCAATCCCGCCACGAGCGCCGCTTCAGCGGCGGCCTCGGGAAAGAAGTACATGTCGTTCATGCACGTCACCCCGCCGCGCAGCATCTCGGCCGCCGCCAGCAGGGTGCCGTCGCGCACGAAGTCGTAGCAGACGTACGCTGCCTCGGCAGGCCAGATGTGCTCGCGCAGCCAGCGCATGAGCGGCAGATCGTCGGCAAGGCCGCGCATCAGCGTCATGGCGGCATGGGTGTGGGCGTTCACGAAGCCTGGCAGGAGGGCATGGCCGGGCAGTTCTACCCAGGTTGCGCCGCGGTATGAAGCGCGTGCCTGCTCGGCGGGCACCACCGCCTCGATGCGTGGGCCCGCCACCGCCACGGCGTGATGCTCAAGCACGCCACCCGGGGACACCGGAACGACCCAGCGGGGGGCGAGGATGAAGTCGGGCTCGGGCATGAGTACAAAAAAACGAAGCCCTGCCAAGGCAGGGCTCCCTGTGGGGTGACCGGAGGCGGCTACTTGACGGGCTTCTCGCCGGCCGCGTCGATCACCACCCGGCGGTTCGGCTCGAGACAGGCGATCAGGGACTCCTTGCGCTTGCCCTTGCAGTCGGCTCGGGTCACCACCAGCCCCGATTCGCCCTTGCCAGAGGTTGCGATTCGGCCCGGGTCGATACCCTTGCTGACGAGATACTTTTTCACCGCCTCGGCACGGCGTTGTGAGAGCTTGCGGTTGTAGGCGGCCGTGCCGATGGGATCGGTGTAGCCCACCACGCTGATGCGGTCGTACTTGGCGCCGTTGAGCATGTCCACCACGCCGTCGAGCTTGAGCACCAGTTCGGCGCGCAGATCGAAACGGTCGAAGCCGAACAGCCCGTCGGTTCGCACGGTCACGGGGAGGGAGGTGGGTTTGACCGGCCCCTTGTCAACAGCGGGCGGCGTTACAGGGGCCCGGACGGGCGCGGCAGGAGCAGGCGCGACTGGTGCGGGCTGCGGCTCCGCGCCGGCCATGACGACGGTCTCCTCTTCCTCAGCGTCGTCCTGCGCCATGGCTTCCTCAGCGGCCTCGTCCTCCGGCATCACCTTGTCGTCGTCGGGGATGCGGTCGTTCGCGAGGGCTGCGCCGCCGCCGTCATAGGTGGTGATGGGAAAGGCGTTGCTGTTGTCGCCCGTGACCGGAGGTGCCTCGACGGCCGAAGGGCCTGGTGCCGGAGCGGCCCCGGGACCGGTATCGAGAGGTTCAAGCCCGGTTTCGCGAAGGGGAGGAGCGGCTTGCAGGCGCGGCGCAAGTTGTCCCGTGGCTGCTTGGCGCTTGCGCCAGAGTTCGAACAATTCGGGATCACACTCCTCCGTGGCGTAAGCGACGGACCAGCGCGAGTCGCGCACGCAACCGCTGCCCGCGCCATCCCGAACCACTGCCCCGGAACTGTCGTGAGCGTAGTAGCCGCGCATTCCCGGCTTGAGGCCGGAACCCGGCTCTACGGCCATGAGAGCCTCTTCCCTGGCGGCTTGGGCCGCGGCCGCCTGCTCTGCGGCCGCAGCCTTCGCGGCCGCTGCACTGGCCTCAACGGCCGCCTTCGAGTCTGCGGCGGCGCCGGAGCAGTATGCGTTGTCGAAGCCGTGGTCGGATCCGCCCGCCGATACACAGGTGCTGCCCCGCCCATCACGCACAGCATTGTTAGTCGAATCGCTGATCCACGGCCCTTTACCGGCCAGCTGAGAATGACTCGCCATGGGGGCAAGCAACGAAACGGCAGCTATTCCGAGCAAGGACTTCTTGATACGGAAGGTCATGGTTTCACCGTGCAGTACTGGGGTTGTCGGGCGATCGAGATTGGCGCTGGTTCATCCTCGCCGGGAGCAAGCAGCGCGACCGGAAAACGATTTTGCTAGGAGAATATCACGAGCTTCCGTGGCCTCGGCGGCCCATACTGCACGACCGGTTTGCCACGCGGCGCATGTTAGACTCTTGAGCTTTTTCCAGCGACAGAACGGCCCGGCCAGGTTCCGCTTTTGCGGCGAACGAGCCAGATCTCACCCTGCCCGCCGTATGTTGAGAAAAAAGATCGATTCGGCAAACCCTAGTCCACCGAACCAGATGAATTGCACCGGATTCGATGATCAGGATTGTCGTA
>DAIPHN010000215.1:0-5148 GCA_036771335.1 Burkholderiales bacterium
ACTTGCGCGTGGAACCCGACCTCGAAGGAGAGGTTTTCGAGGAGGGATCGCAGTTTCTGATCGTCAAGAAGGCTGGCGCCACTTTTCGCGGCAGCCGTAACCCGCATCCGGGGTTGCTCTAGGCGAAATCCGCGCCCACAGGGAGGAAGCAATGGAAAGCCTGATTCAAATTGGAGTGCTCGCCGGGGTAGTGCTGCTTGGCTTCGTGGCCGTTGGGGTTGTCTTCTCCCGCCTCTACAAACGGGCGTCGAAGGAAACCGCCTTCGTGCGTACCGGAATGGGGGGGCAGAAGGTAATCATGGACGGGGGGGCGATTGTGCTTCCGGTGTTTCACGAGATCATTCCCGTCAACATGAACACGCTCAAGCTCGAAGTGGAACGGCGGCAGCAGGAAAGCCTCATCGCCAAGGACCGAATGCGCGTTGACGTGGTTGCGGCCTTCTTTGTTCGGGTCAAACAAACCGCCGAGGCTGTGAGCACCGCCGCCCAGACGCTCGGACAGCGCACCTTGAATCCCGATTCCCTCAAGGCATTGGTGGAAGACAAGTTCGTCGATTCACTGCGAGCCACCGCCGCGACGATGACCATGCAAGAGCTGCAGGACAAGCGGCGCGAGTTTGTCCAGGCTGTCCAAAACGCGGTGGCCGAGGATCTGGAAAAGAACGGGTTGGAACTTGAATCGGTTTCGCTCACAAAGCTGGACCAGACCGACAAGAAGTTTTTCAACCCGGACAACGCGTTTGACGCGGAGGGCCTCACGCGCTTGACGCAGGAGACGGAGACGCGCCGCCGCGAGCGCAATGAGATTGAGCAGACCACCGAGGTTCAGGTGCGTCAGAAGAACCTCGAGGCGACGCGCGAGAAGCTGGGGATCGAGCAGCAAACGGAGTTCGCCACGCTGGAGCAGCAGCGACAGGTGGCCACGGCGCGGGCCGAACAGCAGGCGCAAGTGGCGCAGCAGGAAGCGCAACGCCAGCGGGAGGCGGAGGAGGCTCGGATTGAAGCGTCGCGGCTGGTGGACCAGAAGAAGATTCAAGCCGAGCGCCAGGTGAAGGAAGCCCAGATCGAGAAGGATCTGGGGGTCCAGACGCGGCAGATCGAGTCCGACCGGCAAACCAGAATTGCTCAGGCGGAACAACGCCGGCAAGTCGAACTTGCGATGGCCGACACCCAGATCGCCGTGGCGAACAAATCCACCGAGCAGTCCATCGCGGAAGCGAAGGCGAACGAGGCGCGTGCCGAGGCGGTCAAGTCGGAGGAATCGGTGAAGACCGCGCGGGATGTGGCCGTTGCGGAACGCGAGAAGCGCATCCAGTTGATTGAGGCCCAGCAGACGGCTGAACAAAACGCCATTGCCACCACGGTAGCGGCCACGGCCGAAAAAGATGCGGCCATGGACCGGGCAGATGCAATCCGCGTTGAGGCGAATGCCCGACGCGAAGCCTCACTTGCGGAAGCGGCGGGCTTGGAGGCCATGAACGCCGCCCACAACAGCCTGTCGGGCGAGCAGGTTGCCATGCGGGTGAGAACGTTGATGCTCGAGAAGCTGCCGGCGATCATCATGGAAGCTGTCAAGCCCATGGAGAGGATCGAATCGATTCGCGTGGTGCAAGTGAACGGGCTAGGCGCGATGCCGGGAGGAGGAACTGATGCGTCGAGCACGCCTGGCACCTCCCTGCCTGATCAGGTAGCCAATGCCGCACTCAAGTACGCGGTGCAGAAGCCACTCGTCGACAGTATCTTGCGCGAGGCAGGGCTCAACGGACTTGCAATGCACGAAATCGGCAGCGCAATCAGCAACGCAGCGGCGTCGGTCAGTGGTCAGGAAGCGGCTTACGGAGAATCACCGGGGCACGGGGAACCTTGAGGATGCGAGGCTCTAATTGGGCGTCCGGTCGATTGGCCTTGGCATCGGTCACAGACAGCGCTGGAGTCTCTGCTCGCTGCTCGCCAGTGTCGCTTTCGGTGAGTCGTGTCGTTACCTTTGGTATCGCGCGCGGGGAGGCGCCCTAGTGTTTCCGCGCGAGCAAGAAGAGCAGGCCAGTAGCGCACTGCGCTGGGTTCGCAAAGCGGATGCGGATGCGGCAACAGCGTCCAGGTCGCAGGGGCTCTCGCTGGCGTAGGGGCGGCGTAACGCTTTTCGCGTACATACCGGTTGCTGTGGCTATTGCCGCGGTCGCGGAATACGATTGAAGCGCGAATCCGCGCCGATCCAGCGCCGTACCCCCGAAGACACCCTCGGAGGCAAACATGCAGATCACAGACCACCTGCTGTCGGGCGATGGGGTGAGCTTCACCGACTCGCCGAACAAGGGCGGGCCCATCGTGCCGCAGTACCTGGTGATCCACTACACCGCCGGGCGGGATGCGGAGAGCTCGGTGCGGCACTTCCTTGATCCCGGCGCCGCGGCTTCAGCGCACCTGGTGATCGGTCGCGATGGCCGGCTGTGGCAACTGGTCCCCTTCAACCGCAAGGCCTGGCATGCGGGCAAGAGCGCGTGGCTGGGGCTGGAGGGCATGAACAGCCACTCCATCGGCATCGAACTGGACAACGCCGGCCGGCTCACCCAGGTGGGCACGCGCTACCAGGCGTGGTTTGGCGCCTTCTATCCCGAGTCCGAAGTGGTGCGGGCACGCCACAAGAACGAGACCGCCGACGCCTGGTGGCACGCCTACACCGAAGCCCAGTTGAGCGCCACGCTGGCGGTGGCGCGGTTGCTGGTGCGCCACTACGGCTTGAAGGATGTGCTGGGGCACGACGACATCGCGCCCGGCCGCAAGGCCGATCCCGGGCCGGCCTTTCGCATGGCGAGCTTCCGCTCCAACCTGTTCGGCCGCGGCGACGAGGGCCGGGACCGCCTGGTGGTGAATGCACCGCTGCTCAACATCCGTGGCGGTCCCGGCGCCGAGCACCCGCTGGTGGCTGCGCCGCTGAAGGCCGGCACGAGCGTGGACTTGATCGAGATGGCACCGCTGTGGGCGCACGTGGCGCTCGCCGACGGCAGCGGCCTGGAAGGCTGGGTACGCAACAGTTTCGTTGTCCCGGCCCCCTGACAAGGAGGAACACAGCATGGAATCGATGGCTTACAGCGCCAGCCAGTGGATGCAACTGATGGCGATCGGTGCGATGTTCGGGGCGTTGGGGCAGGCCATCCGGGTGATCCCCGGTCTGAAGAAGGTGGCCGACGAGGCCGCCGCCAGCGGCAGCCGGCTCAAGCAGGAGTTCTCCGGCGGCCGTCTGGGGGTGAGCCTGCTGATTGGCGCGGTGGCCGGGGTGCTGGGGGCGATATCCCTGTCGGTGCCGGTGGATGGGGAGAAGATCGGTTCGCCCACCATCATCGCGCTGCTGGGCATCGGATACAGCGGCGCGGACTTCATCGAAGCCTTCATGTCGCGCTACGGCAAGGCAGGTGGCACGCCCGGTGCAACGGCGCCGGTCACCGCAAGCGGCGATGCCGCGGCCGCCTCACCCGCCGGTACCACGGGGGATGCCGCCACCCGCGCCGTGGGTTGAAGCGCGGCCGGCTCAGATCGACACGGGCTCGATGCGCGCGCCCGTAGGGTAGTTCCACCAGCGGTTCAGGTTGAACAGGTGCCAGGCGGGGATGGCGTAGGCGGCATTGCCGCCGCCGCCGATATACAGGCCGGCGAGGGTGACGCTGCCGTCGGAATTCATCACCACCACGGCGCAGCCGCTGTCGCCAGCCTCGGGGTAGGGCTGCTGCTTCACCTGGAATTTGAGCAGTTCGTCGTGATAGACCTTCACCCATTCGCGCCTGCCGCCCCTGCGCAGGCGATAGTCAAGGGCAAAGGGCAGGGCCAGGCACGAGTCCAGTTGGGCCTTGAGCGGCCCGCGCACCGCCGGCCCGTTGTTGTCGGGCACCAGCAAATGAAACCAGCGGATGGCCGCCAGCTCGCTGAGGCGTCGCGGCGTAGCGACCCAGGGCTCGCCGGGGTCCAGTTGGCGCGCGCCCACGATGGCCTGGGCGGCGCCAGGGTCGTCCACCCGCGCCAGTTGCACGTCGAGGCTTGGCCGGTAGGGATTCTGGTCACCGCGCAGCAACCCGCCTACCGGCAGCGAGGTGGCCACCACGGGCGCAGGAAGCCGCTTCTGTGACGCATCCAGCAGCCGGACGGGCAGATCGCCCTGGACCTGCAAGCCGTTCACCTCGGCGGCGGGTGTGAGCACGTGCTGCGCGCTGAGCAGGCATAGCTGGCTGTCCTCGCCGCTGTCGAGCCGCACGGCGCAGGCGGCGGCGCCGCGCTCCCAGGACACGCCCGGCGGCTCCACCCAGACGGAACCCGGGCCATGGGCCCGTGCGCCACGGAACCCGGCCATCTCCTGCACGTCCGTGGGCACGGCGAAGGGCAGGCGCTGCCCGGCGTGGTCGGCGAAGGTGATCAGCCATTCCGGCAGGCACTGGCGGTCGCCCTGCGCGGTGCGGCTTGGGTCCCACTTGCGGCGCACCACGAACACCACGCAGGGCTCGCGCGTCAGTTGCTCTTGGCCATCTTCGCCCCGCGTCTTGCGGTAGCCGGGCTGCACCATCACCACGCTGCGATAGGCCAGCGTCAGCTCGGGGCCGCGCGAGAGCACGATTTCGCGCGCCAGTTCCATGCGGGCGGCATCGTCGGCGAGCGTGCAGCTGTTCTCGATGGCCAGTTCGAGCCCCGCCGGCTGAAGCGCCAGCGACTGGGCCTCGGTTTCGCGTGCCCACTCGCGACGACGCGGACGGCTAGCGTGCGAGCCGCTGGGCATCGCTCAATCCTTGAAGCAGTTGGCAGGAGTGGGACTGAGTTCAACGAGACCCAGGTCCTTCTCTGGACTCTTGACCTCCTCGTAAAGCTTTCTCACGACCTCGTCACGCGAGGGGCCGGTGCCTGCCGGAGGAGGTGGATCGCAGCTCAACTTCACGACAATTTTCTTCTTGTCATTGCTCAGGTCCGCTCCGTTCCTTCCGATGCTGATCTTCGTATTGCCAATGTTGAAGGGCGCGAGCCCGTTGATGTCCTTCGTAAGGGTCCCCAAGTCGGGCGAGCCATTCGCCCCGTCCTTACCGCTGCCCGCAATCGACGGCGCTTGGGCGCCATTCACCGTCACCACGAGCTGGACGCTGCCGCCCGCGGAATCGCTCACCTGCAGGCGAT
>DAIPHN010000216.1:0-5100 GCA_036771335.1 Burkholderiales bacterium
ACCCGCTGCCCCAGGCGCTGGTGCTCACCGCCATCGTCATCAGCTTCGGCATGACGGCCTATCTGATCGTGCTGGCCATGCAGGCGCGCGCCGCCGCCGACAGCGACCACGTGGACGCGGGTGCGCCCCAGGACTCTGCGCACCCCGCGGAGGACGCGTGAACCACCTGCCCGCGGCCCCCTTCGTGCTGCCGGCCCTGTCGGCCTGCGCGCTGCTGTTCCTGAGTGGGCGCCTGGGGGCGCAGCGCGTTTTGGCTGTGCTGTCCATGGCGGCCCTCCTGGGTGTGGCTGGAGCCTGCCTGCTGCGCACCGCCGGCGGCGAGGTCCAGGTGTATGCCATGGGCGCCTGGCCAGCCCGGCTGGGAATCGTGTTCGTGCTCGACCGGCTGGCGGCGCTCATGGTGGCGCTCACGGCAGTGGTGGCGGCGGCCAGCCTGCTCTATGCCCTGCGCGGCTGGGACGCCAGGGGCGCCCACTTCCATCCGCTACTGCAATTCCAGATCATGGGACTGAACGGCGCCTTCCTCACTGGCGACCTGTTCAACCTGTTCGTATGCTTCGAATTGATGCTGATCGCCTCCTACGGCCTGCTGCAGCACGGGCGGGGCGCGCCGCGGTTGCGCGCCAGCGTGCAGTACGTGGTGCTCAATCTCATCGGCTCCTCCCTGTTCCTGGTGGCCGTGAGCCTGCTCTACCGGGTGGCGGGCACGCTCAATATGGCCGACCTGGGCGTGATGCTCTCCCGGGTACCGCCGGCCCAGGAGCCGTGGGTGCAGGCGGGCGCGGGCGTGCTTCTGGTGGTGTTCCTCCTCAAGGCGGCGGCCGCGCCGCTGTACCTGTGGCTGCCGGGCACCTATGGCGCCGCGGCGGCGCCGGTGGCGGCGATCTTCAGCCTGCTCACCAAGGTAGGGGTGTACGCGGTGCTGCGCGTCCACTCGGCGGTGTTCGGCGCGAGCGCGGCTGCGGACCTGGCGACGGGGGTGGTGCTGCCGGCTGCCCTGGGCGCCGTAGCGGCGGCGGCCCTTGGCGCGCTCTGCGCAGCCTCCCTCACCAGTCTGGTGGCGTGGCTGTCGCTGGGCTCCACGGCCACCTGGCTGGCCGCCGTGGGCACGGGCTCGGCAGGGGCTGTGGGCGGCGGGTTGTACTACCTGGTGGCCAGCTCGCTCGCCACGCCAGCGCTGTTCCTGCTGGCCGACACCATAGCGCGCAACCGCGGCGCGGCGACCGACCGCCTGGAGCGAGCACAGCCCCTGCCGGCGGCGGGGCTCACTGGCGCGGTGTTCTTCGCCCTCGCCGTGGCCATGGCGGGCATGCCGCCTCTGGCGGGCTTCCTAGGCAAGCTCATGATCCTCCAGGGCGCTGGCGCGGCACCCTGGCTGTGGGGCGTGATCCTGACGGCCTCGCTGCTCAACATCGTGGCCCTCGCCAAGGCCGGGTCACGGCTGTTCTGGGCTACCGAGCCGGGGCCAGCACCGGCGCTCGACCGGCAGCACCTCACCGCGCCTGCCGTGCTGCTGGCGCTGATCGTCGTGCTCACCGTGGCCGCCGCCCCCCTGGTGCGCTTCACGAATCTGGCGGCAGGGGAGACGCTCGACCCCAGCCAGTACCGGCTGCGGGTGCTGGGCATGGCGCAGGCCGATCCGGAGCCCGCGCAGGCCGGGCACGCGCATGCGCCCCACGCCCGGGAGGCGGCGCCGTGAAGCGCTGGCTGCCTTTTCCACGGCTGTCCCTGGTGCTGATGGTGGTGTGGCTGCTGCTCGCCAATGGGCTGTCCGCCGCCCAGCTGGTGCTGGCGGCGCTGCTGGGGGTTGCCATTCCCCTGGCGGTGCGGCAGGTGTTTCCCGCCCTGCCGCCCATCCGCCGGCCCGCGGCAGCCCTCGCCTACCTGGCGCTGGTGCTGGGCGACATCGTGGTGGCCAACCTGCGCGTGGCGCGGCTGGTGCTGGGCCCCGTGGCGCGCTTGCGCCCGCGCCTGGTGGAGGTGCCGCTCGACGTGCACGATCCGCTGGTGGCGAGCGTGCTCGCGGCTACCGTCACTCTCACACCGGGAACTGTGACGGTGGACCTGGACCTGGCGAGAGGCGCGCTGCTGGTGCACGCGCTGGACGCGCCCGACGATGATTCGGTGCGCGAGGAGATCAAATCGCGCTACGAAGCGCGCCTCAAGCGGGTGTTCGAATGCTGATGACCTGGGCCGTGCCCGCCGCGGCGATGCTGCTGGCCACTGCCATGCTGCTCAATGTCTACCGGCTCCTGCGCGGGCCCGACAGCGCCGATCGCATCCTCGCCCTCGACACGCTGTACGTGAACGCCACCGGCCTGATCGTGTTGCTCGGGCTGCACACGGCCAGCACGCTGTACTTCGAGGCAGCCCTGCTGATCGCGGCGCTGGGGTTCATCGGCACGGTGGCGCTGTCGAAGTATCTGTTGCGCGGCGATATCATCGAGTAAGCTGCAGATGATCCTCGACCTGGTGGTCTCGACCCTGGTGCTGCTGGGCGCAGCGTTCGCGCTGCTGGGCTCCATCGGCCTGGCGCGCTTTCCCGACCTGCTCACGCGGCTGCACGGCCCCAGCAAGGCCACCTCGCTGGGTATCGGCGGGCTGCTGCTGGCCTCCATGATCTGGTTCTCCGCGCGCGATGGCGGGGTGAGCGTGCATGAGCTGCTCATCACCCTCTTCATCGTGATCACCACCCCGGTGAGCGCGCTGTTTATCGCCAAGGCGGCACGGCGGGCGCGCGCCGCCCATGCCGATCCGCCGGTGGCCCCACCCCAGCCCACGGAGCTCCCATGAAGACCTACCCCACCGACAGCCCTGAAGCCATGGCGCGCGTGCTCGCCATGGTGATGCTCGCCGACGCGAAGCTGGACGACCGTGAGCTGGAGGCCCTGGAGCGGCTCGACCTGTTGCGATTGATCGGCCTTGGCCGCGACCATTTCTCGCGGGTGGTGCAGGAGTACTGCGACGACCTGCGCGCCGCTGGCGCCGCAGGCGGCAAGATCAACCTCATGGACCGGCCGCGCATCGACGCCATCGTGGATGCCGTCCAGGACCCGCGCAAGCGCACGGACGCAGCCAGCATGGCGCTGATCCTGATGAAGGCCGACGAGCAGTTCCACGACGCCGAACTGGCGCTGCTGCGTTACACAATGGAGCGCTGGGGACTGTCCCTGGACGCGCTGAAGCGATCGCTGGCGGGTTGACACAAATCAAGGCCGACGGTCGCCCCACCCCCTAGAGTTGCGTCCAACGCGCGGGGGAAAGGGCTGGCGCGGGCCGGGAACAATCCGTGGCGAGGGGCCGCGGGCCCGGATACCAGCCGCCATGCAGTTCCACGGACGTACCGCGTCACTAGGCACGCTGGAGTATTCGGGGTGCGTCCGGGCGGGGCAGTGTTCCGCTTGGGTCATGGTTGCTTCGCTACGTCGTTTCAGGGAACTTCGGGGTGCCGTTCGGTGCCCCGTTTTTTTTCGCCGGGTCGCAGAACCGCCGGGCCGCACCGTTTCTCCAAACGGCCTGTGTCCGTGGCTTACCATCCCACGCTGCCGTGACCTCCCCTGCGCCGTCAGACCTTCCCGCTGGATCGCCCCCGCCGCTTGCACCTCTGGACGAGCTGTTTCGGCGCGTAACCGGATGCATGCTCGCGGACCAGCCGCGCCTTCGCGGCCGTCTGGCACGGCTGCGGGAGGCCGGGACGGGGACGCACGAGAGCGACCGGACACGCATCGAAGGCGACATCGCCGCCTCGCTGCAGCGCGTTGCCCTGCGTCGCGCCCGCCTTCCGGGGATTCGCTACCCGGAGGATCTTCCCGTGAGCGGCAAACGCCACGAGATCGCCACGGCGCTGGCCGCCCACCCGGTGATCATCGTCTGCGGCGAGACCGGCTCGGGCAAGACCACCCAGTTGCCCAAGATCTGCCTCGAGGCCGGGCGCGGAGTGCAGGGCCTGATCGGCCATACCCAGCCGCGGCGCATCGCGGCGCGCACGGTGGCCGGGCGCATCGCCCAGGAACTCGCTTCGCCGCTGGGCGAGCTGGTGGGCTACAAGGTGCGCTTCAACGACCACGTGGGCCCCGAGCCCTTCGTCAAGCTCATGACCGACGGCATCTTGCTTGCCGAGACCCAGACCGACCGGCAACTGCGCGCCTACGACACCCTCATCGTGGACGAAGCCCACGAGCGCAGCCTGAACATCGACTTCCTGCTGGGCTACCTGCGCCAGCTCCTGCCCAGGCGGCCGGACCTGAAACTCATCATCACCTCGGCCACCATCGACGCGCAGCGCTTCTCGCGCCACTTCATGGATGCGCCGGTGATCGAGGTTTCGGGCCGGCTGTATCCCGTGGAGGTGGAGTACCGCCCGATCCGTGAGGATGAGCACGGCGAGGCGCCCGACCTGCCCGAGACCATCGCCGACGCCCTCGACCACCTCTACCTGAAGCACGGCAGCGGCGACGCGCTGGTTTTCCTGCCCGGCGAGCGCGAGATCCGCGACACCGCCGAGCACCTGCGCAAGCACCCCGTGGGAAGGGTACGCGGCGGGGTGGAGATCCTGCCTCTGTTCGCGCGCCTGTCGCTGGCCGAACAGGAACGGGTTTTCAAGCCCGACGCCGGACCCCGGGTGGTGCTGGCCACCAATGTGGCCGAGACCTCGCTCACGGTGCCGCGCATCCGCTACGTGGTGGACCCGGGCCTGGCGCGCATCAACCGCTACAGCTTCCGCAACAAGGTGGAGATGCTGCAGATCGAGCCCGTATCGCGGGCCTCCGCCGACCAGCGCGCGGGGCGCTGCGGGCGGGTGTCGAGCGGCGTGTGTGTGCGGCTCTACGCCGAGGAGGAATTCCGGGCGCGCCCCGAGTTCACCGATCCCGAAATCCTGCGCTCGTCGCTCGCCGCGGTGATCCTGCGCATGAAGGCGCTCAAGCTCGGCGAGCCCGAGTCCTTCCCCTTCGTGGAACCGCCCCAGCCGCGCATGATCGCCGACGGCTACCAGCTGCTGCTGGAGCTGGGTGCAGTGGACGAGCGCCGCAACCTCACCAGCGTCGGCGCGCAGCTCGCGCGGCTGCCCATCGACCCGCGCATCGGCCGCATGATCGTGGC
>DAIPHN010000217.1:0-5079 GCA_036771335.1 Burkholderiales bacterium
CTCGGGCGGCGGCGGAGGCGGCGGCGGTTCGGGCAGCTTCACGAACTCCACTTTAAAGGGCTCGGGCTCGGGTTCCGGCAACAAGCCGCGCCAATTCACCACCAGCGACAGCACGGCGAGTATCTCGAGCACCACCGCCACCAGCAGCGCGCGCGAAAAGGGCATGAGCGCCGGCGCGCGCACGGGCGCATCCGGCGCGGCGCCGCCACGAGCGGGCGAGGGAGCGGCGAAGGGCATCAGCAGCCTGCCAGGCGCCGTGCGCGGATACAGATGGGGATCACCTCGGCTTCTGCGCGGGTGCGGCAGCCCCGGCGGTCTCGGGGTTCTTCGAGGCGGCGATGCCCACGGAGTTGATGTCCTCCGCGCGCACCAGGTCCATCACGTCGAGCAGCTTCTGCAGAGGCACCTCGCGGTCTCCCGCGATTACCACCTCCACCTTGCCGCCCTTCTCCTTGGCCTCGCGCAGCCGCGCGGTGAACTCTTCCGGGGACAGGGGCTTGGCGTCCACGTACAGCGCCCCCTCCTTCTTCACACCCACAGTGATGGTGGTGTCGCGCAGCGGCTGAGGCGTCTTGGACTTGGGCAATTCGAGCGCAATCCCCGAACCCACGATGGCGTTGATGGTGATCATGATGAAGAACACCAGCAGGAACATCATGATGTCGATCATCGGGATCACCTCGATGCGCGCCTTTTCGGTCTGGAAGTAGGCGGCGGTGCGCGATCGCATGGCCTCAGGCCCCCGCCTTGAGGCCGCCGCCGATGAGGCGGTTCACCACGGTGATCTTGATGAGTTCCATCTGCTGCACGCCCAAGCGCACCCGCTTGTTGAAGTAGTTCAGGAACACCAGGCCCACGATGGCGATGAACAGGCCCACGCCCGTGGCCACCAGCGCCTCGCCGATACCGCCCGTGACCGCCTGGGCGCCCGCGGCCGCGCCCTCGGCGCCGAGCACGTTGAAGGTCTTCATCATGCCGAAGATGGTGCCCAGCAGCCCCAGCAGCGGGCCGAGGGTGACGGCCGTGTCCAGCACCCAGAGGTTGCGGTCCATGGCGGGCACCAGGTCGAGGATTGCCTCGTCCACATGACGCTCCATGGCCTCGGCGCTCTCTGCACCAGAGGACAGCGCCGTGTTCACCAGGCCGGTCTGCAACGCGCCGCCGAAGCGCCGCGCCACGCCGCCCAGGGCCTCGGTATCGCGGTAGGCAGCCCTTTTCAGGTCGCGCTCCATGGCCGCGCCCTGGTTGAGCACGCGGTGGAAAAACCACAGCCGCTCCACCACCACGGCCAGCGCAATGGTGAACAGGATCACGAGAGTGGGAATGACGCCCATGGAGAGGCGCGAGAGTTCGAGGAATTTTTCGATCATCGGGGGAACCGGCGGCTTTCAGGGGTTGGAGAGCGGTACGCCGGGCATGCCGGCGCGGGGATCAGTCATTGAACGGCGGAAACCAGGGCACGCCGTACTTCTCGACGATGGCCTGCATCTCGCCATTGGCGAGCATCTCGCCGAATTCCTTGTTGATGAGTTCGAGAAAGCCGTCTTCCTTTGCCTTGACTGCCCAGGCGCCGTTGAAGCGCTGCCCGGGCATGGGCTGGAAGCCCTTCGACATGGCCAGTTCCACGTTCTTCTCGCGATTGGCCACGGGGATGGAGGGGCCCCACACCATGATGGCATCCACCTCCTTGCGCAACAGGCCGTCGATCACGCGCTGGTTCTGGAAGTAGGTGACCACCGGAATGCCGAGCTTCTCGGCGTTCTCCTGCATAGGGGTGTAGGCCGGCACGCCCACCTTGATGCCGGTGCCCTTGCGCTCTTCGAGGGTGCGCGCCCGCGGGACCTTGCCGTTGTGCACCAGCACGAAGCCGATGCCGATGTAAGGTCTCGTGAAGGTCATGGCGTTGCGCGACATGTGGTCATCGTCACCCGTGATGACGGTGCCCATGAACACGTCGCAGAAGCCGCGGTTGATGGTCTGGCGGAAGGCGAGGTTGAGGCCGCCGCGATAGACGCCGGTGTTGGCCCACATGACGGAGAATTCCCAGCCGTTCCTCTGGGCGATGCGGCCGAGGATCTCGATGTCGATGCCCGGGGGCTCGGCCTTGGGCGCGGTGTGGGAGAACGGGTAATACCAGGCATCCGCGCAGGCGATGATGCGCTTCATGGCCTTCACACGGCCCAGCGCGGTGAGATAGCGCACCTCGTGCGGGATCTCCACCGGCGGGCCGCCATAGCGGAAGCCGCCCTGGTAGAGCCGGTCGGTGAAAGGGTCGAAGGTCTCGGGCTCGGTGTAGCCCACCTCGGCCACGCGCGGGCGCGGATGGCCGATGACGGTCTCCACATCCAGCTCGGGGACGGCGGCCGCGGCGGCGGCACACCACAGCGCGCAGGCCGGCATAAGCGCCGGCAGGCGACGGATCACGATGACGAATCTCCTCCTGGCACATGGGTCGACGGTTGCGCTGACGGACGCGGCAGCAGCAACGACCTCTTCAGGGGTTGGCGCGCGGGACCGACCCGCCGCCATCGACCATGCTCGATGAACGCGTCGCGAGTGTAACCGAAAGCTGCGGCGCGCCCGGTCACCGCCTACACCTCCCGGCGCTGGTCCGCCAGCGCCTGCACCGCCTCGTGAGCACTCAGGAACACGCGCCCCGGCGCCATGGAGGCCAGCAGCGAGGATCGCTTCAACCGGTCCATCACCGGGCCCTTCACTTCGGCCAGGTGCAGCGTCACGCCAGCCTCGCGCAAGGACAGCGCGAGCCGTTCGAGCATCTGCAGGGCGGTGGTGTCGATGCCATTGACGGCGTTGGCCACCAGCACCAGGTGGCGCACGCCCGGGTGGGCCGCCACCGACTGGGCGAAGTACTGCTCCAGCCAGTGGCTGTTGGCGAAGGACAGGTGCTCGTCCACCCGCAGCAGCAACAGCGACGGCCACGTTTCCAGGCCGCGGTAGCGGCGCACGTTGCGGAAGTGCTCGCTGCCTGGCAGCCGGCCCAGTTCGGCCACATGCGGGCGCGAGGCCTTCCACACCGTGGCCAGCAGCGACAGCACGATGCCCGCCATGAGGCCCGCCTCGATACCCAGGCCGATCACGCCCAGCGCCGTGGCCAGCATCACCGCCGCGTCCGAGCGGTCGTAGCGCCAGGCATCGCGCAGCGCCCGCACGTCCACCAGCCGGGCCACGGCGACGATGATGATAGCCGCCAGCACTGTGCGCGGCACATGGGCCAGCAGCGGCGTGAAGGCGAACACCACCACCGCCACCAGCAGCGTCGTCACCAGGGCCGCGCCCTGGGTGCGTGCCCCGGCCTGGTAGTTGACCATGGTGCGGCTCAGCCCGCCGGCCACCGGCATGGCGCCCGACAACGCCGCGCCCAGGTTGGCGGCGCCCAGTGCGATGAGTTCCTGGTTCGGGTCGATGGCCTCGCGGCGCCGATTGGCAAGGGTGCGCGCCATGCCCACGCTTTCCACATAGCCCACCAGGGCGATCAACGCCGCTGCCGGCAGCAGGCGCAGCGCCACGTCCGTGCCCGGCCAGGGCAGCACCAGTTCCGGCAGCCCGGCGGGCACCGCGCCCACCACCGCCACGCCATGGCCGGTATCCAGAGACAGTGCCACCACGGCCAGCGTGCCGCACACCACCACCAGCAGCGGCGCAGCCCGGCCCGCCAGGGCGCTGCTGCGCCGGGTGGCGCCGGCCGCCTGCAGCACCCGCTCCAGGGGGCGCCCGGACAACAGCAGCACCAGCGCCGCCAGCAGCCCCAGCAGCAGGGTCGGCGCGCGCACCGTCGGCGCTGCCTCAGCAACGGCGGGCAGCAGGCCGGACCAACCGGTCTCGGCTGGCCAGCGCACGCCCACCAGCGCGGGCAGTTGGCTGGCGATGATGAGCAGCGCCGCCGCCGAGGTAAACCCCGATAGCACCGGATGCCCGAGGAAGTTGGCGAGCCACCCCAGGCGCAGCAGGCCAAGGGCCAGCAGGACCGCCCCGCCCAGCAAAGCCAGCAGCGCCGCCGCCGCGAAGGGATTCACGCCCTCGGGCAGGGAGCCCAGGGCCTGGGCCACCATGATGGCGGCGATGGACACAGGCCCCACGGCCAGCACCCGGCTGGTGCCCAGCAGCGCGTACAGCAGCGGCGGTAGCAGGCTGGCATAGAGGCCCGCCGCCGGCGACAGACCCGCCAGCAGCCCGAAGGCCATGGCCTGTGGCACGAGCACCACCGCGGTGATGATGCCGGCCAGCGCGTCGGCGGCGAAATCCGCGCGCCGGTAGCCCCGCATCCACGCGGGGGCGGGCAGATACCGGGTGGCGGATCGCTCGACCATGATGCGGGGAGTCTAGCCCGGCAGCCGGCTTCGCCCGCCGTGGCACAGCCACACCGCGTCCGATGGCTGCCCGCGTAGTGACCCAGGTCGCGCTGGCCCAGTTCGATGAGCGTTTCCTTGCCGCCGCGGCCCGTGCCCAGCACCGCCAGCCCGGGCTGGTCGGACACTGCCACGGCCACCCGCCGCTCGCCCTTGTCCAGGCCCATGCGCTGGGCGCCGCATTTGCTCGATCCCGCTGGGTCAGTTCTCAGTGATCTCCAATATTCACGATACGGTCAGACATGACCCGGCCCGGTCAACGTGTGGCCAAAGAGGAGCCTGACGATTACAAGACACCTCGTGGCCCCGAGCAGTCCGCGCAGTCGAAGCGAATGGCAACCACATCCCACGAAGGGACGCACAAACGCGCATCAACGTATTTTCCTGTGGGGAAGGCCGGGGCAAGCGGATTCGTCGGAGTCGGTCTCGCGGTGAACGTCGTCGCGGTGAATCGGCTCAACACAGCGACCCGCCAACGAAAGCGGGCGGCGAATGTGGAAGCCGCCATGTTCATTGCTCACACAACACCACCCCAAAGCCGTTTATCTAGACAAAGGGCGCTCGCGACATCCTGCAAAAGGTCATACGAGCAAATTCTCGGTTAAGTAGTAAACAGAACAAAACACGACATTGCTCGCACGCCGGTAGTACGCAGCACAGTCCGGCTGCCGAAAGCGCAGGCTGCCGGATGAGCGGCAACCTCTTCCAAGGC
>DAIPHN010000218.1:0-5049 GCA_036771335.1 Burkholderiales bacterium
GCACCGGGGGCCACAGGGCACCAGCCAGGTAGTTGCCGCTGGCGCAGATGCCCACTGCCAGCCCGCGGCGGCGCTCGAACCACAGCGAGGTGTCGGCGATGAGCGGGCTGAAGGTGGCCGAGCAACCGGCCGCCAGCAGCAGGCCCTGGACCGCCACAAACTGGGGGAGGCTGCTTGACGCCGCCGCCAGCGGGTAGCCGGCGCCCAGGCACAGGATGCCCACGACCACGGGCACGGCCACGCCGAAGCGGTCCGACAGCCGGCCCATGGCGAGCCCCGCGAAGCCCACGCCCACCATGGTGGCGGCGTAGGGCAGCGAGGCCGCGGCGCGGGCCACGCCGAACTCCGCCTGGATGGCAGGCAGTGACACCACCACCGACCACATGCCCACGCCGCCGCAGGTCACCAGAAGCAGGGTGCAGGCGAGCCGCCACCAGGCATAGACGGAATCCACGCCCGGCGTGTGCTGCGGGGCGGGCCTCAAGGGCGCTTCGGGGCTTGGGTCATCGCGGCGGATTGTCGCACGCGGCCCGCCACGCACCGGCCCGTGCAACTCCACGGCCGAGACGCCGCGCCGTGCTACCGTGACATACGAACTCCTCTCGTTTGACCGGCCCCCGTGGACCCCTTTTTCGACTTCGCCATCATCGGCGCCGGCATGGCTGGCGCCTCAGCCGCCTACGAGCTGGCCGACCGCGCCCGGGTTATGGTGCTGGAGCGCGAATCGCAGCCCGGCTATCACACCACCGGCCGGTCGGCAGCGCTGTACACCGAGACCTACGGTAACGCGGTCATGCGTGCGCTCACCACCGCCAGCAAGGGTTTCTACCGCACGCCGCCGCCCGGCTTTGCCGATGGCCCGCTGCTCACGCCGCGCGGCACGCTGCTGGTGGCCGGCGAAGCGCGCGTGGCAGCCCTGGAGGCCACCCGGGCGGCCTGCGCCCGCCTGGTCGACAACCTCCACTGGTGGGACGGGGCGCAGGTGCGCGCCCGGGTGCCGGTGTTCGCAGGCGGCAAGGTGGCCGCCGGCCTGTTCGAGCCCGACGCCATGGACATCGACGTGCACCGCCTGCACCAGGGCTATCTGCGGGGCTTGCGCGTCCGGGGCGGCCGGCTGCGCTGCAACGCTCCGGTCACGGCACTGCACCGGGAGGGCGGGCACTGGCGCATCGTCACCCCCAGCGCCAGCCTGCGCGCGGCCGTGGTGGTGAACGCCGCTGGCGCCTGGGCTGATGAGGTGGCTGCCCTGGCGGGCGCAGCGCCGGTGGGGCTCCAGCCACTGCGGCGCACGGCCATCACCTTCGACGCGCCCGCCAGCGCGGACATCCACCACTGGCCCGCGGTGATCGACGTGGACGAGCAGTGGTACTTCAAGCCCGATGCCGGCCGCCTGCTGGCTTCGCCCGCCGACGAGACGCCCTCGCCGCCCTGTGATGCGCAACCCGAGGACTACGACATCGCCGTGCTGATGGAGCGCCTGTGCGCCGCCACCACGCTCACGGTGCCGGTGCTGCGCTCGCGCTGGGCGGGGCTGCGCTGCTTCGTAGCGGATCGCACCGTGGTTGCAGGCTACGACCCGCGCGTGGCGGGCTTCTTCTGGCTTGCGGGACAGGGCGGCTACGGCATCCAGACCGCGCCCGCCATGGGCCGCACGGCGGCGGCGCTGGCCCTCGGCGAGCCGCTGCCCTCCGAGGTAAGCGACCTCGGGGTGGAGGCAGCCACGCTCGCGCCCGGCCGCGCGGCACTCACCCGGCGGGCTGCGTGACAGCCGTCGCCGTTTGCCGTGCAACGCCGCCACGGGCGTCCGGGAACCTGTGCGCGGCGCGGCCCTCCCACTCACCCAACATTCGCGAGCGCACCCCATGAGCGACCCGCCCCGCCGGGCCTTTCCCGAAACCCCGCAATTGGACGCCGGCCATTTCACCCCGGCCCTGGAGCGCGCCCTGGCCTCGGCGGTGCTGCTGCGGAGCGAGGTACCCGAAGAGGCCTTCACCGCCGGCATCCTCGGCACCGAGCGCGCCGGCAGCGGCATCGTCATCGGGCCGGGCGGCCTCGTGCTCACCATCGGCTACCTCATCGCCGAGGCGAACACGCTCTGGCTCACCACGGCCGATGGCGCGGTGATGCAGGCCACGCCGCTGGCCTACGACTTCGCCACAGGCTTCGGCCTGGTGCAGCCCCTAGGGCGCCTAGCGGTCGCGCCCGTGCCCCGCGGGCGGGCGGCGGACGTGACGCCCGGCGCGGAGGTGTTCGTGGTGGGTCACGGTGGACGCGCCCATTGCCTCAAGGCCGAGGTGTTCGCAGCACGCGAGTTCGCCGGTTACTGGGAATACGTGCTCGACCGCGCACTGTTCACTGCGCCCGCGCACCCGCAGTGGGGCGGCACGGGCCTGTTCGACAGCGAAGGCCGGCTGCTAGGCATCGGTTCGCTGCTGGTGCAGGAGCCAGGCGCTGCGGACGGGCAGTCCGTGCAGGGCAACCTGTTCGTGCCCGTCGACCTGCTGGAACCCCTCCTCGACGATCTGCTCTCCCACGGCCAGAGCCTGCGCCCGCCACGCCCCTGGCTGGGCATGTACACCGTCGAGTCCGACGGCAGCCTCGCGGTGGGCAGCGTGGCGCCGGACAGCCCCGCCGGACGCGCCGGCGTGGAGGAAGGCGACGTGGTGCTCGAAGTGGCGGGGCAGCGGCCCAGCGGGCTCGCCAACCTGTTCCGGCACATCTGGGCGCTGGGCCCAGCGGGCGTGGACGTGCCCCTCACCCTCGCCCGGGGAGAGGAGCTGGTGCGCCTGACGGTGCGATCCGCGGACCGCGGCGACTTCCTGCTCAAGCCGCGGCTGCACTGACCGGGCCACGGACGAAGGGCCCCTGGCACCCAGCAGCGACACGTCGCCGCGTCAAACCACCGCCAGCGGCGCCGGCCCCGCCGGTGGCGGGAGGGCGGCATCCACGTCCGCCAGATCAGCGGCATCGAGTCGAACCTCGGGCAGGGTGAAGATTTCACGCACGTGCTCCGGCCTGGTGGCCTTGGGAATGGCGATCACGCCAGGCTCGCGCAGCAGCCACGCCAGGGCCGCCTGGGCGGCGCTCAGCCCGTGGCGCGCACCCACCCGCTTCAGGCTGCTCTCCCGCGCCAGCTTGCCCTGGTCGATGGGGCAGTACGCCATGAGCGGCAGGCCGCGCCCGCGCATCCAGGGCAGCAGGTCGAACTCCACGCCGCGCTCGCCAGCCGAGTAGTACACCTGGTTCGAGGCGCAGCGCTCGCCGCCGGGCAGCCGCCAGAGCTGCTGCATGTCCCGCACGTCGAAGTTGCTCACGCCCCAGTGGTGAATGCGGCCGGCGGCGCACAGCGCCTCGAAGGCCTCCACGGTCTGGGACAGGGCGTGGGAGCCTTTCCAGTGCAGAAGATACAGGTCGATGGCCTCCAGCCCCAGGCGCCGCAGGCTGCGCTCGCATGCCGCGGAGGTGCCCGTGCGGCTGGCGTTGTGCGGGTAGAGCTTGGTCACCACGAACACGTCTTGGCGTTTGAGCGTGCCCGCGGCGAAAGCCTCGGCCAGGGCCGTGCCCACCACCTCCTCAGCACCGCCGTCGCCGTACATCTCCGCGGTGTCGATCAGGCGGCAGCCAAGGTCCAGGGCCAGGCGCACGGCAGCCACTTCGCGGCGGCGCGTGGACACGCGCTCGCCCATGCGCCAGGTGCCCAGGCCAAGCGCCGGCACGGTTTCGCCGCAGGGCAAGGTGACATGGCGCCGGCTAATCATGGGCGTAACAGCGGTCGATGCACGCTCAAGGGAAGACACTTCATTTTCTGGCGGGGTACGGGCGCAACGAAGCATGCTCCACTCGCCGGCGCCGCGCCAACCGCACGGGCCGAGCGCCGCGTTGACGCCGCTTCAAAGGGGCTTCTAGACTGACTCAGCACATGGCCATGCGATCGCCGCCGCCGCAAGCCGCCTTGCATCGGCGCGCGGTCGCATGCACCAGCCCCGCGGCTCAACCGACCATCATGAAAAACAGCGAGGAAGCCTGCATGGTCCCGTCCCTGAACCGGCCTGAGACCGCCCGGGTTCGCGCCACGGATCGCACGCCGGCAGCGGCGGGCGCGGCCATCGCGCCGGCGCACGGCTCGCCATGATCGACAAGACCGTTCCCTCCGTGGCTGCGGCGGTGGCCGGCATCCCCGACGGGGCTACCGTGATGATCGGCGGCTTCGGCGGGGCTGGCCAGCCCGCCGAACTGATCGACGCCCTCATCGCGATGGGCACCACAGATCTGGTGATCGTCAACAACAACGCCGGCAATGGCAAAACCGGCCTGGCGGCGCTGCTGCAGGCGCGTCGCGTGCGCAAGGTGATCTGCTCCTTTCCGCGCCAACCGGACTCGCACGTCTTCGACGCGCTCTATCGAGCCGGGCAGATTGAGCTGGAACTGGTTCCCCAGGGCAATCTCGCCGAACGCATCCGTGCGGCCGGCGCGGGCATCGGCGCCTTCTTCACCCCCACCGGCTACGGCACGCTGCTGGCCGAAGGCAAGGAAACCCGGCTCATCGATGGCCGCCCCCATGTGCTGGAGTACCCGATCCGGGCTGACTTCGCGCTCGTCAAGGCGTACCGCGGCGACCGCTGGGGCAACCTCGTCTACCGCAAGTCGGCCCGCAACTTCGGGCCCCTCATGGCCATGGCGGCCAGGACCACCGTGGTCCAGGTGCACGAGGTGGTGCCGCTGGGCGCCCTGGACCCCGAGGCGGTGGTGACACCGGGCATCTTCGTGCACCGCGTGGTGCAAGTGCCCGAGGCGCGGCTGGCAAGCGCGGCGGCGCAGGCCGCGCTTCGATGACGGGCACTCCGCCATGAAGCTCAGCCGCGATGGGATGGCCGCCCGGGTGGCGCGGGATATTCCCGAGGGCGCCTACGTGAACCTGGGCATCGGCCTGCCCACCCTGGTGGCCAATCACCTGCCGCGCGGGCGGGAGATCTTCCTCCACAGCGAGAACGGTCTGCTGGGCATGGGCCCCGCCCCGCCAGCCGGCGAAGAGGATCCGGACCTCATCAA
>DAIPHN010000219.1:0-4994 GCA_036771335.1 Burkholderiales bacterium
CGCTGTTTCGCATGGTGGTTAACCCGGAGCTCTACACCGGCGACGATTACGCCGCGGGGAAGGTGGACATCGAAGGCGACCTGGTGGGCTGCCTGCAGGCCATTTACGAAGGGCTGGAGAACCTGCCCGAGAACTCCTTCAAGGCGCGCATGCTGCGCTGGATGAACAAACCCCGGCCAAATACCCTGACTGGCTCCAGGGCCAATGTCCACCATCACTACGACCTGGGCAACGACTTCTATTCGCTGTGGCTGGACTCGGCGCGCATGCAATACACCTGCGCCTACTACGCACGCCCCGATTTTTCCCTGGAACAGGCCCAGCTCGCCAAGCTCGACCACGTGGCCCGCAAACTGCAACTCGCGCCAGGCCAGGTGGTTTACGAAGCGGGTTGCGGCTGGGGCGGCCTTGCCCGGCATTTCGCCGCCAACTACGGCGTGACGGTGCGCGCCTTCAACATTTCCGAGGAACAGGTCAGGTTCGCCCGGGAGCAGGCCCAGCGCGAGGGTCTGGAGGGCCGCGTGGAGTACGTGCTCGACGACTACCGCAACATGAGCGGCCGCTGTGACGCCTTCGTGTCGGTGGGTATGCTTGAGCACGTGGGTGTGGAAAACTTCCCGGTGCTTGGCGAAGTCATCCATCGCGTGCTCGCGCCACGGGGCCGCGGCCTGATTCACTCCATCGGCCGCAACCGCCCCGCTCCCATGAACGCATGGATCGAGAAGCGCGTCTTTCCGGGCGCGTATCCGGCCAGCCTCGCCGAGATGATGCGCATCTTCGAGGATCGCAAGTTCTCTATATTGGATGTGGAGAACCTGCGGCTGCACTATGCCCGCACGCTCGCCCACTGGCGCGAACGCTTCGAAGCCGAGAAGGACGCGGTGCGCGCCCTTTACGACGATCGCTTCGTGCGCACCTGGCGGTTGTACCTCGCCGGCTCGGAAGCCTCCTTTCTCATGGGCGCCCTGCAGTTGTTCCAGATCGTGTTCGCACGTTCCGACGACAATAGCGTGCCTCTCACCCGGCAGCACCTCTACGGACCCTGACATGGAGCGCTGCGAAGTCATCATCGTGGGCGGTGGCCCAGCCGGATCGACCTGCGCGTGGCGGCTTCGCCAGGCGGGGCTGGATGTCGTGATCGTCGACAAGAAAGCCTTCCCGCGCGACAAGATCTGCGCTGGCTGGGTGACCCCCGCCGTGGTGCAGGAGTTGCAAATCGATCTGGACCACTATCGATCCGCTGGCTGCACGCTGCAGCCCATCACCGGCTTCCGCACCGGGATCATCGGCGCCAAGGTGGTGAACACCACCTATGAGGAGCCGGTGAGCTACGGCATCCGCCGGTACGAGTTTGACGCCTATCTCCTGGCCCGCTCGGGAGCGCGCATCGCCGACCCCGCACCGCTCAGGTCGCTTGAACGCACCGCCCGGGGCTGGATCGCCAACGGCACCCTTTCCGCCGCCATGGTGGTGGGCGCCGGGGGGCACTTCTGCCCCGTGGCGAGGCACCTTGGCGCGCAACTCGGCCAGGCGGAAACCGTGGTGGCCGCCCAGGAAGTTGAGTTTCCGCTCTCCGAGACCCAGGCGGAGCAGTGCGCCGCCGTGGCCGAGGTGCCCGAGCTGTATTTCTGTCCTGACCTGAAGGGCTACGGCTGGGTGTTCCGCAAGGGCGGCTACCTCAATGTGGGCCTGGGTCGCGAAGACAATCACAAGCTCTCCGAACACGTGAGCGCCTTTCTGCGCTGGCTGAAGGCCGAGGGCCGCGTGCCCCACGACACCCCGGAGAAGCTCGGGGGCCACGCCTATCTTCTCTACAACCATGCGCCACGCCCCCTGGTGGCCGATGCCGCGCTGCTGATCGGTGATGCGGCGGGGCTGGCTTACCCTCAGAGCGGGGAGGGCATCCGGCCTGCGGTGGAATCGGCCCTGCTGGCCGCCGACGCAATATGGCAGGCTGGCGGCGACTACTCCCTGCCGCGCCTCGCTTGCTACGAGCGTCGCATGCGGGAACGCTTCGGGGCGCGCATGGCTAAGTCGGTCACCGACTACATGCCCGAAGGCCTGAAGCGGGTGCTTGGCGCCGGGCTCATGAGCAACCCCTGGTTCGCACGCAAAGTGGTGATCGACAACTGGTTCCTGCATGCCTCCACCCCGGTCCTCGAGCCGGCGGGCACGGCAACCTCTTGAGCTGCTGCGGCCGCCCGGAGTGCGCGCGGGCGAAGCACTCGCAAACACCGTGAGCGCCCGCGGCAACGGCGGGGTGCTGGCAGCGCAGCCTCGACCTCACATCGTGGTGGTGGATGATGACCGACGGCTGCGGGAGCTGCTGGATCGGTATCTGCGCTCCGAGGGCTTCACGGTGCGGGCCGTAGCCGATGGCGTCGCATTGGACCGAGAGCTGGCCGCCGGCGGCGTGGACCTCGTGGTGCTCGATCTCATGCTGCCCGGCGAGGACGGCATGTCCATCTGCAGGCGGCTGCGTGCCCACGGTCACCGCGTGGCCGTCATCATGCTCACGGCGAAGGGCGACGAGGCCGATCGCATCGCTGGGCTGAACGGAGGCGCGGACGACTATCTCCCCAAACCCTTCAATCCGCGCGAACTGGTGGCCCGGATACACGCGGTGCTGCGCCGTGCCGTCGCACCTCCGCCGCCAGCGGCGCCGCTGGAAGGCGACACGGAGATGCGCTTCGGGCGTTTCGTGCTGAACCTCGGCACGCGCCTGCTGACCCGCGACGGCAGACCGGTGCCCCTGACCTCCGGCGAGTTCGCACTGCTCAAGGCCATGGCCACCCATGCGGGCGCCACCCTTTCACGGGAGCGGCTCATGGAACTCGCCCGAGGCCGCGAGATCGGTCTGCTGGACCGCACCATTGACGTGCAGGTGTCCCGCTTGCGCCGGTTGATCGAGGACGACCCCTCACACCCGCGCTTCCTGCAGACGGTGTGGGGACACGGCTACGTATTCGTGCCCGGCGGAGACTGAGGGCGTGGGGTGGCGCTGGCCTTCAATGCGGTTGCTTCCTAACTCGTTGCTGGCGCGCTCGGTACTCCTCATCAGCGCCATCCTGATCGCGAGCCAGCTCGCCTGGATAGAGTTCACCCGGCTGTCGGCGCAGCGCAGTCAGTCGGAGCAGATCGCATCGAACGTGGCCTCGGTGCTCAACACCGTGGCAGTGGCGCTGGAAAGCATGCCGGCAGCCTCGCGTCGAAGGTTCATCGAAAAACTTCCCGGGGCGATGCAGAACGTGAGGCTGTTGCCTGCCACTACCTGGGACCTGGATGAAGTGGCGGTGCCCCAGTCCTCGTTGCTGGCGCCCATCGGCGAGCAGCTGCGCCGCCGCGGCGGCAGCGCCCGCGTGATCGCCGTCCTGGAAGACAGCGACCGGGCTCTGTGGGTGAAGCTTCGGGTACGCGACCAGGGCTGGTGGGTGGTGTTCCCCGCCCAGGCCTTCCGCCTGGGGCCTGCCGCCGCCTGGGCGGGCAGGAGCGTGGTGAGCCTGGCTTTAGCGCTGGCGGGCGGGCTGGCGCTGATGCTGCGCGTGAACCAGCCGCTTCGCGCGCTCACCGAGGCGGCAGCCGACATCGCCGCGGGCAAGACTCCTGCCGCGCTGCCCGAACGTGGCCCCTCGGAAATCCGCACCCTTTCCCAGGCCTTCAACCACATGAGCAACGCGCTGCGGGAGCAGGAGTCCAACCGCGCGGTTCTGCTTGCCGGCGTATCCCACGACCTGCGCACGCCGCTGTCGCGGCTGCGCCTCGCCCTGGAGATGAGCCGCGACGGCATCGATCCCGACGTGCGAGAAGGCATGCAGGCCGATATCGAGGACATGGACGGCATCATCAACCAGTTCCTGGACTTCGCCCGCGAAGCGGCCGCCGAACTGCCGCAGGCGAGCGCCGACCTCAACGCCCTCGTTCAGTCGCTCGCTGAACGCTACCGCCGGCGCGGCCAGCCTGTGCAGACTCATCTCTCCGAGTTGCCGCCGCTCGATCTCAAGCCCATGGCGGTGCAGCGCATGATCACGAACCTGGTCGACAACGCGCTGCGCTACGGTGCTGGCGACGTGGAGATCGAAACCGCCCGCGATGGCGCGGTTGCAGTAATCAAGGTGCTCGACCGCGGCCCTGGCATACCCGAGCAGGAAGTGGATCGCGTGATGCAGCCCTTCACTCGTCTGGAGCAGGCTCGCAGCGACGTTCAGGGTGCCGGCCTGGGTCTCGCCATCGTGGACCGGGTGGCGCGCATGCACGGCGGGCGCGTGCGCCTGGCACCCAGGGCCGGGGGCGGCCTCGAAGCGCGTGTCGAGCTGCCGATGACTGCCTGAAGCCCCCCCGTGGCGGGCCACTCCGCCGCCGTTGTCATGAAGCCTTGGCGGCGCCCGGCACGTCCCCGGCCTCGCTATGGAAACGCAGAGACAGGGAATTGAGGCAGTAGCGCAACCCGGTGGGCGGCGGTCCGTCGGGGAACACGTGCCCAAGGTGGGCATCACAGCGCGCGCAGGTCACTTCGATGCGCACCATTCCGTGGGACAGGTCGCGGCGGCTATCCACATGGGAGGGGTCGAGAGGGGCCGTGAAACTGGGCCATCCGGTGCCGGAGTCGAACTTTGCGGTCGCGTCGAACAGCGGCAGGTCACAGCATACGCACCGGTAGATGCCGCGGTCGTGGTGGTCCCAGAAGGCGCCGCAGAAGGGGCGCTCCGTTCCCTGCCGCCGGGTGACGTGGAACTGCTCGGGGGTGAGCTGGGCACGCCATTGCTCGTCGGTCTTGCGAATCTTCTCCAAGTGTCTCTCCGTTGCCGGCGCCGCACGTCCGCGGGACCCGGGTCGCCCCTCAGGGGTCGCGACCGCCGCACGCTTGGAGCGCGAAGCACGCCATGGGTTCGTAAAAGGCGCCCTCGGCCGCCCAGCGCGGCCGCACCAACCGCCATTGCGCCACCGGCCACGCCAGCGGCTCGCCGGGCGCCTCCGCCAGGGGCGCCCGCACCCGC
>DAIPHN010000220.1:0-4981 GCA_036771335.1 Burkholderiales bacterium
AGCGCGTCGGGCGACAGGCCCCAGCCTTCCAGCGTGCCGGGCTTGAAGTTCTCGACCAGCACGTCGGCCGCGGCGGCCAGGCGGCGCACCACGGCCGGCCCTTCGGGCTGCTTGAGGTCCAGCGCCAGGCGAAGGTGCTGCGCCGCAGGCGCACGATCCTGGGCGTCGTGATCCGGAAGCTCCAGTGCAAGTTGCCCCAGAAGCCGCCGCTCGGCGGCAGCCATGCCAAGGCGAGCACGACGTCGCCGCTGGCGGCGATGAACAAAGGGCTCGAAAGGGCCGAGCGCCTTCGCACTCAGCAGGCCAAGAGCAAGAGCATGCTGGCGGTACCAGCCAGCACACCACGTGCTGCCGGCGCCGCTCTTGAAGCCTCAACCGCCTGCGCGCTTGACCCGGTACCCCGCCTGCACCAGCTCGGCCATCACGCGCTCGACGTGGTCGCCCTGCACTTCGACCACGCCGTCTTTGGCGGTGCCGCCAGCGCCGCAGGCCGTACGAAGCTTCTTGCCCAGAGCAGACAGCGCGTCGGCGTCCAGCGGCAGGCCCCTCACGACGGTCACGGTTTTACCGCCGCGGCCCTGCTTCTCGCGGCTGACCCGCGCCATACCGTCACCCGCCGCGGCAGGCCGGGCCGCCTTGCAGACGCAGGCCGCCACAGGCTGACGGCATTGCGGGCAGGTGCGCCCATGGTCGGTGCTGTAGACGAGGGCCATGCGCGGCATCGTACAAGCGCTGGGGCCCCACGCTGCGTCGCACCACGCCTTGACTTGCCCCCTGCACGCTGCGACTCACGCCGCGCAGGATGGATCCCGTGGGGGTCGCGGCGCGGAGTGAGCTCAACCCCCGCCGCCCGAACCTTGGACGACTTGACCGAAGCGGGACAGTTTGCCCGACGGGGTCGCCCACGGGCCGGTGCTATTCAGGCGCTTTGCACACCGCCTCCAAACGATGGCCTTCCGGGTCGCCCACGAACGCGGCGAAGTAGTGGGGCCCGTAGTCGGGTCGGAGGCCCGGTGGACCATTGTCTTGACCGCCGGCGGCCAGTGCAGCCGCATGGAACGCGGCCACCGAGGCGCGACTGGGGGCGGCCAGAGCGACGTGAAACCCTGGGATATGGGGGATGGGTTGCCCCACCTGCTTGATGGCGAGCAGGTCATCGGAGCCAGGCGGGCCGTAACCAACGGCTTGTTCATCTTCTCCAGGCCGAAGATCTGACCACACGCGCCCATACCCGAGGGGTTGGAGGACCGCATCGTAGAAGCGAGCGGCGCGCTGAATGTCGATGGCGCCGAGAGAGAGGTGGTGGAGCATGGCGGATGAGTTGCTGACTCGCGACCTCCACCATCTCTCAGCGGAAGAGCAGAGGCTCATGGCGCCCCGAGATTGGCGCGAGAGCGCGCCACAGGCCGCAACAAGGCCGCAACAAGGCCCATTGGGCCGCGCAGCCCTGCAGAGCCGATTGCAAGGCCACCGCCCCGGCGCCTGGGTCCGCCGTGGGCAGTGGCCCCGCAGACCATCACAGCTTGTAGATGACGGTCAGGCTGAAGCGGCGGCCCAAGGTGTCGTAGATGCCTGCCGCTGCGCCCGCCGTCAGCGGGAAGGGCGGCTCGCGGTTGCTCAGGTTGGTCACCGCCAGGTTCATTCGCAGCTTCTTGTTGAACTCGTAGCCCACGCTGCCGCTGAACAGCAGATACGAGTTCACGAAGGGAATGTCGCGTGTTTCTGCGCTCTCGGTGTTGTTGAAGCGTGCAGGGCCGATGTAGTTGCCGCGCAGGGGCAGCGTGGCGCCCTTGTGCTTGTAGCCCAGGCTGACTTGGGCGACATCCTTGGAGAAGCCCAGTTCACCGGCAGAGTCGATGGTCACCACGCGGTTGGTGGAGGTCTTCAACCGGCCCATCTTCGAGACCGACACACCGACCGTGAGTTCGCCGCCGAGCTTGGGGTTCACGTCGTCGAGATCGAAGGTGTACTGCGCCTCGGTGGCGCTGCCCTTGAAGTCGAGAATGCCGCCGTTGACAAACCCGGTCGAGATGCCAGTGATCTGGCCCGCAGCGTCGCGCTGAATGCGGGGGCAGAACGAGTTGTTCGGGTCCGGGTTGTCGTAGCAGCCCGTGGCAATGGCCGTGGCGTTCAGGTTCGAGATCGTGTCGGCGATCTTGATCTCGAAGTAATCCCAAGACACCTGCAGTCCCTTCACGGTACGGGGCCGGAAGATCACGCCGAAGTTTCGGGCGTCGGACTTCTCGTTGCGCAGCGTCGGGCTTCCGCTCAGGGTGCCGGGAATGGTGGCCGTGACCGCGTTGGACAGGAAGGTCGACGGATTCAGGTTGTACTGCGCATAGAACGGCGCGCAATTGGCCCGGCGCAGTGCCGGGTCGGTTCCGCTGTTCACGTTGCGCGAGTCGCAGGGGTCGGGCACCGTGGTGAAGATGTTGGACGATGGCGTGAACAGTTCCGTCAGCGCTGGCGCACGAAGGGCGCGCGTGGCGTTGCCTCGGAACTCGATATCGGCCACCGGCCGGAACTGCAGGCCGTAGGTGTAGGTGTCGGCCACGCCGTTGACCGTGCTGTCCACGCGCCGGAACTTGCCCGTGAAGACGAGCCTGTCGACCATGGGCACCTTCATCTTGGCGTCGACCAGAGGCACCACGGCCTCGCCAAAGACTTCCTTGGTCGAATACTCACCCTTGTTGCCCAGGATGGCCACTGCACGGCCCAGGCCGTTGATCTGGAACTCGTCGGGAATGAACTCGCCCTTCTCCTTGCGCTGTTCAAAGCCCACGTTGACGTCCAAGGGGCCGGCCCAGAGGTCGAGCACCGTACCGCCAATGTTGGCGTTGAAGACGCGCTGCTCGATCACCGCCAACGTGGTGGTGCGGCCGGTCACGTAGGCCTTCGCCGCAGGCGTCAGCACGTTGTCGCCGAACAGGTTCAAGGGCACGCAGTTGGGGTCGGCGCGCGGCGTGCCACCGCCGGGCACCACCAAACCCGGCGTGGGCGTGGTGGTGCACACGATGTTGCCCGAGGCGTTGCGCGTCACGTTCAGCGCGTTGATGAAGTTCTGCTGGTTCAGCACGTTCGTGTAGAACACGGAATCGTTCTTGCCCAGGTTGGCCGAGACCTCCCAGTTGAAGAGGCGCTTGCCCACCTCGAATGAGCCGTTGGCGCCGATCACCGAGCGTGCAATCTCGGTCGTGCCCCGGCCGTTGTTGACGGCGAGATCGCGGTTCACGCGCGAGAGCCGGAAGCTGGTGATGCCGTTGGCCTGCAGTGTGGCCACTGCCGCCGGAGAAAGCAGGGGGTGCGTGGCGGCGAATGTCAGCGGCGCACTGGCTCCGCCGAAGAGGTTCGCGTTGTAGGCCGTCTGGTCCACCAGTTCCAGGGCTTCGGCCTTGTAGAACAGGCCCTCATAGAACAGACTGGCCGAAGGGCCGAGTTCGACGTTGCCCAACACGTTGACGGTATGGCGCTCCACCTTGGAGGTGATCTGCGCGGTGCTCTGCAACGCGAAGCCGTCGCCTCCTGACGCGTTGGTGTTGCCGAAGTTGATGCCGGGGTTGAAGGGAACAATGCGGCCGTCGGGCGCGAATTGGAAATAGGTCGTCTGGTTCGGGCCAAAGCCGCGCAAGCGGTTGTCAGCCAGGTTGAAGGCGCCGGTGGCCGGGAACAGCAGACCGCCCGGCAACATCGTGAAGTTGCGATCGTTCTCGATGTAGACGGAGTTCGGGATGCCGTCGGTAGCGGCGGTGGGCACGCAGGTCTGGAACGGCACGTTCGGGTTCACGCGGCCATCGTTCTCCGGTGTGCGCCCGGGCTGGGTGGTGGTGATCGACGACGGGCCCGTGGTGCAGGGGTTGGTGCGCAGGGACAATGCCCGTTGACCCCGAGGACGCGCATCGGCCAGCAAGCCGTCTTGAACGTCGTACACGTACGAGATCATGACGTTGCCCCTGCCCCCCAGGAAATTCGTGCCCGCCAGAGCGCCGAAGTTCATACGCTTGGCATCGTTTTCCTGGGTGATCCCGTAGGTGCCGTTGACTTCGAAGCCCTCGAACTTGCGACGGGTGACGATGTTCACCACCCCCGCAATGGCGTCTGAGCCGTAGGTGGGTGCGCCGCCAATAGCCAGGTTCTCCACCCGCTCCACCATGTTGGTCGGCAGGATGTTCAAGTCCACCTGGCCGCCGGGGCCTGCAGGGCCAAAGATCGACGGCGTGTTCGACGACACCACGCGGCGGCCGTTGATCAGCGTGAGGGTGCGGTTGCTGCCCAGCCCGAAGCGGTTGACGAAGTTCACCCCCACGCCGAAGGAGGACTGGTTGCCTTCCGGGGTGATGCCCGTTCCAAACCCAGGCACGCGCAGCGCTTCGGCGATGTTGGTCACGCCAGAGGCTTCGATGGCCTCGCGTGTCACCACCGTGGCCGGCTCCAGGGAATCGAAACCCAACCGGAACACGCGCGAGCCGGTGATGGTGATGCGCTCCGGCACAGCCGCCTGGCCTTGTTGCGCCGTGGAACCGCTGGACGCCGTCGTGCCCGACTGGGCGTGCCCCTCGAACGCCACAACGGCGAGCAAGCTCGCAACGGCCAATGCAGTGGGCGACTTCTTGAACCTCATGGATCCCTCCGATCGACTGGGTTGACAACAACTTGAATCACGGCAGTCGAACGCGCTCCGCTCGGCGGGTCCGCCTGTGCGAACCGTCGGTCCCGAGTCGCCTGCCCAAAGGGGTAGTTTCAGACACTTGTAGCGCGCGGATGACACGGTTGGTGTTTGTCCGCATCGCTTGTAGCGACAGAGCAACAACCCAACGGCCATGAGGCGCGGCATGCACCAAGACCGATCAGAAAGGCGATCTCCAGCGCACCCTCGTGGCTCGGCCGGCATTCGGGAGAACCCTCTACGGCGAAGGAATTCGACGGCGTGCACGGCGCGCCAGTCGGACGAACTTCTCGACCCCCACCGAGACAGCGAACACAC
>DAIPHN010000221.1:0-4979 GCA_036771335.1 Burkholderiales bacterium
GCCGGACTGTAGCGAAGAGAAGTGCCCGATGGAAGACCACCCGAACGGGGGTCCCTAGTACATACAAACTTACAAGTTGAGCCGGTGGAATGCCGACAGTGCGCGGCAGAATCTCGCCGTCAGTGGAGGAACAAGAATGAGTCCGGCACCCGCTTCCCGGGCGCCCGGGGCCGAGTGCGAAGGCCCATGTGTGCGCAGAGCCTCGCGCACGGGGGGGATCCGTCGCCACCGCCCAGCGCGGGTCCGCATCGGGCCCACGCGCTCCAGGCATCGTGCGTTAGCGCATTGTGTGTTCGCCCCGCTGAGGGTCGCGCTGTCCGCCAGCGCTGTCGTGCTTTTTCTGGCCGGCTGTGGCGGAACGTTGGGAGAGTTGGGTTCGAAGATCGGTCTCGGCTCTTCCGGAGCCCCCCCGGCCGCACCTCCGGCCGCTGGTCTGCCCGCCAACGTCGAGGCGTTGAAGGCGGCCATCCCCAAGACCCTTGAGGATGTCGCGCGACCGCTGCAGCCCCGCTCTGTCACCGTCCGACTTCACGGTGCCGAACGATTGAACGTCGATGCGGCCGGCCGATCGTTGGCGTTGGTGGCGCGCATCTATGCCCTTTCCGGCACGGAGCAGTTTCAGCTGCTCACGTCCGAAACGTTGAGTCTTGACACCCTGCCCCGCGGCCACCCCGCACAGCGCGACCTCCAGGCCGTTCGCGAGGTGGTCTTGCCCCCCGGACGCCGCCACGAGGTTCAGCTCACCCTGCCACCGGGCGCCAGCCACCTGGCGGTCGTGGGGCTGTTCCATGCCCCCGCCGCCGGTCGTTGGCGCTTCGTCTTTGCTGCCGACGATGCAGCCAAGACGGGCATCACGCTGGGTCTGCATGCCTGCGCATTGAGCGTGGGCGCCGGCGAACCCATCGGCACCGACCCCGAACTGCGGCGGCTCGCCGGCGTGCGCTGCCCCGTCGAGTCACCGCCCCTGCAGGCATCCATCGCTTCACCGCCTTCGGCTCGCGCCGTTGTCGGCCCATCTGGCCCACCCCCATGATCGCCGCTCCCAAGGTACTTTGGGGCGAAGGACTGTTCCTTCGCCCCCAACACTTTCAACGCCAGGACGCCTACCACGAGTCCCGCCTGGTCGAGCAGTCTCGGGCGCTGCACCCCTACGCATGGGGCCTCATCCAGTGCGTGGTTGATGTCGACGCGCTGAGCCACGGCATGCTGCGCATCCAGTCGCTACAGGCCATCCTGCCCGACGGCGACCAAATCCGTGCCCCCGAGCTGGACGCGCTCCCGGCGCCAGTCTCGCTGGACGAGCTCCCTGCATCGGCCGGAGAAGTGGTGTTTCACATCGGGCTGGCGCCGCTTCGGCCGCACGGCGGCAACTTCTGCGCGCCAGAACAGGCTCCCGGCAGCACCGTCCGCTTCTTGCAGTCCTCGCAAGCCGCCACCGACTGGTTCACGGCCGCCCAAGAGGCGCCGCTCACCACACTGGCCCGCTGTGTGCGCCTCATGGCAGCAGGTGCCGCCGTGGACACCCTAGTGCACATGCCCGTCCTTCGCGTGCTGCGCGCGCCCACCGGGGGTTGGACCCTCGACACCGAGTACATCGCGCCCTCGCCTCGCATCGCGGCTTCGGTCGCCTTGCAACGCCGGTTGCGTCGCCTCCTGGAAATCCTGCAGGCCAAGGTCGACGCGCTGTATGGCCTGCACCGCGAACCCTCCCGCCATGTCGTGGAGTTCCGCTCCGGCGACATCGCATCGTTCTGGCTGCTGCACACGGTGTGCGCCGCGTTCGCAAGGCTGTCCCATCTGCACCACCATCCGGGGCTCCACCCGGAGCGGCTGTTCCAAGACTTGTTGCAGCTTGCCGGCGAATTGTTGACCTTCTCCAAGCAATGCACGCTGTCCGACCTGCCGGTGTATGACCACCGGCAACCCGGCGCCGCGTTCGAGGCCCTTGACCAGCTGCTGCGCGAACTGCTCGAAGCCGTCATCTCCACCCGCTGCTTCGCCCTCACGCTGACCGAGCACAAGCCCTCGGTTCAGCACGCCCGCCTCGACTCCGACCGCATCACCGACCAGACCCGTTTTGTGCTGGGCGTGAAGAGCGCACTGCCCATGATCGAACTGGTGGAGGCCGTGCCGCTGCGCTTCAAGCTGGGCGCGCCCGACGACGTCGAAAAGCTGGTGCTGACCGCCACTTCAGGGGTGCGGCTGGTACACGCACCGCAGGTGCCGTCTGCGGTGCCCGTGCGGCCGGGTTGGGCCTACTTTCTGGTGGAGGCGCAGGGCCCCCTGTACGAGCGCATGCGCCAGTCGCGCGCCCTGGCGCTGTACACGCCCAACGGTCTGCCCGATCTCGAGCTCGAACTCTTCGCGTGGTCGGCTTGAGCCCGCCCACCCGCCCGTGAGCCCCTCGGATGAACCCCTCTTCGCCTCCCACCTCGCCCCGCGCCATGAGCTTGTCCGACGACGACGCTTCGGACGCGCACCCGCCCTCGCTGTTCGGAACGCAGCCCCCGGTCAAGCGGCCGGCGGCAGCCACTGCCGGGCTGGAACCCCCGCCCCTCGTAGACCAGCTCTACGACGGCTTCACGATGGTGTTCCTGCTCCGGTCTGGTCAAGCGCCGCGGGAGGCCGACGAGTTCCGCCGCCGCCTGATGCAGCACCTCGACCAGTTCGCGCGCCGCGCCCTGGCATTGGGCACTTCGGGCGAAGACGTTCATCTCTGCCGATTTGCCTTGTGCGCCTTGGTGGATGAAGTCATCTTGCAATCGGCGTTCCGCGCCACGTCCGACTGGTCCTTGCGCCCCCTGCAGCTCCAGCTTTTCGGCGAGCAGCTGGCGGGCGAGAAGTTCTTCGAGCACCTGGAAGCCATCCGCAGCGGCGGCGTGGCCCGCGTCCAAGTGATGGAAGTTTTCCATATGGTGCTGTTGCTGGGTTTCCAGGGACGCTATCTCATTGAAGGGCCGGAGAAACTGGCCTGGCTGACCGCTCGCCTGGGCGAGGAAATCGCCCACCTGCGCGGGCGCCGTGCCGCGTTCGCGCCGCGTGCGCTTCCCCCCGATCAGATCGAACACCGCCTGAGGCACGATGTTCCGCTGTGGGCCGTGGGCGCCCTGGTCGGCATGGCCGCCCTCGCGGCCTACATCGGGCTGGCCGCCTGGTTGGGCAGCTACACACAGAACCTGCTGGCCGAGCACCAGCAGGTCATCGCCGCCACACCACGCCAGGCGCACCTCGTCATCACATGGCCCTGAGGGGCCATACCCGACGTCCAGCGGCCTGCGCTGCAGCCACGCCTGCCGCATCGGCTCCTCTTCAGGGACATCACACACCATGCTCGACGCCCTCGCCCCCGCCTGGACCGACTGGGTCGGCGGCTTCTCGTCCCAGGGCCGCCTGTTTCATCTGAAGGGCGACGGCCCGCTGCGCGATCTGCTGGTGGAGGCTTGGTGCCACCGCGGCGGCTTGAACCGCGTGGACGAATGGCACTTGCACGCGTTGTCGCTGCAGCCCGACCTCGACCTTCAGGACATGACCGGCCGCGAGGTGCTGCTGCAGGTGCGCCGCGCCGATGGCGAACTGCAGGAACACGCGGCCGTGGTCACCCGCGCCGTGGCCCTGGACAGCGACGGCGGCTTCAGCCGCTACCGCCTGGAAGCGCAGAGCTGGCTGGGCCTGCTGGCGCATCACCGCCGCAGCCAGGTCTGGCAAGACGTCAGCGTCATGGAGGTCATCGACAGCGTCTTGTCGGCCCACGCCGCCATCGGCGAATGGCGTTGGTCACCCGACGTGGCCCAGCACCTGCAGCTGAGCCCCTTCGGCGAAGCTCGCGATTACATCGTCCAGTACCGGGAGAGCGACCTCGCCTTCGTCCAGCGCGTGCTGGCCGAAGAGGGGTTGATCTACCGCTTCGAACGCCACCCCGGCTCACCACGAGGCCACCGCCTGGTGATCCTCGCGGAGAGCCCGAACGAAGACAGCTGCCCCGAAGACCCCAGCAGCGCCTCGGCCCTGGGCGGTCGGGGACTGCGCTTTCACCGTGCGGCCATCGATGAGCCCATGGACACCCTCCAGGCCTTCGGCGGCCGTCGGCACTTTCACGCCAGCACCGCCACCGTTCTGGCGCATGACCCCGACTGGCGCCGCAGCAGCAGCGCCTCCGTGCCCACCCAGGGCGCGGTGGGCGGAGAGAACGCGCCACGGCTCGAACACTACGACCCGGCGCCGCTTCGCACCTTCGTCCCCGCCGCCCAGGCCGACCGCGCCGCCCTGCTGCACATGCAGGCCCTGGAGTCTCGGGAGAAGGCTTGGCTGGGCTACGGCACCGTGCGCACGCTGTCGCCCGGCACGACGTTTCACCTCACGCAGTCCACGCTCGACGCCATTCAGGCCGCGCTGCGCGCCGGTGGCGCCAGCCTGGGGCTGGGTGCCCCCATCGACCCCGACCGGCGGCACCGCTTCCTGGTCACGGAAGTCATCGAGGCCGGTCTGAACAACCTGCCCAAGGGCCTGGGCGACGCCCTGGCCGGCCCGCAGGCCGCGCAACGCCGGGTGGCGTCGCTCATGCCCGGTTGGGTCGACGCCCCGCTGCGCCGTCAGCTCGTGCAAGGCGGCTACGCCAACCACTTCGTCTGCACCCGCGCCGATGTGCCCTGGCGCCCGCCGGTTCGCGGCGTGGATGGCCTGCACCTGCACCCTCGCCCCACCGCGCCGAGTTTTCTGGAAGCCCTCGTGGTGGGCCCCGAAGGCCGCACCTCCGGCAGCGGCCCCGGTGAGATCCACACCGACGCCCAGGGCCGCATCCGCGTTCAGCTCGACCTGCAGACCCAGCCCGCCATGGGCCCCTCCACCACCCGCGCCAGCCTGTGGGTGCGCGTGGCCCAGCCCCAGTCCGGCAGCGGCATGGGCCTGCACTTCACGCCCCGCATTGGCCAGAACGTGCTGCTGGCCTTCCACGAGGGCGACATCGACCGCCCCGTGGTGGT
>DAIPHN010000222.1:0-4974 GCA_036771335.1 Burkholderiales bacterium
GCCCACCCCTGTGTATGTGCTCCTGCTGCGCGATATTCGCTACTGCCGTAAGCTGGGCTTATACTGGCGTACTTGCGCCCCGCTCCCGCGAGCCGGTCTGCTGCTTCAAGCCGAGGTTACTGCTTCGCGGCCGGGGGTTCGGCCTGAATCTCCACCTCGGCGGGCGGCTGGAACAACCTCTTGTCCACCGCCAGGCCGCGCTCGTAGCGCAGGAAGCGCACCGCCACGGCGCGCTCCGGCGACTCCACCACCACCTGGTAAGGCAGTCCGTCGGCCTTGCGCGTGAACAGGGTCACCTTCTTGCCATCCGCCTCCACCGTCTGCAGGCGGCAGTCCACCTCCTGGACCACGCGCTCGCCGGCATCCACCGCCTTGCGCTCGGCGAACCACTGTTGCTCGAAACCGAGTTCCATCTTTCCAATGTCCTCGCCGAACTGCGGCGAGAAGGCGGGAAACTTCACCTTGCCGGCGGGATCCGGGTCTTTGCGGAGGGTGCCTCGCCGGGCGGCGGAGTCGATGAACCACGCATCGGGCATGGACACCACCACCAGCAGCTGCGCGCCGGTGGCAGGGCTCATGGGTTCCTCGTAGCGCAACTGGGAAGTGCCCACGCGCCACAGCCTCCGCGGGGCGCCCTCGAAGCCGTTGGGGTCTATGCCGAAGGCCACCAGGCGGTACTCCACGCGGAGCATGGACGCCGTCTCGGCGGCAACGGCGCCGGGCGGTGCAAGGCACACCAGCAGAAGGATGGGCAGGAGAGCGAGCAGGCGATGCATGGCGGCGGGCACCCGGCGATGTGAGCGAAGCAATAGGTTAATCCAGACCACGGCGCCTGCGCGGCGTTCTGCCGCCGGCCTCAGCCCCGCGCCCGGGAGGGCATCCGGCGCAGCGCGAGATCGGCGAGCCACAGCAGCAGGCCCAGGGCGGCGAGCCACGGCCACAGGGGACGGTTCAGGCGCACCGTATCGCCCATGGGGTCGAACACCTCGGCGGGCCTGGGTGCGTAGCGCCCGCCCGTGTTGTCCGCGATCGCCCGCAGCAGGGCGCGGTCGGGGGGCATGAGCCGATCTTCGGCATCCACGGGCGGCTGCAGGTCGCGCACACCCGCCGCACCCACCAGGCCCGCATCCACCCCGCCACCGGCGAGCAGCTCGAAGCGCGCCGCCGCGCCCTCGGCCGCCGGATCGTCCGGGAGGCGGAGTTCGTAACGCCCGGGGCCCGCCTGCCGCAGCCGCAGCGTGCGCGCCGCCGCGCCCGGCACGCTCACCCGCACGGCGGGGGCGAGGCCATCGCGGAAGGCGCCGTCGGGACCCAGTGCCGACAGACTCACGCTCACCACGCCGCCCTCGCGCCTCACCTCCAGGCTGCCGGTTTCGGAGCGCTCGCGCCGCATCACCTCGCGGGCCAGCTGCGACCAGAACGGACCGAAACCCTTCCACGTCCGCCAGTCCGCCGCCCAGCGGTTGCCCGCGTCGGAGGCGAACACCGCACCGCGGCCCAGGCCCACCTGCCAGCGCGCGAGCAGCGGCGCGCCGCTTTCGGTGGAAAGGGTCACTTCGGCGGCCTCGCGCGCCTTGAGGCTGGCGTAGCCCTTCAGCAGCGGGGCCGCCTCGAAGTCGATGCCGCGCAGCAGTTCTGCCTGGCGGCGCGGCACGGCGCGGGCGGGCTCCTCCACGAAACTCTCGTTCACCAGCCGCTGGGTTTCCTCGATGAAGATCTTCGGCACGCGCTCGGCGCTCTCGGTGAAGTAGAAGCGGCCGTTGCCCCACCTGGAGATGTTCTCCAGTAGTGCCTTGTCGGCCTCGGCGCCGATGGCCACGGTGGTGACGGTGATGTTGTTGTCTGCCATGCGCTTTACCAGCCGCTGGAAATCCGCCGGCTGGGTGTCGCCGTCGGAGAGCAGGATCACGTGCCGCGAGCGCACGTCCTTCTGGTCGGCCAGCACCCGGTAGGCGGTCTGCAGCGCGGGATAGATGTTGGTCTGTCCGCTGGCGGTGAAGCGCGAGATGAGGTCTTCCGCGCGGCGCTTGCCGCGCACCGGCGCAAGCGGCACCGTCATCTCGGGCTGGGCGTCGAAGGTGATGACGCCGAAGCGGTGGTTCTCGTCGAGCAGGTCGAGCGCGCCCAGGGTGGCGGCCTTGGCGAGATCGAGCTTGCGGCCCTTCATGCTGTAGGAGCGGTCGAGCACGATCAGCAGCGCCATGTCGCGGCGCTTCTCGCGCGCCTCGAAAGTGACCGGCAGCACCCGCTCCAGGGGCGAGTCGCGCCAGCCCGACTCGCCGTAGGTGTTGGGCCCGGCCACGAACAGCACGCCACCGCCCTGATCGCGCACCCAGGGCTCGAGCGCCGTCATGGTCTCGGGCGCCACGTCGCGTGCGGCCACATCGTCGAGCACCACCACGTCGCGCCCCGCGAGGCCCGCCACCTCGCGCGGCAGTTCGCCCGGCGCCGCCTGCGCCACCTCAAGGCCCTGCTTGCGCAGCACCTCCGGCAGCGCGCCACCGGCGGCTGCGCTGCCTTGCACCAGCAGCACCCGCGGACGCTCTCCCACGGTGACCGTCTGCGTGACGCCTGCCGCCGCCGGCTGCGCCGCGGATTGCGTTGCCGCCAGGCGCGGTTGCACGCGGGCGGTGAGCGGCACCGGACCGGCCTCGGGCAGTTTCACCGTGAGCACCACGCGGTTCAGGCCCGGCGCCAGCGTCACCTGCTGGCTGGCAATGTCGCGGCTGCCACGGGCGATCCAGACCCGCGCCAGCTGGCGCGACTGGCTGTACACCCGCACCGTGGCCAGGACAGGCTCATCGCGGCGCGGGTCCACGGGCAGGTCGAGCCCCTCGACCCAGGCATCGTTGCCGGCGCTCACCATCGCCGGCACGGTGAACACCCGCACACCCTCGCGGCGCAGCCGCTCCACGGCGCGCCAGGTGTCGCCGGCAGTGGCATTGCCATCGGTCATGAGCACCACGCGCTTCACGGCATCGGGCTCAAGCCCCAGCCAGGCGCCATCCAGGGCCGCTTCCAGGTTGGTCACCGAGCGCGCCAGGGGTGCATCGGCGCCCCGCACCGCCACGGGCTGGTCAGCCAGCGGCGTGCGCAGCAGCGCCGCGGGCGAATCGGCAAAGCGCACCCGGTCGGAGAAGGCCAGCACCCGCGAGCGCGCCGGCTGGCCAGCGGCATCGGCAGCGGCCATCCATTCGATGGCCGCACCCTAGAAGGCTGGCGCCACGCTGCGCGACACGTCCAGCGCGTACACCACCGACACCTGGGCGCCGGGCGCCAGCCATGCCGGCCGCATGAGCGCCAGCGCCACGCAGGCGAGCGCGGTCACGCGCAGCACCAGCAAAGGCCGCAGGCGCTCCTGGGCGAGGCCGGGGCGCGAACGCCGCCCCGCCCGCCACACCAGCGGCAGCGCCAGCGCCAGCGCCAGCAGCGGCCACCAGGCCTCCACGGTGAGGCGCGCGCTCACACCCGCCTCACTCGGTCACCCGCCGGTTCCACGCCAGCCACTCGACCAGCATCAGCAGGCCGCCCAGGGCCAGCAGCCACAACCACGGGGGCGCCGAGGAGCGCCCGCCGCGGGCATCAGGCAGCGGCGTGGCCGCCAGCGCTGAGGCGTTCACGTCGCTGCGCGACGCGTCCAGCGACTGGGCGATCACACGCATGCGCCCCTGCGGACCCTCGGCCGTGAACAGCATGGCCTCGCGCGCCTCCACGCGCGTCGCGCCGGGCACGTGCCGCACGGGCGGGGTGTCGCCATCGGGTGTGAAGATGCGGGCGTTCTCCATGGGCACGGTGACGGTGCCCGGTTCACGCACCACCGCCGGCGGCTCGTCGGACAGCCACTGCACGGCGTTGGCCACGAATACCGGGAAGGAGGCCGTGGCCGCGAAGGCGGAATCCTCAAGCGCGAAGCCCATCGCCAGCCGCCGCGGCGCGGCCGCCGCGGCCGCCACCAGCGCCGTCCCGTCGCCCGCGCGCGCCAGCGCCGCCCATGGCGCGTCCGGTCCCGCGCCAGCGGCAGCCGCAACGGGCAGGTCGAAGGCCGCGGCACGCTCGATCTGCGCATCGCGCAACGACACGTTCTCCAGCGCCGGATGCCCTTCCAGCCAGGTCTCCACCACGGGCTTGGTGCGCTCGGCCAGCAGCGCGGGCAGCCAGGGGGCGCGCAGCGGGCGCCACAGCAGCGCTGGAGCATCCGGCGCCTCGGCGGGCGCGAAACGGTCGAACACGTACAGGTCCACAGCCTCGCGGCCGCGGAAGCTCGCTGGCGGTAAAACCTCCACCCGCAGGCGGGCGTCGAGCCTCAGGGCACGCTCCAGAGAAGGGTTGCCCGCCGTCACCAGCGCCACCCGCAGGAATCGATTCAGGGGCAGGAACGCCCAGGCGGCATCGTCACCGGGAAAGCCATCGCCCGGCGAGCGCACCGTGGCGCGCAGCGCGCCGCCCGCGAAGCCGCTCACGGGCACGCTGAAGGCGCGGTAATCGCGCGCCGGCACGGTGAGGTCGCGCTGCACGGGCTCGCGGCCTGCCCCGGCGATGGACACGCGCACCTGCGCGGCCTCGCTGCCCGCATTGGCTACCTCCACGAAGGCCTCGAAACGACGCGGATCCGTGGCCGCGGCGCGCACCTCGAAGGCCGTAATGCCCACGTTGGCAGCGGGTTCGAACACCGACACCGTGCGCGCATCGGCTGGCAGCGCCTGGGGCCACACGCCGTCGGTGATGAACAGCACCGGCGTCCCGGCCACCGCCCCGGCCAGCGCAGCCAGGTCGGGCAGCCGCGGCCGTCCGGCGGCCGCGGGTTGCAGCGCCTCGGCCGCCGCCAGGGCCGCGGCAGCGTCCTGGAACGAGGGCGCGCCGCCCATGCCCATGGTGTCCAGCAACGCGATGCGGTCGCCGCGCCCTCCTTCGCCCAGCAGCCGGCGCCGGGCCTCGCGGGCATGGTCGGGCCGGCAGCGGCCATCGGCGCGCACC
>DAIPHN010000223.1:0-4941 GCA_036771335.1 Burkholderiales bacterium
AACAGGTCGACGCCTATGACAGCGATGGCGCGAATTTATTCAGAGTTTCCCTAAGCTGCATGCCAATGAGCTTGAAGTACTGGAAGCCTACGAGTCTGGCCTGCTCAAATTCAGCGCTGCCAAGGCACGGCTTCAACGCTTGGTGGCCGCGGCGCGGGTCACGGGTCACCTCCGTCAAGCACAAGCGGGTGGGTATCAGTCCGCTCTCGGCATGCCTTGGCGCCATGCATGAGAAGGCGCGTCCTAAACCCGGTTAACCGCGCCCCAAAACCCACCAGGAGCCCCCACCATGTCCAATCCTCGCTGGCGGCAGCGTCCGCCGGGATCCACCTGGGGTGATTTCGGCCCCGACGACGAATTGGGCCGCATCAACCTGCTCACCCCGGAGAAGGTGCGCCAGGGTGTTGCCGAAGTACGCGATGGGCTGAGTTTCTGCCTGTCCCTGCCGCTGGATTATCCCGGCGGGCGGGTGCTCAATCCGCGCCGCGGGCCGCCGCGGCTCGAGCCCACGCAGCGCATGGGCAAGCCCAACATGAACTTCCCGCTGCGCAAGGAGAACGGGCACAGCACCGATGTGGTCAGCGACGACCAGGTGCAGCTCACGCTCCAGTACAGCACCCAGTGGGATTCGCTGGCCCATGTGGGCGCCTGGTACGACGCCGACGGCGACGGCGTGCCCGAGATGGTCTACTACAACGGCTTTCGCGCCAATGTGGACGTGGTGGGGCCGGTGGTGCACCACGATCACGGCGAGGAGCCCTGCGGCGAGCACATGGGGGCATTGAAGCTCTCCATCGCCAACTTCGCTGCCAAGCCCATCCAGGGGCGCGCCGTGATGGTGGATTTCCTGCAGCACTTCGGGCTGGCGCGCCGGGCGCTGTCCCACGCCGACCTGATGCGCGTGCTGGAAGCCGACGGGGTGGAGGTGGAGCCGGGTGATCTGCTTGTGATTCGCACCGGCTTCGCCGACGAAATCCTGGCCATGAACCGCCAGCCCGATGCCGCCCGTCTCGACGCCATCGCCATGGGCCTGGACGGCCGCGACGAGGCCCTGTTGCAGTGGATCACCGACAGCGGCATCGCCGCCATCTGCGCCGACAACTACGCCGTGGAGTTCTACCCGGCGCGCGATGTGCCGGGCGCCTCGTCCCATCTGCCGTTGCACCAGCACTGCCTGTTCCGCCTAGGCGTACCGCTGGGCGAGCTGTGGTGGCTGAAGGATCTGGCCGCCTGGCTGCGCGCCCACCGGCGCACGCGCTTTCTGCTTACCGCGCCGCCGCTGCGCCTGCCGGGCGCGGTGGGTTCGCCCGTCACACCCGTGGCCACGGTGTAGGCGGTGCGCCGCGCGCTTCACGGCGGAAAGGACACCTCCGCCCGGCCGAGGGGCCCGAAGTCGGCCACAACCGTGTCGCCCGGCGCGATGGCCACGGGCGCCAGGCAGGTGCCGGTAGTGACGATCTCGCCGGCGCCCAGGCCGCAGCCCAGGCGAGACAGCGCATTGGCGAGCCACGTGAGGGCGATGCGCGGGTCGCCCAGCACGTTGCTGCCGCGGCCCACGCCCACGGGCGCACCGTTCACCGCCACGGGCACGGGGTGCTGCGCCAGGTCGGTTTGACGCCATGATTCGGGTGCCGCCGCGCCCCAGGCAAACCAGCTCGCGCAGGCGCTGTCGGCCACCAGTTGCGCAGCGCCAACGCGGGCGAAGTCCTCGAAGCGCGAGTCGGGAATCTCGATGGCCGGGTGCAGCGAGCCCACAGCCGCGAGCACTTCGTCCTGCGTGTACTCGGCCGTGCGCGGCGGCAGTGCACGGGCCATGCGGAAGGCGAACTCCGGTTCCGCCACGCGCATCAGGTTGCCCTCCAGGCTGAAGCGCGCCGGCGAGGGGCTCACCCGTCCCGCGAGCAGCGTGCCCGGCAGCGGGCCGTCCACGCCGATGTGGGCCTGGCCAGCCGTGCTGGTGGCGGCGATCTTCCAGCCGGCGCGCGCTTGGCCCGTGATGGCGGGCAGTTCGCATTGCGCGGCAAAACCCTGCTCCAACGAAGCGGGGCGCAGTGCGGCGGGCAGGGCGCTCACGCGCCGCCGGTGGCTCCACAGTTCCCAGATAAATCCTGCGGTGTCGCGGCTGGCGGTCATGAATGGTCTCCTTGGGGTTGTGTCTGAAGCGGCGGCCGCACCACATTGAGCAGCGCCTCACCGCGCGCGAGGCGGTTGAGGTTGTCCGCCATGGCCCGGCAGCGGCGGGCGGCGAGGGCCTCGCTCCAGGCGCAGGCGTGCGGCGTCATGATCACGTTGTCCAGTTCGTGGAACGGAAAGCGCGAGGGCCGCATCTCCGGGATGGTGCCTCCGCCCTGGGGCGGATACTGGTACCAGGTGTCGAGCACGGCACCGCCGATACGCCGGGCGCGGCAGGCCTCGAAGAGCGCCGCTTCGTCCACGGTGGCGCCGCGGCCCACGTTGATGAGCACGCCGTGGGGGCGCATGGCGGCAAAGGCGGCGGCGTTCATCAGGCCGCGGGTGTCCTCCGACAGCGGAACGGTCACGAGCACGAAGTCCGATTCCCCCAACACCGCGTGCAGGGCATCCATGGGCCGCACCGCTTCCACCCAGCCGTCGCCCGGGCCGGGTGTGCGGCTGGCAGCGATCGCCCGCACGCCGAAAGCGCGGGCGCGCCGCGCCACCTCCCGTCCGATGCGCCCGTAGCCGAGAATGCCAAGCGTCTTGCCGTACAGGTCGCCGTGGCGCGGGCCGCACAGCCACGAACCGTACCAACGGCCCTGGCGGAACTCGGCGTCCAGGCGGCGCAGACCGATAGTCCATTCCAGCATGGCTGCCAGCACGTACTCGGCGATGCCGATTTCGTGCTCGAAGGCGTTGCACACCGCCGCCGTGGGCGGAACGCTGGCGAAGTGGATGTCGTCGGTCCCGGCGCCCGGCAGCTGCAGCAGGCGCAGGCGCGGTGCGGCGGCCGAGGCGGGCGGCCAGTTCATGGAGATCACGGCATCCGCATCCGCCAGGGCGGCGGCGAAGGCCGCGCTGTCCGCCGCGTCGGCCACCTGCACGGTCCATTCCGGGGCGAGCAAGGCGCGTAGGGGCGCCAGCCGGTCGTCGTCGTCCACGCGCTTGATCACCAGCTTCACGGCCGCCGCTCCCGCGCCCGGCGGGCGGCGTCGCCCGTGACGGATGAACCTGTCTGCAACCTTGCGTCCATTCGAATCCTCTCATCGCTTCACGGCAACAACAACGAAGTCGCGCCAGCCGCGCCCCGCCCGCGGGTGAGGCTAGCGCCGTACCTCCACCTCCACGCGCCGGTCGGGTTGCAGGCAGCCCGCCAGCCGTGCGCGCTCCACGCCCTCGCAGTCGGCAGGCTGGGTGCGCGGCTCGGCGGAGCCCCGGCCCTCGGCCACAATCAGCGACGCCGGGATACCCCGGCGTACGAGGTGAGTCCGCACCGCCTCGGCCCGCTGCCGCGACAGGCGGAGATTGCGCGCCGCCGGGCCGCTGCGGTCGGAGTGGCCGATGACACGCACGCCGCGCACGGGAAAGGCGCGGATGGCGGCCGCCAGCGAGTCGAGCTCCAGCCGCGCCTCGGGGCGCAGCACGGCGCTGGAGAGCTGGAAGAGCGACTCGGCGCCCAGCACAACCGTCTCCACCGCGCCATCCTGCCGCGGGGCCGCGGGTGGCGGCGCCGCGTGAGCCGCATCGGCGGTTAGCTCGGATGGAGGCGGATCGAGCGCCGCCGGCTCGTTCGTCCACTGCGGTGAAGGCGCCAGCGCATCCCGCGCGGACGGCGGCGGATAGAGCAGTGGGTCGATGCCGGCCTCCTCCGGTGCTTCGGGCACCAGCGGTGGCAGCTCGGGCGGCAAGGGTGGCGGTGGCGGTAGCAGCGGCGGCGGCGGTGGCGGCAGCAGGTCGCGCCGGGTGCGCACCACCGGGGCCGCTGCTGCTGGCGCAGCTCTTGGCGGGGCGCGGGTGGCGCACGGTACCCGAGCGGATGTGTCTGCACCGGCGCCCAGGCGCAGGCAGCCGCCGAAGCTGTCGCGCAGGCTCTGCGCCTTGGAAGGTGCATCCGCCGCCTGCCCTTGGGCCGGCAGCGCGGTGGCCAGCGCCAGCAGCATCGCGGGCAGGGCGCGCGAAGCGGCTTGGATGAGTGGGTTCGGCAATGGCTTGTCTGCGAAGAAAGGCGGCGCGCCTTCGCCCGTCGCGAAAACGACCGATTATAGGTGGCCCGTCACGGGCAACGCCCAGCATCCCGTCGGGGGACTAGAATCGGCTTCGCCGTGTCTTTCGCGCCGCCCGTGCAAAACGATACCGAAACTCGCCTCATCGCCGACCTGCGCCGCGCCGCTATCGCGTCGCTCTCCGACGCCGTGGATGCCCTGCTGGGCGTTCCGGCGTGCATGCTGCCGGATATGCGTCCGGTGGTCGGCGGCGCCTTCGCGGGCCGCGCGGCCACGGCGCTGCTGCGCCCCGCGCCCCGTGCACAGGCCACGCGCGAAGCCGCGTTGCGCGACTCGGTGGGCATGATCGACGAGTCGCGTCCCGGCGAGGTGGGCGTGATCGTTCTCGAGGAAGGGCTGGCCGTGGCCGCCGTGGGCGGGCTCATGGCCGAGGCGGCCCACGCCCGCGGCATGGCCGCGCTGGTGTGCGATGCGGCGGTACGCGACGTGGCCGAGTTGCGCGCCATCGGCATGCCGGTGTTCGCCCGAGGCATCAGCGCCGCCGCCTGCGTGGGCCGGCACGTGAGCGTGGCTCGCAGCGTGGAGCTCGATTGCGCGGGCGTGCGCGTGCGCCCCGGCGACTACGTGGTGGGGAGCGAGGATGGCGTGATCGTGCTGCCTGCCGAGCGCGCCGCCGAGGTGGCCGCCTTCGCGCTGGAGCTGGACGAGCGCGAGGCCGGCATGGCGCCGCTGCTCCGCGAGGCGCGCGCGCTTCGTCCGGTGG
>DAIPHN010000224.1:0-4913 GCA_036771335.1 Burkholderiales bacterium
CCCCGCCCACTGCGCCGCCGGTGCGGGCCCACTGGGGGCCCCGCACCCGCGCCGTGACGCTGGCCAACCCCTCCAACCCCACCGGCACCAGCGTCCCTTTCGACGAACTGCGGGCGATCCACGCCGAGGTGCGGGCCCGGGGCGGCACGCTCATCGTGGACGAGATCTATCACGGACTCACCTACGCCGGGGCCGACCGCACGGTGCTCGAGTTCGCTGAGGACGCCTTCGTGATCAACAGTTTTTCCAAGTACTTCGGCATGACGGGCTGGCGGCTTGGCTGGCTGGTGATGCCCGAGGCCTTCGTAGAGGACGTGGAAAAGCTCGCCCAGAACCTGTTCATCTCCGCCTCCCACATCGCCCAGGAGGCGGCCGTGGCTGCCTTCTCGCCCGAGGCGGTGGCCGTGCACGAGCGGCGCCGCGAGGCCTTTCGCGCCCAGCGCGACTACCTCCTGCCGCGCCTGCGGGAAATGGGTTTTTCGATCCCCGTGGAGCCCCAGGGGGCCTTCTACCTGTACGCCAACTGCGCGCGATTCACCGATGACAGCTATCGCTTCTGCCTCGATGCCCTGGAGCAGGCCGGCGTGGCGATCGCCCCCGGGGTGGACTTCGGCAGCCACGGCGCTGCCACCCACGTGCGCTTTTCCTATCCCAAGCCCATCGAGGTGCTCGCCGAGGGCGTGGCGCGGCTCGACGCGTGGCTGAAAGGCCGCTGACATGGCGGACTCGCACTTCATGCCCGGGTTTGCCGCGCGCTTCGTGCGCGCCAACGGCACCCGGCTGCACGTCTGGACGGCTGGCGCCGGCCCCGCGCTGGTGCTGCTGCACGGCTACCCGCAGAGCGGGATCATGTGGCGCAAGGTGGCGCCGCAACTGGCGCGGCGCTTCAGCGTGGTGGTGCCCGACCTGCGCGGCTACGGCGATTCGGACAAGCCGCGCGACGGCTACGACAAGAAGACCATGGCGCGCGACATCCACGAGCTGATGCTGGCGCTGGACCACGGGCGCTATGCCGTTGTTGGCCACGATCGCGGCGCGCGGGTGGCGCATCGCCTGGCCCTCGACCAGCCGGATGCCGTCACGAAGCTGTGTGTGCTGGACATCGTGCCCACCCACACGGTGTTTCGCAACACCGGCCGGGAACTGGCGGCGGCGTACTGGCATTGGTTCTTCTTTCAGGTACCCGACCTGCCCGAGGTGATGATGCAGGCCTCGAGCGAGCCCTTCCTGCGCTTCATGTTCCGGGCGCTGTCCTCGGAAGCCGGTGCCATCGACGAGGCGGCCTTCGAGGATTACCTGCGCGTCTTCCGCCTGCCCGGCACGATCCGCGCGGGCCTGGAGGACTACCGCGCTGCGGCCGCCCGCGACTTCGCCGACGACGAGGCCGACCTGGCCGCGCGGGTGCGCTGCCCGGTACTCGCCATCTGGGGCAAGCACGGCAAGATGGACGCCCTGTTCGACGTGCTGGCCACCTGGCGGGACAAGGCATCGGACGTTCGCGGACGCGCGCTGCCCTGCGGGCACTTCATTCCCGAGGAGGCGCCGGATCTGCTGCTGCAGGACCTGGAAGCTTTCCTCGCCTGACCCCGCCCCGCCCCGTGACCCACCGCATCGTCTTTCTCGACCGGGATTCGCTGCAGGCGCGCCTGCGGCGCCCAGCCTTCCAGCACGATTGGGTAGATCACGCCGCCACCGCGCCGGATGAGGTGGCGGAGCGCCTCGCCGGCGCCACCGTGGCCGTGGTAAACAAGGTGCGGCTGCGCGAGGAGGCGCTCTTGCGTCTGCCGCAGCTTCGCATGATCGCCGTGGCGGCCACGGGCTACGACTGCGTGGACGTGCCCGCTTGCCGCGCCCGCGGCATCGCCGTGGCCAACATCCGCAACTACGCGGTGCGCACGGTCCCCGAACACGTGTTCGCTCTGGTGCTCGCCCTGCGGCGCAATCTCGTCGCCTATCGCGAGGACGTGCTGGCGGGCCGCTGGCAGCAGGCCAGCCAGTTCTGCCTGCTCGACCACCCCATCCACGACCTGCACGGCGCCGTGCGGGGCATCGTGGGCGAGGGCGCCATCGGCCAGGCTGTGGCAGCGCTTGGGCGGGCCTTCGGCATGCAGGTGCTGTTCGCCGACCACGCACCGCCCCGGGTCGAGGGCGTGAGCTTCACCCCCTTCCAGGAGGTGCTGGAGCGCGCGGACGTGCTGTCGCTGCACTGCCCGCTCACGGAGGCGACCCGCAACCTGGTGGGCGCGGCGCAACTCGCGCGCATGAAGCCCGGCTCGCTGCTGGTGAACACCTCGCGAGGCGGGCTGGTGGACGAGGCAGCGCTAGCGAAGGCGCTGTGCGAGGGCCCGATCGCCGGCGCCGGCTTCGATGTGCTGATCAGCGAGCCGCCCCGGGAAGGCAACGTGCTCCTCGACCTGCACCTGCCCAACTTCATCCTCACGCCCCACGTGGCCTGGGCTTCCCGCGAGGCTCAGCAGGCCCTGGCGGACCAGCTGGTGGACAACATAGAAGCCTGGGCGGCGGGCGCACCGCGCAACCTGGTGTCCTGATTGCGACGCTCGTAGTCGGGGCCAGGGGCGCCGGGCGGCCGCGCTCGCAACGCGGGCAAGGCCATGGCAGGATTGGGGCTCGTGTTGAGGGCGATGAACCCGGGACGGTCCGGGATTGTCCGAGCTGGGTCTGCAGCGATGGCGGGGTGGCCGTCGGGGCAGCCGTCGGCCCCCGCCACCCAAGGAGGAGATTACGCCATGTCGCTGAAGCTTCACGTCACCGCCTTCGCTGCCGTGCTCCTGCTCGGCGCTGGTGCCGGCCACGCCGGCCAGCAGGAAGAGACCTTCACCATCCCCGAAGAGGGCGCCGAGTACCTGGACGGCAAGAAACTGTCCAAGCTGATGGACCGTTCCGATCCGAAGGCCGCCACCAACATCGGCTGGCTGTACGCGCGCGGCCAGGGCGGCGTACAGCAGGATTTCAAGGAAGCCATGCTTTGGTGGAAGCACGCCGCGCGATCCGGCTATACGCCGGCGATGAACAACGTCGGGCTGCTCTACGCCAACGGGCACGGCGTCGGGCGCGACTACGAGGAGGCGTTCAAGTGGTGGATGCGCTCCGCCGAGCGCGGCAACGCGTGGGCCATGAACGCATTGGGCGACCTCTACGAAAACGGCCACGGCGTACCACAAAGTTATGAAAACGCCCTTGCCTGGTATCAGGAGGCCGCCCGCGAGGGCGATGCGCTGGCGCACTGGAACATCGGCAACCTCTCCGAGCAGGGGCACGGCACGGCCGCGAGCCACGAGGAGGCCATGCGCTGGTACCAGATCGGCGCGGCGCGCGGCCACCCCCTCAGCATGCACAGCGTCGGGCGGCTGGTGCATCGCGGCCTCGGTACCAAGGCCGACTTGGTGGAAGCCTATGCGTGGTACGCCCTGGCCGCGCTGCGCTTCACCGAAGAGGATGCAGAGGAAGCCGTCGAGAACTCTCGCCTGCTTCAGGAGGCGGCCGGTTTGCTCAGCAAGGAGGAGCGTACCCGGGGTGATGCCCGCACCGCCGAGCTGGATCGCAAGTTCGCACGCCCCCAGAAGGGCCGTGCGTCTTCCGGATCGGATGCCTGAGTGACGCGGGTTCGGGGTTGGCTTGCTTCGTGCCTCATTTATGTTGCAGGACCCGCCTTGAATCCGGGCAGCCACGCGACGCTCCAGGTGCATGCGCTCCTGGCGGCGGCGCCCCGTGGTAGCGCGAGGTGCGGTCACGGTTATCCCGGTGGTACCGGTGTCGTGCGGAGCGCCTCGCGCGGGCTCCGGTGCACCGGCCGTTGAAGAGGGGTCCATCATGCTGAGACGCTGCATTTCCCTCATCCTCGTGGCCTGCGCGTTCTACGGGGTGGCCGCGGAAGCGGCCGGCAGGGCTCCTCTTTCCACCGGCGGTTACGGTACCTATCGCGATGAGGGCAGCACGGAATATGACAACCCGCGCGACACTGGTCCCATGGAAGACTTGCGGGAGCTCACCGAGCATCTGGTGCGCACGGCGGTGCGCATGTCCAAGTACCGCAAGCCCGCTGCCCTGCCCATGGTGAGCCGCATGCCACGTCCGGTGCTCGAGAGCCTCGCCTGCCCGGAGGGCACCCGATGCGGGGTATCCGCCATGTATGAGCCCACCCGCGGCATTCTCATCGCCGAGGACTTGCGGCCGGAGACCAACCTGTTCCACCGCTCGATCCTTCTCCACGAGATCGTCCATTACCTGCAGGAGGTCGGTCACGAACTGTCCGCCATGGCTGCCTGCGAGCGCTGGTATCAGCGCGAACTGGAGGCCTACGCCTTGCAGAAGCAATACCTGCAGAGCGTGCACAGCCCCGACCGGGTAGCTTATTCGGGCTCGCGTCCCGTTTGCGACGACCTGCCGCCCGCCGGGTCGTTCACCCACACGGCGCGGCCGGTGAAGGCACCGGGCGCGACCGACTGACCCTTCCCGCGCACGCGGCGCGCGGTGCCTCACCCGGCGGGGCCACGGCGCGGCCGAAGTCGCGCAGGGCATCGCACGGCGAGCCGTACGGCGTGCTGACGCCCGGCGGCCCGACCCGGCATGCCCTCGGCTACACTGCGCGGCTGCAGCCAGCCTGTCCATCCCTCCCTCCCTCCCTCCATGACCCGCAGCCGGATTGCCGTACTCGCCGTGCTCATCCTGCTGGCGGGCGTGCTATTCGCCGTGGATGCGGGCCGCTTCCTGAGCCTTGACCAGTTGCGCCAGCACCAGGCCGGCCAGGTGCAGTGGCGCGCCGCGCAAGAGTGGGAGGCGGCGGTGTCTCGCAGTGTTGGCGGTGGCGGGCGATTCGCACCTTGTCTGGGTGGTAGATCTTGGCGAGTTTGCGGTACGCCTTCTTGATCTCGTCGGTGGAGCTGCAACGGTGC
>DAIPHN010000225.1:0-4846 GCA_036771335.1 Burkholderiales bacterium
AGACTCGAACTCGCGACCAACGGATTAAAAGTCCGCTGCTCTACCGACTGAGCTAACCACCCGTCGAAAAAAAACGCGCATTCTATTGGCCGACCCTTGGGGTGTCAACGCGAAGACGGCCCACGGAGCATCGCAAGCGTTTGTTTTCACGCGGACCCCGCGGGCAAGGCTACTTGAGCCTGGGAAGCCGCTGCCGCGCTTTTTCCGCCGCGTCGGACATGGGGTGCCTGGCGATCAGGTCTTCGAGAGTGCGGCGGGCGCTCGCGCTGTCGCCCGATTGAACCTGGGCATTGGCCAGCACCAGCATGGCGTCGGGCACCTTCAGGGTGTCGGGATAGGCCACCAGCAGCTTCTGCATCGCAGCGATGGCGTTGGCATGATCGCCGAGCCGGAAGTGGGCTTCGCCGAGCCAGTACTGGGCGTTGGGGGCCAGTTCGTGGCGCGGATTGGAGCGCAGGAACGCCCGGAAATCCTGCACCGCGCCCGCGGAATCTCCAGCCCGATGCTTGGCGAGCGCAGCCTCATAGGCTGGCCGGGCGGGCTCCGCCTCGCCAGGAGCCGGGGCGGCGCCGGCGGCGGGTGTGGACGCCACACCGGGTGGCGTGGCCGCCGTGGCCGCTGGTGCGGCAATCGCAGCCGACTCGAGCCTCTTCAGGCGAAGATCAAGTTCGCCAAGCTGGGTGAGGCTAGCGGGGGGAGGGCCTGCAGCCTCGATCTTCCTGAGGCGCGCATCCAGGTCGCCCAGCGCAGTTGGGCCGGATGCGACCGCGGTGGCGCCGGCAGCTTCGAGCCTCTTGAGCCGCGAGTCCACGTCGGCGAACTGCTGGGCGGCGGCGGGCGCGGCCGCCTGGGCTGCCGCTTCAAGCTTCTTGAGGCGGATCTCCAGGTCGCCGAGCTGTGCAGCGAGCTTCTTGCGCACATCGGCATCCTCCCTGGCTAGCTGTTCAAGCCGCCGCGCGCGCGCGTCGATGTCGTTGTAGAGGTCCCCCTGGCGGCGATCAGACTTCTCCTGCCGGTCCTTCAGGACGTCCAGGCGGTTGCCGGTCTCCTCGAAGGTGCCACGCAACTCGCGCAACTGGCGGGCGAGGGCATCGATCTGCCCGGACAAATCCAGCAACACGCGATTCTCGCTAGGCGCGGCCACTGGCCTGGGCGCCACGGGCTGCTGAGCGGCAGGCTGCTGAGCGGCGGACGGCACCGTCACGGCCACCAGCGCAAGCGCGAGGGTGAACGACGCGCGCATGTCCGGGCCCGCAGGGCTACTTGTCCACGTCGGGGTAGATTAGGTCGCTGCGGCGGTTCTCGGCGTAGGAATCCTCGTCCTTGCCCAGTGCCTTCGGTTTTTCCTCGCCGTAGCTCACGGCCTCGATGCGGTTAGCGGGTACGCCGAGCAACACCATGGCACGCTTGACGCCATCGGCGCGCCGCTGGCCAAGGGCGAGGTTGTACTCGGTGGATCCGCGCTCATCGCAGTTGCCTTCGACGCGCAGATTGAACTTCGGGTTGTCGAGCAAGAACCTGGCGTGCAGATCCACGAGGTCTCGGTACTCACCCGCTATTTCGAACTTGTCGAAGTCGTACAAGATGCTGCGCTTGGAAAGCGGGCTCGAAGGATCGCGCAACTGACTGGCGGCATCGGTCAGCGGCCGCCCGGACTCGCTGCCGCCGGGCAGGGGCCTCACTTCGACGGCCTCCTGTTCGCGGCGGCGGCGCTCCTCCTCCTCGCGCAGGCGGCGGCTGAGCTCTTCCTGCTCGCGCTGGACGGCGGCTACGCGGCGCTCCTCGGCCTCCTTCTTGCGCTGCGCTTCGAGGAGGTCGCGCTGCTCCACGTTCGCCTTGCTTTGCTCCTTGATGTCCTGGCTCGCGCAACCGGCGGTCAACAGCGCCAGCATCGACAACAGCAGGATTCGTTTGGTCATGGCGGTTTCCTCGGTGGGTTTCAACGGGATTTCGACAACGGCCCCCAGGCCGGCTCGCGCACGCTGCCGCTCGACTCGGAGAGGCGCTGCTTGATGCGGCCATCGCGCGACACAGCCGCGAGAATGCCTCGCCCGTTAAGCTCGGAGGCGTAGAGGATCATGCGGCCGTTGGGGGAAAAGCTGGGGGATGAGTCATTGCGACCGTCCGTGAGCAGTTGGGCGTTGCGGCTACCCAGTTCCTGGATTGCCACGTTGTAGCGCCCGGAATTGCGCTGGATGAAGCAGAAGCTGCGGCCGTCAGGCGCCCAGCGCGGGGTGACGTTGTAGTTACCCTCGAAGGTGACGCGTTCGGCGCCGCCGCCGCTGGCCGGCATGCGGTAGATCTGCGGGCTGCCGCCGCGGTCGGAGGTGAAAAGGAGGGTGCGGCCGTCGGGCGACCAGTGGGCCTCGGTGTCAATGCCGGGCGAGTTGGTGAGGCGGACGAGATCGGTGCCATCCGCGCGCATGGTGTAGACCTGAGCCGCGCCATCGCGGGTGAGCGTGAGAGAGAGCCGCTCACCGTCGGGCGCCCAGGCCGGCGAGCTGTTGGCGCCCTCGAAGTTGGCCAGCAATCGCCGGCTGGTGTCAGCGACGTCCTGCACGAACACCATGGGCTTCCTGTTTTCGAAGGACACGTAGGCGATGCGCGATCCGTCCGGCGACCACGCTGGCGAGACGATAGGCTCGGGATGGGAAAAAATGAAATCCGCATTGGCGCCGTCGGCGTCGGCCACATGCAGCTCGAAGCGCCCGCGGCCACGCACCACATAGCAGATGCGCGTGGAAAACACGCCCGGCTCACCGGTGAGCGCTTCGTAGACGGCGTCGGCAATGCGATGGGCCGTGCCGCGTAAATGGCTGGCGGGCACGGTAAACACAAAACCGTTGCGCTGCGTCTTCTTGAGGGCGTCCATGAGCCGGAAACGCACGACGACGCGGCCGTCAGAGCGCTCCGTCAAGTTGCCCATGACAAGGTTTTCCACGCCGCGGTTGCCGAAGTTACGCCAGTCCACCTCTTCGGGCTCGGAGGGAAATCTGGGCATCCAGCCGGCGGACCTTTCGCGGAACAGGCCGCTGCGCAGCAGGTCTGCGAGCACGATCTCGCTCACCTTGTCAGCGTGACGGTCCTGATTGACGAAAGGCAGCACGGTGATGGGGATTTCCCGGCCGCTGCCGCCGATGATCTCGATGGTGAGCGCCGCGCGCGCCCAAGGCGCGAAGGCCATCGCGGCGGTGGCCCCAGCCGCCCGGATCAGGCTGCGACGCGCACAAGAGACCAGTGTTTCAGACATGGGCAAATTATAGGCTGGCGAGGTTTCAATCCCGCGGACGAAACAGCAGCTTCAGATCACGCATCTGCGAGAACACTTCCGGGTCGTCGGGCAACGGCAGCGGCTGAGCCAGATCGATGGCCCGCTCCACGGCCCGGTCGTACGCGCTGGAGCCGCTGGCGCGCACCAGCCGGACGGTGGCAACGGTGCCGTTCTTGAGCAACTTCACTTCGAACTCCGCCTGAGGGTTGCCTTCGATGCCGGGGGGCACCACCAGCCGGTCCCGGATGGCGTTGCGGATCCGGGCCGTGTATTCGTCGATCATCTTCTGCGCCGCCGCGGCCGCCTGGGCCGCCGCCCGCCTATCGGCCTCGGCACGGTCGCGCGCACGGCGCGCTTCTTCGTTGGCGCGCTCCTGGGCAAGCGTCGCCTGCCTCAGGTCTTCCTGCCGCCTCGCTTCGTCCGCACGCCGTCTGGCGTCCTCGGCGCGGCGCGCTTCTTCCTGGCGCCGACGCTCCTCCTCCGCCGCCCGAGCCGCCTCCAAGCGCTGGCGCTCCTGCTCCTTGCGGCGCGCCTCTTCCTCCTTGCGCTGCTCGGCTTTCTCGCGCGCTTCGGCAGCTTTGCGCTCCTGAAGTTTCAGCTCCCGCTCGCGTTGCTCCTGCAGGGCGATGCCGGGCCTGGCTGCCGGCGGATCGGGCGCGGGCCGGACCTGGGTTTTGGGCTGGACCGGCCCGGGCTCGGGTGGGACTGCCCTGGGCTCGGGTGGGACCGGCCCGGGCTCGGGTGGCACGGGCCTGGGCTCGGGTTCAGGCGCGCGTGGCGGCGGGGCTGGAACCGGGGCGCGGGGGCTGTCGGGCAGCGCCGCCACGAGTTCCACTTCCACCCGCTCGGGCGGCCTGGTCTGCCATGCAAGACCCAGCACCAGAAAGACCCCGAACAGCAGGTGGACAACGGCGGCGAGGGCCGCGGGAAGCAGATAACCGGGCCGCTGCACGGCCTGCATCAGTTGCCGCCCTTGGCCTTCGTGAGCAGGCCGATACGCTGCACGCCAGCCATCTGCAGTCGATCCATCACCTCCATCACCTTGCCGTACTCCACGCGCTGATCGGCGGCGATCACCACCGGGCGCAGCTCGCCCGGAGTCTGGCCCTGGCGTTCCTTCACGAGCGCACCGAGGGCGTCGAGATTCACGCGGCGCTCCGAGGCCGCGCTGCCGTCGCGCAGCCCCACCTGATCCGTTCCCAGAACGCGAACCTCGATGGGCTGGGCGGGCGCGGCCGAGGACTTGCCCACCTGGGGCAGATCCACCTGGCCGGTGTTGATCATGGGGGCGGTGACCATAAAGATCACGAGCAGCACCAGCATCACGTCGATGTAGGGCACGACGTTGATCTGGCTCATCACCCGCGAGCGCGAGCGGCGCGAGGCTTCCATGGCCGCCCTCTCAGGTGCCAGCGGACTGCCGCTGCAGCACGTTGGAGAATTCCTCCATGAAGCTCTCGAAGCGCGAGGCCAGGCGGTCCACGTCGCGCACGTGATGGTTGAAGGCGATCACCGCCGGAATGGCCGCGAACAGGCCGATGGCCGTGGCCACCAGCGCCTCGGCGATACCCGGCG
>DAIPHN010000226.1:0-4838 GCA_036771335.1 Burkholderiales bacterium
GGCGAGGATGGGCTTTGGGACGGCCTTGACACGATCGCCGGGGGGGCCGGGCCCCTGCCCCTGCCCCACGCCACGGCTCCCCCCGGGTATGAGCCCGCGCCCGCGGCGCCGCCCGCCCCGCCCCCCCCCGCCGTTGCGCCCTCCGACCGGGAGCCCTAGGCGCCCCCGGCGGGGCTCGGCCTAGCGCCCCGGCGCGGGGGTGGATTGGGGCGGTGGGGCTGGCGGCTCCGGCTGCGCAGCCGCGGCGCCACCCCGCGATTCCTGCTCCGCGGGAGGGACTCCGCGGGTGCGCCGGTTGGACGCGATCCAGTTCTGCACATTGCCTTCCTGGACCTTTTCGGCCGCGTCCCGGGGTGCCGGGGGCGTTGTGGGCGCCGGGGTTTCGGCGGCCCCGGCCGATCCCGCCAGGGCCAGCATCGCGACCATCGAGCGCGCCGTGAGCCACAGTTGTCTGAAGGAAGCCATCGATGCGATTCTAGCCCTGAGAGCGTGACGTAACATCGCGCCTGCGCCACTGCCGCCACCCCGGTGAGGACAGCCTGGCCGCGGACACCCCGCCGGCCAGGATCGCGGCGCCCAGACCAGCCGCCACCGCGGCCCATCGAATCCAGGCCGGAGATCCGCCATGCAAGACCTGACCATCCACGACGCCACTCTCTACGACGGCAGCGGCGCCCCGCCCGTGCACGCCGACATCGCCGTGCACCAGGGCGGCATTACCGCCGTAGGCCCGGGTCTGGCGCCCGGCCGCGAGGTGGTGAACGCGGCGGGCCTGGCGCTCATGCCCGGCATCATCGACACCCACACCCACTACGACGCCCAGATCACGTGGGATCCGGCGCTCTCGCCCTCTCCCTCGCTGGGCGTGACCACCGTGGTGATGGGCAACTGCGGCTTCACCATCGCGCCCTGCCGTCCGGAGCACCGCGGCCTCACCATGCGCAATCTCACGCACGTGGAAGGGATGCCCCTGCCGGCGCTGGAAAACGGCATCGCCTGGGACTTCGAAACCTTCCCCGAGTATCTCGACGCCCTGGAGCGCCGCGGCACCGTGCCCAACGTGGCGGCCTTCGTGGGCCACTCCTCGGTGCGCACCTGGGTGATGGGCGAGCAGGCCACCCGCCGCGCCGCCACCGAAGGCGAGGTGGCGCAGATGCGCTCGCTGGTGGCCGGCGCCATGGAAGCTGGCGCGGTGGGGTTTTCCACCACAGCCTCACCGCAGCACAACGGCGAGCACGGCGTGCCCATGCCTTCGAGGTTGGCGGATGCGAGTGAACTGGAGGCGCTGGCCGCCACCCTGCGGGGCAGCCATGGGCGGCTGATGATCACCAAGGGCTTCGAAACGCCCATGAGCTTCCTCGAGTCGCTCTCGGCGCGCAGCGGCCGGCCCTTCATCGTTGCCGCGTTGCTGCACAGCGCCGCCACACCCGAGAGCGTATTCGAGGACATGGCCGCCATCCGCGCCGCCAGCGCCCGGGGCAACCGCATGTACGGCGCGGTGTCGGCCTGTCCGCTCACCTTCGAGTTCACCCTGGCAGCCCCCTACGTGTTCGAGGGCCTCCAGGCCTGGCAGCCGGCCATGCAGGCGCATGACCGGGCCGCCTATCTCGCCCTGCTGCGCAGCGCCGAGCTGCGCGATGCCCTCGACCGCGAGTTGTCGGTGCGGGCCCGGCGGCTGTTCAACGGCGAGTGGCAGCGTATGTTCGTGCTCAGGGCGCGCGATGCCGCCAACACCCGCTTTGAGGGCCGCAGCGTGGCCGACTGTGCCCGAGAAGCTGGCGTGCGCCCCTTCGACTGGCTGCTCGACCTGGCGCTGTCGGAGGACCTGGCCACGGAATTCTTCGCCACCCTGCTCAACGCCGACGAGGAGGCCGTGGGCCGGCTGCTGTGCGACCCCGATGCGCTGGTGTCGCTGTCGGACGCGGGCGCGCACCTGGAGTTTCTCTGCGACGCCGGCTTCGGCTTGCACCTGCTGGGCCACTGGTCGCGCGACCTGCGCGTCATGCCGCTGGAGCGCGCCGTGCGTCGCCTCACCGCCGATGCCGCCGACGCCTTCGGCATGAGCGCGCGCGGGCGCATCGCGCCGGGCAAGGCGGCCGATCTGCTGCTATTCGATCCCGCCACCGTGGGCCGAGGGCCGGCGCGCCGGTGTGCCGACCTGCCGGGCGGTGCGTCGCGCCTGGTCACCCCCGGCAAGGGCGTGCACGGCGTGTGGGTCAATGGCGCACGGGTGGCCAACGCCCAGGGCCTGTGCGAAGCCGGCGCCCGGGCCGGGCGGCTGCTGCGCCGCTTCGACGCGTGAGCGCCCCGGCCTCCGGCCCGCTGGCCGGTGTGCGCGTGCTCGAGATGGGCACGCTCATCGCCGGGCCGTTCTGCGCCCGGCTGCTGGCGGAATTCGGCGCCGAGGTGATCAAGGTGGAGGCGCCCGATGGCGGCGACCCGCTGCGCAGCTGGCGGCGCATGCACCAGGGCACTTCGCTGTGGTGGTTTGCCCAGGGGCGCAACAAGCGCTCCGTGGCCCTGGACCTGCGCGACGCGGGGGCTCAGGAGGCCGCGCGGCGCATCGCCGCGGACGTGGACGTGGTGGTGGAGAACTTCCGCCCGGGCACGCTGGAGCGCTGGGGGCTGGGCTGGGAGCGGCTGTCGGCCCTGAGCCCCGGTCTGGTGATGGTGCGCCTGTCGGGGTACGGCCAGACCGGGCCCTACCGCGACCGACCGGGGTTCGGCGCCATCGGCGAAGCCATGGGCGGGCTGCGGCACCTCACCGGCGAGCCCGACCGGCCGCCGGTGCGCGTGGGTGTCTCCATCGGCGATTCCATCGCCGCGCTGTACGGTGCCTTTGGCGCGCTGGCGGCGCTGCGCAACCGCGAGGTGAACGGCGGCCTCGGCCAGGTGGTGGACGTGGCCCTCTACGAGGCGGTGTTCGGGCTCATGGAAAGCCTGCTGCCGGAGTACGACGCCCAGGGCTTCGTGCGCGGCCGCACCGGCGCCTCGCTCCCGGGCATCGTGCCCTCCAACACCTATCCCACGGGCGATGGCCGCTTCGTGGTGATTGGCGCCAACGCCGACGCCATCTTCCGCCGCCTGATGGACGCCATCGGCCGGCCGGACCTGGCGCAGGACCCGGCCCTAGCCCGCAACGAGGGGAGGGTGGCGCGCACCGCCGAGATCGACGGCGTGATCGCCGCCTGGACCGGCGCCCGCCCCATCGACGAGGTGCTGCGCGTGCTAGAAACAGCCGAGGTGCCCGCCAGCCGCATCTACGACATTGCCGACATCGTCTGCGACCCGCAATACGCCGCCCGCGGCATGTTCGAGCGCGCGGCGCTGCCGGGCGGGGGCAGCGTGGCGCTGCCGGGCATCGTGCCCAAGCTCTCCGGCACCCCGGGCAGCACCCGCTGGCCAGGTCCGGCGCTGGGTGAGCATACCCGCGAGGTGCTGCAGGCGGCAGGTGTGGCGGATGCCGACATCGACGCGCTGGTGGCACGCGGCGCGGCCGCGTGCGCGGCGCCCGGAAGGAGCTTGGCCCGTGGCCCTGAACGATAATTTCAACGACGGCGTTCGTACCCGCGAGGTGGTGTCCTGGGCGGCCTACGACTTTGCCAATTCCGGCTACACCACGGTGGTGATCACGGCCATCTTCAACGCCTATTTCGTGGCGGTGGTGGCGGGCAACGCCCCCTGGGCCACGCTGGCCTGGACGCTGGCGCTGTCGGTGTCCTACGCCGCCATCGTGTTCACCGCGCCGCTGGTGGGCGCGTGGGCCGACGCCCACGCCGCCAAGAAGCCGCTGCTGGCCCTCACCACGGCCGGTTGCGTGGCGGGCACGGCCGCCCTGTACGGCGCGGGCCCGGGCGAGGTGGCCTACGCGGTGATCGCGCTGGTGGTGTCCAACTACTTCTTCGGCACCGGTGAGAACCTGATCGCGGCCTTCCTGCCGGAACTGGCCCGGGGCTCGGCGCTGGGCCGCGTGTCGGGCTGGGGCTGGGCCTTCGGTTACCTGGGCGGGCTGGTGAGCCTGGGCGCCTGCCTGGGCTACGTCACCTGGGCCCAGGGCCAGGGCCAGGCGGCGGCCAGTTTCGTGCCGGTGACCATGCTGATCACCGCCGGGCTGTTCGCGGTGGCGAGCCTGCCCACCTTTCTGTTCATGCGCGAGCGCGCCGTGCCCGCGCCAGCGGGTTCCGTTGCCTACGGGCAGGCCTTCGCGCGCCTGCGCGACACCTTCGTCCATGCGCGCCGCTACCGCGACCTGATGCGCTTTCTGGCCTGCATCCTGTGCTATCAGGCGGGTGTGCAGACGGTGATTGCCCTGGCGGCCATCTACGCCCAGCAGGCCATGGGGTTTTCCACCGCCGACACCATCCTGCTCATCCTGGTGGTGAACGTCACCGCCAGCGTGGGTGCCTTCGCCTTCGGCCAGTGGCAGGACCGGCTGGGCCACGTGCGCACCGTGGCCTGGACCCTGGCGGCCTGGCTGCTCACGGTGCTGCTGGCCTGGCAGTCCGAAACGCGCGCCACCTTCTGGCTCACCGCCAACTTGGCGGGCCTGTGCCTGGGCGCCAGCCAGTCCGCCGGCCGCGCCCTGGTGGGCTACCTGAGCCCGGACTCGCGCCGCGCCGAGTTCTTCGGCCTGTGGGGCCTGGCGGTGAAACTGTCATCCATCCTGGGGCCCGTCACCTACGGGCTGGTGAACTGGCTGTCGGGCGGCAACCACCGGCTGGCCATGCTGGTGACCGGCGGCTTCTTCGTGGCCGGCCTGGCCATCCTGCGCGGCATCGACCCCGAACGCGGCCGGGCTGCCGCGCGGATGGCGGATGCGGAGTCGAGGGGGAAGGTGG
>DAIPHN010000227.1:0-4762 GCA_036771335.1 Burkholderiales bacterium
CAGCACGTCGCGCGGCGGGCCTGCCGGCGCCGCCAGGCCGCCCCAGCACTGGACCGCGGGCACGTCCACGCCCTGCTCCCGGGCCGTGGGAAGGTCCGGCAGGGACGCCGACCGCTGGTCCGAGAGCACCCCGATTGCGCGAAACTTTCCAGGCGCCTGGACGAGCACGGAGACAGCCATCGTCATGGCGTCGAGCTCGCCGCGCGCAAGAGCCAGGGCGGCCTCGGGCCCGCCCTTGAAGGGAATGTTGCTGGCAGCGGCTGCGTCCTTGCCGAGGATGCTCACCATCATCAGGTGATCCATGGATCCGGGGCCCAGCGAGCCGTAGCTGAGCTTGCCCGGGTTGGCCTTGTTCCAGGCCACCAACTCCGGCAGGGTGCGAAACGGCGCCTGGTTGGAAACGGCGAGCACCACGTCGGACGCTCCCATCAAGCCCAGCGGTGCAAACTGCCGCAGCAAGTCGAACTTGCGCGTGGACGCCTGCACCGCGCACATGGTCACGTTCAGGTGGATGAGCGTGTAGCCATCCGCCGGCGCGGACAACGCACCTTGCAGGCCGATCGTGTACAGCCCCCCCGGCCTGTTGTCCACGATCAGGCCCTGGCCCAGGTGCGGCCGCATGTACTCGCCCAGGATCCGGACGGACTGGTCGGCTGCGCCGCCGGGCGGCAAGGGAACGATGACCCGAAGCGGCCGGTTCGGAAATGCCGCCTGCGCGGAGACCCCCCAGGGCGAGGGCAGCAGGCTTGCACCGGCTGCCTGGACGAGTCTGCGTCGGGCTCGAGACTGGGGCATGGCAGATGGGCTCTTCGCAGGCGGGGCGCAATCCGTCACGCCGGCTAGAAGCGCATCTTCGCTTCCACGCCCACCGTACGAGGCTCGCCGATGTAGGCCTGGTAGGTTCCTGGCTGGGCAGTGCCCGCGAAGACGATGGTCCGGTAGTAGACGTTCGTCAGGTTCTGGCCGAACGCCGACACCTCCCAGGCTCCGCGCGGTGCTCGCAGGCCGAGCCTGGCGCCCAAGAGCGTAAAGCCCTTCTGCTCGGCCTCGGCCACCAGTGAGGTGCTGGTGTTGACGTCCGATTGCTGCCGCGAGTTGAGGTTGAAGAACACCCGCACGCCAGCCTGTGCCCAGGGGCGCTCTACCTCGACCTGGTTTTGCCACACGCGCTTGGGCGCGTTCACGATCTGCCGGCCGCGCAGGTTGGGGTCGGCCGTGGCGGGCCCGTAGACGGCGGTATTCGACAGCAGGCTCGAGCTCAGGCTGATCCACTGGAGCGGGCGCCAACCCGCCTCCACCTCCACGCCCTTGCTGTTCACCTCCGCTGCATTGGAGATGACGAAGGAGGTGCCGTTGAATGCGTTTTGCTGGAAGTTCTGGATGTTGGCCGTGAAGTACGTGACGCTCAGGCGGGCCGTTCCCTTCATGAAGCTTGCCTTGGCGCCCACCTCCTGGCTGTCGACGATTTCCGGCTGGAACGTGGCACCCGCACCACCGCCCAGACCGGCGGACCGGTCGAGGTTGATGCCACCGGCCTTGTACCCGCGCGAGGTGCTCGCGTAGACGATGGCGTTGCGTCCGGGCTCGTACGACAGCGCGGCTGTGCTCACGGTTGCGCTGTCCCTGAAGGTGCTGTCGAAGTTGGGAACCGGGCAAAGCGACTGCGCGCCGGCGGGCACGCCGGTCCTGCACGACGGGCTGTTGAAGGTGAAGCGTCCGCCACCATCCTTGGACTCCGACAGTGCTCGCGCGCCGAGGGTGGCCTTCCAGCCTGGTGCAACGGAGATGATGTTGTGGGTGAACAGCGAGGTGCCGCTGGACGACTGGAAGAAGTTGCGTGCGGTGTCGCCTCCCCCAAGGGGGTACAGCGGGGCAATAAGGGTTGCCTGCGCCGGAAACACGCGTTGGAAGAATCTGGCCAGGTCGGCGCCATACACGAGCGAAGACGCCTGGTCGGTCTTCTGCTGGAAGTAGTAGGCCCCGACCAGCCAGTCGAGCCTTCCGGTTTCGCCGCGCAGGGTCGTCTCGGCCGTGGTGAAACGCTCCCGGGTGTTCTCGCCGGGTAGCTTCAGCAGGTCCAGGTTGATGTAGTCCGCGGCATCGCCCGCGCGCAGCGACTTGTAGTCCCGGTAGGACAGGATCGTCTTCCAGGTCGCCGAGCCGAGATTGACCACCCCCTGTGAGGAGATGCCGGATTCCTTCGTGTTGGCCGTGTAGCCGCCGTTGGCGCCCACGTCCAGGCCCGTCGGGTTGGTGGGGACAAATCCACCCAGGCTCGTGATGATGGGCGTGCGCGAGCCGTTGACGATGGTCGTGGCTGCGCAGCAATGCTCGTTCTTCTCCGCGTAATCGGCGATCAGCCGCAACGAGATGTTCGGGGAGGCCTCGATGCGAAGCTGTCCCCTCAGGCTGATGCGGTCGCGGTCGTTGTACTTCTCCCCAGTGCCGACATCGTTCAGGTACCCGTCGCGCTTGTGGACGACGCCGGAGATCCGGAAGGCCACCTTGTCGTCGACCAGACCGCCCCCGTAGGTTGCCGCCGCGCGCAGCGCGTTCCTCTGCCCGACGGATACGGAAGCCTGTGCCTCGCGCGCGAACTCGGGCTGTCGCGTCTGGATCAACAGGGCGCCGGCCGACACGTTCTTGCCGAACAGGGTGCCCTGGGGACCGCGCAGCACCTCGACCTGAGAGATGTCGTGCAGCTCGGACAGGGCGATCCCCTGGCGGGACAGGTAGACGCCGTCCACGAACACGCCAACGGATCCTTCTAGACCCAGGTTGCTGCCGCTTGTGCCCACGCCGCGCAGGCGAATGGTCGAAGAGGTTGCCTCAGCCCCACCCACCGTGATGACCAGACCGGGTGCCAGGCGCGTCAGGTCCTGCGTATCGCGAACTGAAGCAGCGTCCATGGCGTCGGCCGACATTGCCGTGACGGCCATCGGTACGGTGTCGACCGTCTGAGTGCGGCGGTTGGCCGTGATGACGATCGCGGTGACCGCATCGGCCTGGGCCGCAGGGGCCGTCTGGGCCATGGCCGCGCTTGGCACGCAGACGGCCACCAGCGGGGCAGACAACCAGGCGAGAGCTTGACTCGCAACATTCTTGCCGGCGATCGACCCATGTGTGGGATGGGTGCGCGCGCAGCAAGCGCTCCATGCCTGGCGGCGGTGGCCTAAGAGCCGTCGCGCAACCCTACGGTTCTTGCCCATGTTCTTGGCCTCCAATGTGTCGATGCGGCTTCCTGCTGTGAGCCACGTGCCCGGCGATGAATCGGCTCTGGCTCTGGCGAGAACCGATCGCACGCCTGCCACGACCCAGCGAGACCCAGTCTTAGTCAAGGCAAACGGCGTGGCAACTCGGATTTGGATCGACACATGTTGCGGGCGCGCGGGTTGGCCGACGCAAAGTCTCGTCCCCGCGGTCGACACGGTGTTGCCACCGACCTGCAGGCCCACCCGCCTTCGAGTCGACACATGGCGGCAAGAGGCAACGCAGCGTTGCCAAAGGCCAAAATTGCCCATATGTTCCGCTACGAAACCCTGCCCGTCACGCCCTTCGCTCAGAACTGCTCGCTGGTCTGGTGCGACCGCACCATGGAAGGCGCGCTGATCGACCCCGGCGGCGAGCTGCCGCGCTTGCGCGAGGCGGCGCGCCGGCACGGTGTGACGCTCAAGGCCATCTGGCTGACGCACGCGCACATCGACCATGCGGGCGGCACCGGCACGCTGGCGCGTGAGGACGGCCTGCCCATCATCGGCCCGCACCCCGGCGACCAGTTCTGGATCGACGGCCTGCCGCAGCAAAGCCGCATGTTCGGCTTTCCGCCGGCCGAGCCCTTCACGCCCACGCGCTGGCTGGCCGATGGCGACACCGTCACGGTGGGCGAGTCCAGGCTGACCGTGCGCCACTGCCCAGGGCACACGCCCGGGCACGTGGTGTTCTACAGCGCGGAGGCCCAGCGGGCCTTCGTAGGCGATGTGCTGTTTGCCGGCAGCATCGGGCGCACCGACTTCCCCCAGGGCGACCACGACACGCTGATCGCCAGCATCACGCAGCGCCTGTGGCCCATGGGCGACGACACGGTGTTCATTCCCGGTCACGGGCCGGAGAGCACCTTCGGCCGCGAACGGCGCACCAACCCCTACGTGGGCGGGACCTGAGGCCCCTCAGGTAACCTCTTCAGCCTTTCGGCACCGGCGGCGGGCCGAAACGTTCGCGTGGCTTGGCGGCCGCCTCGAACAAGGGCTGCACGCGCGGCAGGCGGCCCTCGATGTCGCGGATGCGGTCCGTGTTCGTCGGGTGGGTGGACAGCAGCTTGGGCGGGCCGCCGCCCCCGCTGGCCTTCATCATCTTCTCCCACAGCGTGATGCCGGCGCGGGGGTCGTAGCCGGCCTGGGCCGACATGATGAGGCCCAGGCCGTCCGCCTGTGTTTCGTCCGTGCGGCTGTAGGTCAGGCTCAACAGCTGCGACCCCATGCGCGCGGCCATGTCGCCCACATCGCCCAGCCCCAGCAAGGCCGCCCCCAGGCGCAGGCCGGTCTGGGTGGCGAAGTTCTTGCCCATCTGCTCGCGTGCGTGCTCCAACAGGGCGTGCGCCATCTCGTGGCCCATGATGGCGGCCACCTCATCGTCGGTGAGCTGCAGCTTGGCCAGGATGCCCCAATAGAAAGCGATCTTGCCGCCCGGCATGCAAAAGGCATTCACCTCTCCACCGCCGAGCAGGTTGACCTCCCACGTCCAGTCGCGCGCGCGCGCGTTGCTT
>DAIPHN010000228.1:0-4757 GCA_036771335.1 Burkholderiales bacterium
AATGCCAGGAAGCGGTGATGCAAGGGGGGCGATCGGGTAATGCTCACGAACTGACGCACTGACGCGATGACGCGAAGCGACCCGTCGTTATTCTAATGATGAAAGGCATACATGATGAGAAAAGCAGCCGCGCTGTTGCTTGCCATGGCCACCGCTGGATGCGCCACCCTCACCAACGACCCCATGACTCCGGTGGCGATGTCCTTCAGCGACGGGAGCGATGGGAGGTGTACGCTTCAGAACAAGCGCGGCGTATGGACGGCTCAGCTACCTACCACCGTCTCCATCAGAAGATCAGATGACGTCCTGAAGTACGACTGCGAAACAAAGGATGGCAGAAAGGCCGTGGGCAGCATACCCAGCACGATAGGCGGAAAGCTTATTGCGAGTGCCGTTTTTCTTGACTTCGGTATCACCGACTCCATCACCGACAAGCACCGCGAGTATCCTGCAAGCTTCGTGGTTCCAATCGCCAAGGCGCAGGGGCAGTGATGGTGGCCTGACCTCTACAGGCGGGCACTCCCTGCTCAGGGTTCGACAGGGAGCCATTGCGGAGTCGAGGTTTCTCATGGCTGCCGTGGAGTCGGTCGAAGCTCCGAGACCGCGATGGCAACAGCTGTTCACCAAGCTGGCGCGTGGATCCTCGCGATGGTTGGTGAGCGCTTTGTGGTAGCGCTGCTACCTCGTCAGGCATTGCCACCGGTATCAGCTGACGACGCTTGCGCCAGAGCATCCCCTTCTACGAGCTTGCGCAGAAGCGGGTTATGGCAGGGTACCGTCAATGCTCTGGTCGTGAAATCTTGCACGACCCTTGGCAGACACCCTGCCGAACAAGAGCGTTGGGCTCAAGGAGCGGAAAACGAATCCCGCCGCCGACGCCGCCCGCCTGCCGGTCCATCAGACCGCCTCGCCCCCGCGCGCGAGGCGGTCCCGCCTGATCTCAGCTCAACGGCACCGGCACGAAGAAGCGCGCGTCAGCGCGCTGCACCAGCACGGCCACGCGATCCCTGGCGCCGTCCACCAGGCGCTTGAGCGCCTCGACGGTGTCCACGGCCTCGCTGTTCACCGCCAGGATCACGTCGCCGCGGCGGATGCCGGCCCTGGCGGCGGCGCCGTCGGCGCGCTCCACCACCAGGCCCGGCACGCCGCCGGCGCGGCTGCGTTCGGCCGGGCTGAGGGGCCGCACCGCCAGGCCCAGTTGCGCGGCCTTCGACACGGCCGGTGCCTCTGCGGCAGCCACTTTCTCGCCGGGGGTTTCGCCAAGCTTCACGTCCACTCGCCGCGCCTTGCCGTCGCGCCAAACCTCCAGCGCCACGCTCGCGCCGGGTCGGCGCTCACCGATCATGCGCGGCAGGTCCATGGATTGCTCCACCGCCTGTCCGTCCACCGACAAGATCACATCGCCGGGCCTCAGGCCGGCGGCTTCGCCGGGTCCGCCCTTTTCCACGCCCGCCACCAGCGCACCGCGCGGCCGGTCGAGGCCGAAGCTGCCGGCCAGCTCCTTGCTCACCTGCTGGATGGTCACGGCGATACGGCCGCGCTGCACCTTGCCAAAGGCCAGCAGGTCTTCGCGCACCTTCATGGCCACGTCGATGGGGATGGCGAAGGACACGCCCATGTAGCCGCCGGTGCGGCTGAAGATCTGGGCGTTGATGCCCACCACCTCGCCGGCCAGGTTGAACAGCGGGCCGCCCGAGTTGCCGGGGTTCACGGCCACATCCGTCTGGATGAAGGGCACGTAGGCATCGCTGGGCAAGGTGCGCGACTTCGCCGAGACAATGCCGGCGGTCACGGTGTTGTCGAAGCCGAAGGGCGAGCCGATGGCCGCCACCCAGTTGCCCACCTTGAGGCGCGACGGGTCGCCCATGCGCACCGAGGGCAGGTCGCGCCCGTCGATCTTGAGCAGCGCCACATCGGTGCGGTCGTCGGCGCCGATCACCCTGGCCTCGAACTCGCGCTTGTCGGTCAGGCGCACGGTTACTGTCTCGGCGCCCTTCACCACGTGGGTGTTGGTGAGCACGTAGCCGTCGGGCGAGACGATGAAGCCCGAACCCACACCCTGGCGCTGCGGCGCATCGTCACCGGGGTCAGGGCCGGGCTGAGGCTGGAAGCGGCGGAAGAACTCGAAGGGATCCTGCGGAAGGCCGCCGGGTGGCCCCTGCACCGGCGGCGCGGCCTTGCCGGCCACGGCGATGTTCACCACCGCCGGGCCCACGCGCTCCACCAGAGCGCTGAAGTCGGGCAGGCCGGCCACCGGCGCGGTATCGGCCGTGGCTGCCGGGGCCGCAACGGCCGGCGCCTGCGCGGCCGCGTTAACGGGGCGGGCGATGCGTGCATCCTCACGCCATTCGGTCAGGGCAACACCGCCCGCAAAGGCCGCCGCCAGCGCGGCCGCCAAGGCAACTTTTTTCATGATCTGCGCTCCGCGAGAAGAAAGGCGCTGTTTGGACTGGAACACGCGGCGCCGGGTTCCACGCGGGTGCGCACACCCCTCGGTGGCATAATCCGGCGCCCTCCCGCCGAGCCCGCCGTGCCCGCCTCCGACCACCGCTTCTGCGTCGCCCCCATGATGGACCTCACGGACCGTCATGCGCGCTTCTTCCTGCGGCTGCTCAGCCGCCGGGCGCGGCTGTACACGGAAATGATCACCACCGGCGCGCTCCTTCACGGCGATGCGCCGCGCTTCCTACGCTTCGACTCGGCCGAGCACCCGGTGGCTATTCAACTGGGCGGCTCCGAGCCGCGCGAACTGGCGCTGTGCGCCCGCATGGCCGAGGACGCCGGCTACGACGAAGTGAATCTCAACGCGGGCTGCCCCAGCGACCGGGTTCAGTCGGGCCGCTTCGGCGCCTGCCTCATGGCCGAGCCCGCCCTGGTGGCCGACTGCATGGCCGCCATGATCGCGGCGGTACGCGTGCCCGTGACGCTGAAAACGCGCATCGGCATCGACCGCGACGAATCCACCGAGCGGCTTTGGCGCCTGGTGGAGGCGGTGCACGCGGCCGGCGTGCGGGTGCTGGTGGTGCACGCCCGCAAGGCGTGGCTGGATGGCCTGAGCCCCAAGGAAAACCGCGAAGTCCCGCCGCTGCGCTACGAGGTGGTGCACGCCCTCAAGGCCGCCTTCCCGGACTGCACGGTGGTGGTGAACGGCGGCATCACCACGCTGGAACAGTGCCGCGCGCAACGCTCGCACGTGGATGGCGTGATGCTGGGCCGCGAGGCCTACTACACCCCCTGGCTGTTGCAGTCGGTTGATCCTGTGTTGTTCCACGAGCCGGCTCCGGTGTCCTCCATTGCCGAGGCCGTGGATCAACTGTTGCCGTACCTCGAAACCCAGTTCGCCGCGGGCGTGCCGCTGTCGGCTGTAACGCGCCACGTGCTGGGCCTGGTGCAGGGGGTGCCTGGCGCGCGCCAGTGGCGGCGCACCCTGAGCGAGCGCGTGCACCAGCCAGGCGCCACCCCCGAGCTGCTGCTGGAGGCTCTGTCGCAAGTGCGCGGCGCCCTTGACGCGGAACCCCCGGCGCAGCGGCGGGTGGCCTGAACCTCCGCCCTTCGGGCAGAAGGCGCGGCACCGCTCCCGCGTGCCGCGCCTTCCTCCCAGGCCGTGCCTCCTGCCGCCATAGGCAAACGCCCCAGGACAGTCTAAGTTTCGCCACGAGGCCGGCCGCTGCGACGCGCCGGTGAAGCACGAACCTTCGTTTTTTGCCCCGCGGGCAAGCACGCGGCGGGGCCATGCAACCGGGAGACCCTGATGAGCATCGAACGCAAGCACGTGGGCAAGCGCCTGGCCGAGGTGGTGATCCACAACGGCACCATCTACCTGGCGGGCATGGTGGCCAACGACCCGGTGCCCGAGGATCCCGCCGAGCAGACCCGCGATATCCTGGCCCAGATCGACCGGCACCTGGCCGAGGCGGGCAGCAGCAAGGAGAAGATCCTCATGGCCACCATCTGGCTGTCGGACATCCGCTTCTACGACGCCATGAACACCATCTGGGACCCGTGGGTGGCCCCCGGCCACGCGCCGGCGCGCGCCTGCGTGGAGGCCCGTCTCGCCCACCCGCGCTACAAGGTGGAGATCCGCGTGGTGGCGGCGCAGTAGGCGGCGGCCCGCCGGAACCCGGCATGTATACTCGGTCCGAACTTAGTACCCTCCTGCCTTGACCACGGCGCCGTGACCGCCCGATCCACGCCAGCGCGCCGCGCGGCACCCAGCCGCCCGGCGCCCTTTCCCTTCTCCGCCATCGTCGGTCAGGACGAACTCAAGCTGGCGCTGCTCATCGCGGCCGTGGACCCCGCCGTGGGCGGCGTGCTCGTTTTGGGCGACCGCGGCACCGGCAAATCCACGGCGGTGCGGGCCCTGGCGGCGCTGCTGCCCCGCATGCGCGCCGTGACCGGCTGCCCCTACCGCTGCGACCCGGCGCGCACCGCCGGCCTGTGCGAAGCCTGCGCACCCGATGCCGCGCCGCGCAGCGCGCTGGTGGATGTGCCGGTGGTGGACCTGCCCCTGGGCGCCACGGAAGACCGGGTGGTGGGCGCCCTCGACCTGGAGCGCGCGCTGTCCCAGGGCGTGAAGGCCTTCGACCCCGGGCTGCGCGCCCAGGCGCACCGCGGCTTCCTGTACATCGACGAGGTGAACCTGCTCGAAGATCACCTGGTGGACCTGCTGCTGGACGTGGCCGCCTCGGGCGAGAACGTGGTGGAGCGCGAGGGCCTGTCGATGCGCCACCCGGCGCGCTTCGTGCTGGTGGGCAGCG
>DAIPHN010000229.1:0-4717 GCA_036771335.1 Burkholderiales bacterium
CAGCAGGCCCTGGTTCACCAGGCCGCCCGACTGCAGCAGCACGACCCATCCCGCCACCCGCACCAGGATCGACGTCCAGAAGGGCACCAGCACGAGGATCAGCACGCGGCTGGCGGTGCGCGCCGGCAGCGTGGCAAGCCACCAGGCCAGCGGGTAGCCCAGCAGCAGACAGCCGAGCGTCACGGCGGCCGCGATCCCCAGGGTGCGCCACAGGATGGCGCGGAACACGGTTTGCTCCGGCGGCATGGCGGTGATGGCGCCGCCTGCGTCGCGCCGCAGGTCCACGGCAGCCAGCAGGTAGTCGGGCGTCCAGCGCGCGCCGTTTCGGGCGATCACCTCCCAGAAGCGCGGCTCGCCCCAGCGCGGGTCGATGGCGAGCAGCGGGGCCCGGGCACCCGCCGCGGGGGGCGCCGCCTGCACGGCGGCATTGCCCTCGCTGGCGGGTGCCCTGAGCGCGCGCCAGGTGGCCATCACCAGTGAGCGGGCGCCGCTCGCGTCGCTGTTGAGGCGCCGGGCCAGGGCGCCGGCCTCGGCCTGGTCATCGATGGCGCTTAGATCGGCCGCCAGCGCCGCGAAGGCCGGCTCGGGCGGCGCGGCCTCGCCGCGCCAGCCGCGCAGCGCGTCCACGGTGCGGGGCAGGGCGCGGGCCACTTCCGGATTGTCCACGGCGCGCACCAGCAGCGCCCCGATGGGCACCAGGAAGGTGAGCAGCAGGAACACCGCCAGCGGCGCGGCCAGCACCAGCGCGCGCAGCGTGCGGGCGCGGGACTCGCGCCGCAGGGCCTCGCGCAGGGCGCCCGCTTCCAAGGCGGCCGGCCCGCGCGCCTACTGGGCCGCCCAGGCCGCGAAGCGCTTCTCCAGCGCCTCGCCCTGGTCGGACCAGAACCGGAAATCGAACTTGAGCGCGTCCCTCACGTTGGCCGGCGCGGTGGGCAGCTGGGCCAGCATTTTCGGGTCGAGCCCGTTGAAGGCCTTCAGGTGCGTGGGGCCGTAGCTGATCAGTCGCGCGAACTCCGCCTGCCGCTGCGGCGTGATCGCCTGCGCGATGAAGCGCAGCGCCAGGTCGCGGTTGGGCGAGCCCTTCGGGATCGACCAGAAGTCCAGGTCGTAGATGCTGCCCGTCCACACCAGCCGCAGGTCGCGGCCCTCGCGGCGCGCGGTCTCGATGCGGCCGTTGTAGGCGCTCGCCATGACCACGTCGCCGGCCACCAGGAACTGGGGCGCCTGGGCGCCGGTTTCCCACCACTGCAGGTGCGGCTTCAGTTCGCCGAGCTTGCGGAACGCGCGCTCCGTGCCCCCCGGTGTGGCCAGCACGCGGTACACCTCGGCGGGCTTCACGCCGTCGGCCATGAGCGCGAACTCCAGGTTGAACCGCGCCGCCTTGCGCAGCGCGCGCTTGCCGGGAAAGCGCTTCACGTCCCAGAAGTCGGCCCAGCCGCGCGGAGGCTCCTTGAGCCTGCCCGCATCGTAGGCGAGCGCCGAGGACCACACGAAGATGCCCACGCCGCACTCGTGCACGGCGGCGGGCAGGAAGTCCGCCTTGCCCCCCAGCCGGGACCAGTCGAGCCGCTCGTACAGGCCCTCGTCGCAGCCGCGATCCAGGTCGGCGGACTCGGCCTCCACCACGTCCCAGGTGACCTTGCGCGCCTCCACCATGGCCTTGATCTTCGCCTGCTCGCCGTTGTACTCCACCGGCACCACCTTCGCGCCGGAGGCCTTCTCGAAGGGCTGGTAGAAGGCCTTCTTCTGCGCCGCGCCGTTGGCGCCGCCGAAGTTCACCACGGTGAGCTGTTGGGCTGCCGCGGGCACAGCGCCCAGGACCAGCAACAGGGCGGGGATCAGGGGCGGGGATCGCTTCATGGGCTTCTCCTGAGGAATGAGGGTCGGGTGTCAGGCGTACAGGCGCAGGTGTCGGGCGGGCAGCTCCAGCCGCACGGGGGTGCCGTGCGGCGGCGCCGGCAGCGCCGCCAGCGGCAGGGGCACGCCGATGGGTTCCTGGCCGGGCAGCGCGCAGCGCAGACGCACGTGATCGCCGAGGTAGGTGGCGTCCAGCGCCGTGGCCGCCACAATGTTGGCCGCCGCCGCGCCCGGCGGGAGCAGGCCGATGCGCTCGGGCCGGATGCAGGCCAGCACCGGCGTTCCGGCCGCCGCCCCCTGAACGTTGACGCCCTCCAGTACGCCCCCGCCCGGCAGCGCTACGCGGGCGGGCTCGCCCCCGGCCGCCAGGGTTCCGCCAAGTGTCACCGCATCGCCCACGAAGCCCGCCACGAAGCGGTTGGCGGGGGTCTCGTAGAGCGCCTGGGGAGTGTCCACCTGCTGCAGTTCGCCGGCGGCGAACACCGCCACCCGGTCGGACAGTGTCAGCGCCTCGCCCTGGTCGTGGGTGACGTAGATGAAGGTGGTGCCCAGGCGGCGGTGAAGCTCCCTCAGTTCCACCTGCATGTGCTCGCGCAACTGCTTGTCCAGGGCGCCCAGCGGCTCGTCCATGAGCACCAGCGGCGGCTCGAACACCAGCGCCCGGGCGAGCGCCACGCGCTGGCGCTGGCCGCCCGAGAGCTGGTCGGGGCGCCGCGACGAGAGGCCCTCCAGCCTGACCATGGCGAGCGCCTGCGCGGCGCGCCGCTCGCGCTCGGCCCGGGGCACGCCGCGCACCTCCAGCGGGTAGCACACGTTCCCGCCCACCGTGAGGTGGGGGAACAGGGCGTAGTTCTGGAACACCATGCCGAAGTTGCGCCGGTGCGGCGGCGTGCCCGTGATGGGACGCCCCTCGAACAGGATCTCGCCGCTGCTTGGCGTCTCGAACCCTGCCAGCATCATGAGCGTGGTGGTTTTTCCCGAACCCGACGGGCCCAGCAGGGTGAGGAATTCCCCGCGGCGCACATGGAGATCGAGGCCGCGCACGGCGAAGGACGTGCCGTCGTAGCTTTTGTGGACCCTGGAGAAGACCACCAGGGCATCGGTGCTGCGGGCAGGGCTGGTCATGGCGCTCGCGGGGTGGGACTGCCGACGCTTCCTTGGCGGTTGACCGAATCTATCACCCCGGTGCGGAAAGACCATGGTGCGGTGCATCGTAGCCGCGCTTCCCTTGGCGGCCGGTTTCCAGTGGCCGCCGCTTGCTGCGCCGCACCGGCAGCGGGCGAGAATTGTCACGCGATGTTGTCGGACAATTTCGTCAAACGACGATTGACTGCGCCGCGTTCCGCGGGCCATATTCGGCCCTCGCTGCACCCGCTCCCGCAGCGCCTGAGGCGAGCGCGTCGCGGCAAGACCGAACCCCTGATCCCCTGGAGGAGACGCCGTGAGCTCGTTTTTCTGGGACCACAACAAGTACGGCGAGGCCGAAGCCACCAATATCACCAGGCTCTACCACACCGCCATCCGCAAGCTGGTGCGCGAGAAGCTCATCGCCGCGGGCGGCAACTGGAACAGCTTCGTGTTCGACAAGTCGTACGACCTCATCACCGAGGAGGATATGCGCAGGGTGGAGGCCGAAGTGCTGGCCACCGGCTACCGATTCGACGTGTCGGCCGTGATCTCCGCCAAGGAGGAGCCGGAGAAGTACAAGCCGCTCGCCGGCCAGGATCAGAAGGAAGCCACCGCGGAGATCAAGGACGGGCGGCAGCTCGTCGGCCACGGCGACAACGTGGTCACCTACCCCTCCAACGTCTCGGGCACGGCGCTCTACATCCACACCACCGAGGAGGTCATGGAGCTGCTCATGAACGGCGTGCCCCCCGACACGGTGGCCGTCATCGACGACTCCGGCGGCACGCTCACCGCGCCCATCCTGGAGCACTTCAAGGCCATTGTGTGCATGGGGGGGTCCGTGCGCTCGCACCTGGGAATACTGTCCCGCGAACACGGCATCCCCTGCCTCATGAACGCCAAGGTCGCGGGCATCAGAAACGGCGACCGGATCGAACTCAACGTCACCGCCCCCGCCAAGACCGCCCAGGACTACCAGAAGGGCGTCGAGAAGACCGCTGAGGTCTGGAAGCTCGTCGGCTGACCCCACCGCCCCGGAGAACCGAAATGACCGGCAACCCCGTCAACTACGCCCAGCTGCTCGAGACCAACAACCTCGTCCAGATGTTCTCCGACGAGACCTACTGGCTGTGCGTCACCCGCACCACGCAGGAGTCCAAGCTCTTCCCGGTGCCGTCGTACATGATGCTGTCTTACCTGAACGCGTATTACCGCTACCCGTCACTGCTGCGCAAGATCGAGTCGCGCATGAGCATGGAGGAGCTGGGCGACCGCGCGCGGGCCATCGGCGGCAAGACCAACACCCTCACCATGGGCTGGACCCTGCCCGGGTTCTACCTGTGCGGCCGGGAGTGGCTGATCAACATGGGGCTGCTGCGCCCGGAGGACGGCGTCGAGGACCTCATCTACGTGATGGACTGCTGGAAGCGAATCCAGCTCTCCTACCATCGCAACGACGGCCACATCACCAACAAGGAATACGGGCACCGCAGCCAGCTCCTGCCCGAGCGCGAGCTGCAGGTCTACGAGGCCGACCTGTACGACTGCAAGGCCGGGGACGCGCTGCACACCGCGGCCAACCGCTTCCTCGCCACGGTGTCCGCCTTCCACCCGTCGCTCCATTTCAAGAAGGTGGCGAGCGATCTGTGGAGTGTCCGCGTCGGGCGGTCCCACCGGGCGCGTGGTCGCTTCGACGTCGATACGCTCGTCCGGCTTTGGATCGGGGGCCACG
>DAIPHN010000230.1:0-4658 GCA_036771335.1 Burkholderiales bacterium
CGAGGTCTGGAACGAGCGCCAGCGCGGCCGAGAGCGTCTGCCCGGGCGTGACGCCGGGGCGCGCGGCGGCGGCGTTGGGCAGCGCCACCGTGCGCCCGTCGCCTGCTACCACCACCGCCGGGCCGGGCAGCGGCGCTGCGCGCTCGAACACATCGAGGGGCAGCCGGGGGAGATGCAGCGCCAGCCAGAGCACCGGGCAACCGCCCTGCGGACCGGGATCAGGCGGCGAGGGTGAGGGTGGTGCCCATGATGCCGCCGCCGCGCACCTTGAGCAGTCGCAGCCGCAGCCCGTTGTCGGCGGGCTCGATCTGCAGGCGCAGGGCGGCGAGGGAACTGGAGGTGGCAGCGCCGCTGGTGTAGTGGAAGCCCGCGGCGCGGCCGTTCTCGGCGGCCAGTTGCAGGCGGCGCAGGGCTCGTTCGCTGACGCGGTTGGGCCAGCCCGCCACGGCGCTGCAGGCGCCCGAGCCCAGCGCCTGTTCCATGGCCCAGAGGGCGTCGTCGCTCTGGCGGGGGTTCACCACCACCAGGCGCGACAGGTCCACGCCCGCCAGGGCGAAGGCAGGCGCGTAGGGCAGGTGGGGCGGCGCCACCAGGACGATCCAGCGGTTTTCCTCGCGGCCGAGGCGGGCCAGAGCAGGCATGAGCAGCGACAGCTCGCCGACGCCCGGGCGGGCGCAAAGCAGCTCGGTGAGTGCGGCGCGAGGCCAGCCGCCGCCTGGCAGCAAGGCGTCCAGGGCAGTGTGGCCGGTGGGCACGCTGGGCACCGCCACGGCAGCGAGCTCGTGGCCGCGCCACAGGTGCGTACCCTGTAGTAGGGTGTGCAGCCCGGCGCTCCCGCTTGCGGCCGCCGGCCGGGTTGCGGGCAGGCTCACCGCGGGCTCAGGAGGGCTTGCGGCCCAGGGCGGCGCGGATGGCGGAGAGCACCGCGCGGGTTTCGATGAGCACGTCGCGATCGCCGAAGCGCAGCACGCGATAGCCGCGCGACTCGAGGAAGGTGCGCCGCTGCAGGGCGTGGCTGAGCAGGGCGGGGGTGAGATCGCCTTCCAGTTCCACCACCAGCCTGGCTTCGGGGCAGACGAAGTCAACCAGGTAGCGGTCTTCCAGCAGGTGCTGGTGGCGGAAGCGCTGCTCGCCAAGCCGGCCGTCGCGCAGGTGGGTCCACAGCAGCCGCTCGGCAGCCTGGCGCAGTTGCCTGCTGGAGCGGGTGCGGGCGACGGGGGGGTGCATGAAGACTTCGCTGACGGTGCTCATGGTGATTGCCTCGTGCGACGGACGGGTCGGGCAGGGTGACGGTCAGGACAGGCGGCCGGCGCGGATCAGCCCCACAGCCAGGCCTTCGATGGCGAACCCTTCGTTGCGGGTGTCCACGACGATGGGTTCGAAGTCGGGGTTTTCGGGCAGCAGTTCCACGCGGCCGCCCTGGCGGCGCAGGCGCTTGACCGTGACCTCGTCGTGCACGCGCGCCACCACGATCTGGCCGCTGCGCGCCTCGGCGGTGCGGTGCACGGCGAGCAGGTCGCCGTCGAGGATGCCGGCGTCGCGCATGCTCTGGCCGCGCACCTTGAGCAGGTAGTCGGCGCGCGGCGAGAACAGCGCCGGGTCCACCTGATGGCGGCCCTGCACGTGCTGCTCGGCGAGGATGGGCTGACCGGCGGCCACCCGGCCGATGACCGCCAGCCCGGGCGGCTCGGCCAGACGGATGCCCCGGGCGATGCCGCTGGTGAGCTCGATCACGCCCTTGCGTTCGAGGGCGCGCAAGTGGTCTTCGGCGGCGTTGGGGGACGCGAAACCCAGGGCGCTGCAGATCTCGGCGCGGGTAGGCGGCAGGCCGGTGGCCTCCACGGCGTCGCGGATGAACTGGAGAATCTCGGCCTGGCGATCGGTGAGCGGGCGCATGGGCTGGAACCTGTGTGACCTGTGCGGGCTGCGCGCGAGCCGGGCGCACCCGCGGGACGCTGTCTTGAACACATGACGGGGCGCGCCCCGCCGCCTGCATCCAGCCCAGCCCGCGAAGGGCTGTCTGGATGAACAGGTGTCATTTTGTACAGTATTCGCGCCGGATGCAAGCCCCCGGCGAGCCCTCAACCGGTCAGTGCAGATCCTCGCCCATGGCCGCCGGCAGGCTCAGCACCTCGATTCCTTCCTCGCGCAGGGCTTCGGCTTCATCCCGGGAGGCCTGGCCGCGGATCGAGCGCCGCGCCGATTCGCCGTAGTGGATGCGCCGCGCTTCCTCGGGAAATCGCTCGCCCACGTTCTCGGCCTTTTCCAGGATCTTGCGAAAGGCCTGCAGCAAGTCCGCCCCGGCGGGCGAGAAGGCCGCCACGTGCCCCGGGTCGTGCTCGACGCCCTCCGCGGGGTTCTGGGCTGGCGGCGAGGGGCGTTCGCCCCGCCCGTGCCGCGCCACGTGCAGTCCGGCCGGCGCCTTGCGCAACTCGCCGCTGCCGCACACCGGGCACACCAGCATGGGGGTGCCGGCCTGGCGCTCGAAATCCTCGGTGGAACTGAACCACGCCTCGAAGCGGTGTTCCTGGTCACAAAGCAGGTCGAAAACAATCACGGTGTCGATCTTTCAGCGAGATTTGTTGGCGCGGATGGCGGTTTCGGAGCCGCGAGACACATCTCCAGGCCCTGTTCCAGGGTCTCGCGGGGCAGCCGCACTCCAATGAAGACCACCGTGCTGGCGCGCGGTTCGTCCGCCGCCCAGGGTGCTCCCGGGGTCAGGGTGCGCTCCCGGTGCACGCCCTGCAGCACGGTCCTGCAATCCTGGCCCTTCAGATGGAGGATACCCTTGATGCGCAGCAGGTCCGGGCCGTACCAGTCGGTGATGGTCCTGAGGAAGAATTCCAGGCGCTCGGCGTCGAAGGGCTGCTCGGCGCGGAATACGAAGGAACCCACCGCCTGGGTGTGGGCCGCCGGCTGGGTGTAGCGCGGGAAGCCCGGGTGCAGCTTCAGCGCCGCGCTGGCCTCGAAGCCGCCCACATCGAGCACCAGCTCGGCGCCGATGCTGCCGCGGCACACCCGGTACAACGGCGCGGCGGGGTTACGGTCCATGATCGCGGCGGCCAGCGCGTCCAGCTGCTCCGGTTCGGCCAGGTCGGTCTTGGTGATGACCAGGCGATCGGCGAAGCCCACTTGCTGCTCGGCCTCGGGATGGCGGGCGAGCTGCCCGGCGCCGTGTATGCCGTCCACCAGCGTCACCACGCCGTCCAGCCGGTAGTCGGCGGCCACCGTCTCTTCCAGCAGAAAGGTCTGGATCACCGGCGCGGGCAGGGCGAGCCCGGTGGTCTCCACCACCACCTGGTCGAAGCGCCGGCGGCCCTCGCGGCGCCCGGTGGCCAGTTCACACAGGATGCGCCGCAGGTCGCCACGCACGGTGCAGCACAGGCAACCGTTGCTGGCCTCCACGATCTCCTCGCCGGGCTGGCGCACCAGCAGCTCGGCGTCCACGCTCACGTCGCCGAACTCGTTCTCGACCACCGCCAGGCGCCGCCCGTGGGGCGCCGCCAGCAGGTAGTTGAGCAGGGTGGTCTTGCCGCTGCCCAGAAATCCGGTGAGCAGGGTGACGGGCACCCGGGAGGTGGTATCCATTCCCCGGATTCTAACCGGGGCGGTCCGCCCCCCCTCTAGGGCAGGCGCAGGCCGAAGGCGGCGACGCGCTGCTCCGCGCGCAGCAGGCGGTTTTCCACGTCCGCCGAAGTCACGGCACCCGCGAGCCAGGCGGGCGCAAAAGCCTGGTCATGTCCGGGCCGGGGTGCCACCAAGTTTCGAAACCAATTCAGCATGCTCGCCTCCGGTAGTTGCTGCAATGCAATATGCGGCGACTCCAGAGAAAATAGAAGCCCTGATCGGGAAGCGGACTTTTTCCAGATAAACATGGTGCGCCGTGCCCGAGGCGCCCGCGCAGGGCATCTTGGCAGGGTGGCGCCTTGGCTCCCGCGCCCATCCCGCCCGCCCGGGCGTGGAGTACACTCGCAGCGCTTTGCGGCGTACCCCATCCACCATCATTCCCGAGGTCTTCGCCCATGAATCCGTTCCGCACCACGCTGCTCGCCGTTGGCCTGGCCGCCGCCGTGGTGGCGCCCGGCAGCATGCCCCACGCAGGCCCGGCCGTGGACGCCAACGGCTTCGTCAGGCTGTTGCCCGGCACCGAGCAGTGGGCGGATTACCCCGGTATCGAGGGCATCCAGATCATGGTGCTCGAGGGTGACCTGCGCAAACCGGGCCCCTATGTGATCCGGGTGAAGTTCTCGCCCGGCACCATGAGCATGCCGCACTTCCACCCCGAAGACCGGCTCTGTACGGTCATCAAGGGCACCTGGTGGTCCGGCACCGGGCGCAACTTCCAGCCCGAATACACCGAGCCGCTGCCCGCGGGCAGCTACATGAAGCATCCGGCCGGCGAGGCCCACTATGACGGCGCCAAGGACGAGGAGGTGATCGTGCAGATCGCCGGTGTCGGCGCCACAGGCACCACCTTCATCACCACAGAGCTGGGAAATAAGGGACGCTAGCGGACCTGACACACGCTGCAACGGACGCGCAACCGGTCGACAGCGGCAGCCTCCAGGCTGCCGCGCCGTTTTCCCGCCGCGCCGCGGCGCCCCCACCGGCCCCCGGAGACCCGCCTTCCTCTCCGGCAACGAGGATGCCCCGCGCGC
>DAIPHN010000231.1:0-4657 GCA_036771335.1 Burkholderiales bacterium
AAAACGATGTTCTAACAACTGCTTCCGCAAGCCGGCACTGTATTCACCGTGCCATGAGCGGTCAACCGCGCGCCGTGAGGCGCGGAATCCCCCGTTGACGCAGCAATTCGAACGCCGCACCGTCCCGCATCAGCCTTCACCCGCCGCGCTCTGACGCCCTCAAGCGATCTCGAGCCGACAACGCCCGTCGGTTCCCCCACGCAACCGAGCTCGCGCCCCCATCAACCTGCATCATCAAGCGGCAACGGCCGCACCGCGGTACGCGCGCCGCCCGCTGGCGTCAGCCGGCGTTCTCGCTCTGCGCCCAGTTCGCCATGAGGGTGTTTGGAAGGCAGGGTCTCATCCACCAGCTTGCGGGCCGTCTCGATGCCGGCCACGGGCAGGCGCTGAAGCTGGAGATACGCTGTCCAGGTCTGCTGCCGCGTAATCAACGGGGCCTTTGTCGTTGGAGAGAGCGAGCAGGTCCAGTGCCGTGATGTCGCAGCGCTCACACCCGAGGACCTCACCGCGGTACAGCAGCAGAGGCGCGCTGGGGCGCTGCCCTGGTTCGCCCGCGCCGATCCTCTCCATCAACCCGAAGCGCGTGACCTGGCCGGCTAGCACCACGGCGGGGGCTCCTCGCTGGTAACCCTCGTTTTGCCCTCCGACCAGGCCGCGTGTTCGAGCGAAAGCTCGCGCACCGCTGCTCGCGGCTTGCGCTTGCGCAATCCGGACCGCCGGCGGCGGGAGAGCAAACCAGCCGTCGGCACCCGGTTCGAAGCCCAGAGCTTCCGTGGCCTCGATCCAATCCCCTCGCGACCGGGAGCCCTGCGGCCGATGCCGACACACCCGCCCGGGGTGCCCGCCCTGGCGGTGCGCCTGATACCGCAACCAATGCAGCGCCTCGACGCCTGGCCCGGACCATTGCTCTGCTGTTTCACAACCCATGAATTTCTGTCTTGACAGAATTTTCTGACGCGCTATCCTCAGGGCATGCAGCTCAGTGAAACCTCGCGGAGATTCATCCTGCACTGGGGCGAGATGGGCGCCCGGTGGGGCGTCAACCGCACCGTCGCGCAGATTCATGCCCTGCTCTACCTGGCGGGTACCCCTTTGCCGGCCGACGAGATCGCGGACACGCTCGGCGTCGCTCGAAGCAATGTCAGCAACTCCATACGCGAATTGCAGGCTTGGAACCTCGCCAAGCTCGTGCACGTGCAGGGCGACCGGCGCGACCACTTCGGGACCAGTACGGACATCTGGGACCTCGCGCGCACCATCGTGCGGGAGAGGAAGGAACGCGAGATCGAGCCGACCATTGCCGTGCTCAAGGACTTGCTGAGCAGCCCCGAGCTGATGGTGGACGGGGTCGAACGGGCTGCCCGCATCCGCGAGATGCAGGTGATGCTGGAGTCGCTGTCCGCGTGGAGCGAAGAGATGCTGCGCCTGGACACCGACACGCTTGCCAAGGTACTCAAGCTGGGGGCCCGCGTCCAGAAGCTCATCCGGGGGCCGCCCGTGGCTGGCGGGGCCACGGCCGGCGGGGAGAGGGGCGCGGACCGCAGTGCGGCGGGGCCCTGAGCCGCCCCCTTTTTTTGACTTTTTATTTCTTTATTCACAGAAATGGCAGATATGTCGAAGTTATTCGAAGGACGCGCGCCGGAGCCCGTGGATGGGGCTGCGGCCGTCGTGACGGCCAGGACACCTTTGCCTTCGGGTTTCGTCTGGCCGACGCGCGTCCGTGCCCGCTCTGTCGTCAACCTGCTGCGCTGAAACCATGACCGAATTTCCCCTGACCCTCCTCTACGACGGCACCTGCCCGATCTGCCGTTTTGAAATGGAACGCCTGCGCGAGCAGGACAGCCTGCACCGCCTGGCTTTCGTCGATATCGCTGTGACTGGTTTCGACCCACGGCACTGGGGCGACGGGAAAGCCAAGCTCGACCACATGCAGCAGCTGATCCACGCCGTGCGGCCTGACGGCGAGTTCCTGCTGGGCGTCGATGCGCTGGTGGCGGCTTACCAGGCGGTTGGCTGGGGCCACTGGACCTGGCCGGTACGCTTGCCCTTCCTCAGGCCCGTAACCGATCGAGGCTACGCCGCCTTCGCGAGGCATCGCTACCGGGTCTCACGCTGGGTCATGCCCTGGCTGGCAGCCCTCTGGGCCCGCGGGACTGCACGGCGGATGCGTGCCTGCGCCAGTGGCACCTGTCCGCTTCCCCCATCCCATCCTCGAAGAGGTGATGCATGAACATCGTGGTCTTCGGCGCCCACGGCGTGCTGGGCAAAGCGGTCTGTCAGGCGCTCGAACGGCAGGGCCATCGCGTGCGGCGCGCTGCACGGCAAGGCGCCCACCTCGCGGTGGACTTCCGCGTCGACCTGAGCGCGGCGACACTGCGCGCGGCCGTGCAGGGCATGGACATCGTGGTGAATACGACCGGCATCCTCATCGAACGCGAAGGCGATACGTGGGACAAGGTCCACCACGCAGCCGTGGATGCGCTGGCTGCCGCGTGCGAGGCCGAACACGTGGCGCGCATCGTGCACGTGTCCGCGCTGGGCGCCGGCACGGGCCTGGGCGGGGGCTACATGCGCAGCAAGCTGGCCGGCGAACAGGCGCTGGCACGCCGTCGTGTGGACTACGCCATCGTGCGGCCTTCGTTGCTGGTGGACGCTGCATGCGCGAGCACACGCCTGTTCACGGCGCTGAGCGCGCTTCCGGTCATCGCCGTGCCCGGCCTGCGCGACCCCGGTGGCAGCAGGATCGCGCCCGTGCAGGTGGCCGACGTGGCCGACTGCATCGCCGCCATCGTTGCCCACCCCAAGGCCTTGCGGCGCGTCATCGAACTCGAAGGGCCGGAACGTTTGACCTACCGGGCCATGCTGGAGCGGCTACGCGCCGCGCAGGGCGGGGGCCGCGCGCTGTGGGTGCCGCTGCCGTGGTGGCTGGTGCGAGCGGCCGCCTGGCTCGCCCTGGCCTGGCCGCAGCGCGTGATCAGTCCCGACACGGTGCGCATGCTCCGGGCCTCGTGCGAGGGTCGGAGCGAGACAACACGGTGGCTGCGGCGCGAGCCCTTGGCGCTGGACGCCCAGCCGCAGGCCCTGCCACCGGCGGTTGCCGGCATCGCCTGATGCGACGAATGGACATCGCCGTGGCCGGCGCAGGATTCGCGGGCCTGGCCAGCGCGGCGCTGCTGGCGCGAGACGGCCACCGCGTCACCGTCTACGAGAGGTTCGAGCAGCCACGGGCCGTGGGCGCGGGCATCCTCATCCAACCCAGCGGCCTGGCGGCGCTGCGCGTGCTGGGCATCGACGAGGTGATCCTGCGCCACGGCGCGCGCATCGATCGGCTGCTGGGGGTGACACCATCAGGGCGTCGCGTGGTCGACATCCGGTACCGGCACTGGCAGGACGGCGCCTTCGGCGTGGGACTGCACCGGGGCGTGCTGTTCGACGCGCTGTGGCAACTGGCGCGCGGCGAAGGGGCGGCCGTCGTCACCGGCCATGAATGCACGGACCTGGAGGCGCTGCGTTCGCGCCATGGCCTCGTTGTCATCGCGGACGGTTGCCAATCGCAGCTTCGCGGGCAGTCGGGGTTGGCCTGCACGGACCGGGTCTATCCCTGGGGCGCCGTGTGGGCTGTGCTCGAAGACGCCCCGGACCGCTACGGGAACACGCTGTGGCAGTGGTACCGGGGTGCGGGGCAGATGCTCGGCATCATGCCCACCGGCATCGCACCAGGTGGACACACACCCGTGGTCAGCCTCTTCTGGAGCCTGCACGCGCAACGCAGGGCCGCCTGGCGGGATGCGGGGCTCGACGGGTTCCGGCGGCAGCTCATTGCCCTGCACCCCGGGTGTGAGCCGCTGCTGTCGCAACTCGGGTCGCTCGACGGACTGACCTGGGCCCGATACCACGACATCGTGATGCCGGCCTACCACGGCGAACGCTGCGTGGTGGTCGGCGACGCAGCGCACGCCACCAGCCCGCAACTGGGCCAGGGCACCAACCTCGCGCTGCTCGACGCCCTGGCCCTGCGCGATGCGCTGCGCAGCCACCCGGAGTTGCCAGCCGCGCTGGCGAGCTACACGGCGCTGCGCCTGGCACACAACCACTTCTACGGGCAGGCCAGCCGTTGGTTGACGCCGCTGTTCCAGTCGGACCGCCGCCTCCTGCCCTGGCTGCGCGACCTGTTCATGGGCTGGAGCAGCCGCTGGCCCGTGGCGGGGCCGCTGGCCCGCCAGACCCTCGTGGGCGTACAGACCGGATGGACCCCGGGCGCGACCATCGCCCTGCCATGACGGCAGCCATCCATCCCCGCCGCAACGCACCGCGGGGCGACGCTCGCGCGGGACACCACGCTTGATCGGTCCACTCAGGCATGCATCTCGGCTTCGACCTTGTCGGGTGATAACAGGGGGGGCGCCGGTGCTCTTCGCCATGGCCTGACCCCGAGACCCGTAACGCGCCGCGCGCCAGCGATCCGGGACATGAGGCGACTACGGCAACGGCTTCAACCCCAGCTCTTTCAAGAAGCCGTTGTGCTTTTCCTTCGCCGCCGCAATCGCCTTTTCAATCTCCACCAGCTCTTGGTGCTTCTCATCCAGATCAATCTCCGCTTCGCCCACCGCCGTGCTGATGTAGCGCGAGATGTTCAGGTTGAAATCGTTCTTCTCGA
>DAIPHN010000232.1:0-4642 GCA_036771335.1 Burkholderiales bacterium
ACACCAACGTGCTGATGCACGACCCGACCAGCCTGTTCCGCTTCGAGGAGCACGACATCTACCTGCCCATGGCCACGCTGGAGGAACTGGACGCCCACAAGAAGGGCATGTCGGAGGTGGCGCGCAACGCCCGCCAGGTGAGCCGGAGCCTGGACGAGATCATCAACCGGGCGCCCAACCACATCGACTCGGGAATTCCCATCGACAGCGCCAGCCGCGAGGCCACCGGGCGACTGTTCCTGCAGACCGAGGCGATCCCCGCGGAGCTGCCGGCACGGCTGGTGGCTGGCAAGACCGACAACCAGATCATCGGGGTAGTGATGTTCCTGCAACAGCGCCACGCGCCGCGCCAGGTGACCCTGGTGTCCAAGGACATCAACATGCGCATCAAGGCCCGCGCGCTGGGCCTGGCGGCGGAGGACTACTTCAACGACAAGGTGCTCGAAGACACCGACCTGCTCTACACTGGCGTCACCGCCCTTGCGGAGGATTTCTGGGATCAGCACGGCAAGGACACGGAGACCTGGACACAGGCGGGCCTGACTTACTACCGCGTGCACGGCCCGCTGGTGCCGACCCTGCTGGTGAACGAGTTCATCTACCAGGAGGGCGAGCGGCCTTTCTACGCCCAGGTGAAATCGGTGAGTGGCAAGACCGCAGTGCTCACCCTGGTGCGGGACTACAGCCATGCCAAGTACTCGGTGTGGGGTATCACGGCCCGCAACCGCGAGCAGAACTTCGCCCTCAACCTGCTCATGAACCCGGAGGTGGATTTCGTCACCCTGCTGGGCCAGGCGGGCACGGGCAAGACGCTGCTCACGCTCGCCGCCGGCCTCACCCAGGTGCTGGATGAGTCGCGCTACAGCGAAATCATCATGACGCGCGTCACCGTGCCCGTGGGCGAGGACATCGGTTTCCTGCCCGGCACCGAGGAGGAGAAGATGACCCCCTGGATGGGCGCGCTGGAGGACAACCTCGAAGTGCTCATGCACACCGACGAGGACGCCGGCGAGTGGGGCCGCGCCGCCACCCGCGACCTGATCCGCGCGCGCATCAAGGTGAAGTCCCTCAACTTCATGCGCGGGCGCACCTTCATCAACAAGTTCCTCATCATCGACGAGGCGCAGAACCTCACGCCCAAGCAGATGAAGACGCTCATCACCCGCGCCGGGCCCGGCACCAAGGTGGTGTGCCTGGGCAATATCGCCCAGATCGACACGCCCTACCTCACCGAGGGCAGCTCAGGGCTTACCTACGTGGTGGACCGTTTCAAGGGCTGGATCCACGGGGGCCACGTGACCCTGCAGCGCGGCGAGCGCTCGCGGCTGGCCGATCACGCCGCAGAGGTGCTGTAGGCCCGTGACGCCCGACGCACCACACCGGCGGCGCTTTGCGGCAGACTGTGTGGCCACCCCAATCCGCCGGCGCTGTCGTGTTGCGCCTCGGGGCCTGGCCGACGAGAGCGCCGCATTCGGGATTCGGGTTGGCACACGCTCAGGATGATGCTCCGCCGTTCCTCGATCCACGGGCTGACGCTGGCGGCCAGGACATCACAGAGCGCGCAATCAGGCTTGAACCAGGCATCCCTGACGCGGCTGCCTTCCGCCTGGGCCGCAGTCGAACCTTGTCGGTAACGATGGTTGAGTCCACGACCGAGCGAAACCGGCTGCCCCCCTTTGGCACTCGGCGCCTTACTCCCGCAAGCCCGCGTCCCAGCCAGGCCATGGGCGCCAGTTGTCGCATCAGGCGGGCGCTACATCGCCAGCGTGGCCTGCCGCCTCCGCCATCAACCATGCTGCGAACTCAGCCACATCAGCCCGCGCGGCAGCGGAGGGGTTCACCAGAAGGTAGTAACCGCGATCTGATTCCGCAGCAGGTGAAAAGGGCACCACGAGGCGACCGGAATCAATCAGTTCCTGCACCACTGGACGGATCGCGAGCGCCACGCCCTGCCCGTCCATGGCAGCCCGGACACTGTGGTCCAGGTGACTGAAGTACAGCGCCGCTGCGCCGCGAAGCTCCGGTTGCCCGGCCGCCTCGAGCCAGCTCGACCACGCAAGCTGCGGTAAAGCCCGCTCCTTGTCGTCGTAGTGCAACAACACGTGGCGAGAGAGGTCCGGCACCCGTCGCAGCGGACGGGAACGGTCGCGCAGCAAGCGCGGTGCACAGACGGGCACCACCTCGGCCGGCATCAGCAAAGGCGTGCCCGAGGGTACCGCCGCCGGAGTGCAGAAACGGATCGCCAGCTGCACTTGATCACGCTGCAAATCCAGCAGCCGGCTCGTGGCTGACAAGCGCACATCCACATCCGGATGGTTGGCGAGAAATCGCGGCAGGCGCGGAACCAGCCATAGCGCGCAAAACGACACCGAGGCGGTGACATTGAGACTGTTGCGCGTCGGACCAGAGATGCGGGCAAGCGCGCCTCCGATGTCACCAAGGGCTGAGCCCACTGCCCGGAAAAGCGTTTGACCCGCTTCGGTAAGCGCAAGTCCTCGATGACGCCGCACAAACAACGGCGCACCGATGCTCTTCTCCAGTGAAGCCACCTGGCGGCTCACCGCCGACTGGGTGAGGTGCAACTCGTCAGCAGCGCGCGTGAAACTGAGGTGCCGCGCGGCGGCCTCAAAACCTCGCAGCAGGTCCAACGAAGGAATGTGCCGAAGGGCATTCATTCATAAGCCTCCTGGCATTCCAAGAAAGAATGCGAAGCATGCGAAAAACTCGTTTGCGAATATAGCGTTGGCGCGAGACCATGAGCCATCGGCATGATTCAGTGGAATGCCGGACCAGTCAACCCAAGGAGCGTGCGAACATGGATATCTCAATGGAAGGTGGCTGCATCACTCTGCCGAAGGAAGGATTGCTTGCTTTGCAAGACGCGTGCGGTGTGAGGGTGAAGTGCGCACGCGGTTCGGTGTGGGTCACCCAGGAGAGCGATGGTATCGACCATGTGCTGTTTCCCGGACAGTGGGTAACCATCGACCACCGGGGGAAGAGCATCCTGACGGCACTGGATGCGGCCACCGTGGTTATTTCGACCAGGAATCGCGTGGCAGGCAACATGGCGCCGCCTGATCGTCCCGGGCTGGTGCAGTTTGCAGTGGACCTACTGCACCGCGTCCTGCAGCGAGGCGCGGCGGTTGGCAGCCATTCGCCCCGGCGCGCTGTTCAACCCGCCAGGAATCCGCCGTCCACGGCCAACTCGGCGCCCGTGATGTAGGACGCTTCATCGGAGGCCAGGAACAGCACCGCGCTGGCCACCTCCTCGGGGCGGCCGGAACGGCCCAGCGGAATGGAGGCCATGAGCCGCTCGCGCAGCGCCGGGTCGGCGGAAGTGACGGAGGTGCGCATGGGCGGCATGTAGCCGGGGTGCACCGAGTTCACGCGGATGCCCTCGCGGCCGAACTGCACGGCCGCGGCCTTGGACATCACGTGGATTGCCGCCTTGGCGCCGTTGTAGCCCATGTGCACGAAGGCCTGACCCACCAGTCCTGAAATGGAAGAAATGTTCACGATGGACCCGCCGCCGCCCTGGCGCATGGCCTCCACGCCGTACTTCAGACCGAGAAAGGTGCCGCGCGCGTTCACGGCCATGATGCGGTCGAAGTCCTCCACGCCCATCCGGTCGGGCAGCGCGCCGCTCACGCCGGCGTTGTTCACCAGCACGTCCAGCCGGCCGTGGCGGGCCATGAGGGCGGCCATGACCTCGCGCCAGTCGGGCTCGCGGCTCACGTCCAGGGGCAGGAACTCCGCCCGGGCGCCGGACTGCGCCAAGGCCGCCGCCAGCTCGCGGCCCTCTTTCTCAAGCACATCGGCCACCACCACGGAGGCGCCCTCGCGGGCGAACAGCGATGCCATGGCCGCGCCCATGCCGTGGACGCCTCCGGTGATGAGCGTGACCTTATTCGCGACTCGCACTGCCTTCTCCCTAATTGCGCCGCGCCCGGATCAGCGCGGCTCTTCCATCCGGCAGGTGGTGGGCAGCGCCACGTCCTTGGCATCGATCCGCGCGTCGGTCTTCCACCCCAGGCCCGTGCCCTCGGCGTCGAACTTCACCGCCCCGCCGGCCCTGGTGAAGGTGGCGATGTAGTTTGGCGCGATCAGCTGGTGGTCCTCCGCGCGCATCAACACCTCGCCCGTGTCGCCGGAAAAGCGCATGCCGTGCAGCGCGCGGCCCACCCGGACGGGTTCGGCGGCCCCGGCGACGTCGATGGCGCGCGCCAGCATGTCGGTCTGAAGCTTGGGCAGGTTGAGCCAGAAATCCTCGTTGTAGCGCTTGCGGTAGTCGGCGGCCGCCTTCTCCAGGCGGTTTTCGACCGCGTTGGCGTGCCAGGTGGGCACCTGGCGGATGGGGCCCTCGCCCGCGGCGCCGATGGAGGCAGGAACGCCGGCATTGTTGGCGTTCAGGGTGTAGAACACCGCATCGAGCCCTGCGTCCTTGGCCGCCTTGATGAGCAGCGACAGGTCTGGCCCCCAGTTGCCGGTGAGCACCGCATCGGCCCCGACCGCCTTGATCTTCGAGACGTAGGGCGCGAAGTCCTTCACCTTGCCCAGCGGGTGCAGGTCGTCGCCGACGAGCTGCACGTCCGCGCGCTTGCGCGCCAGCATCTCGCGAGCCGCCTTGGCGATGGACTGGCCG
>DAIPHN010000233.1:0-4633 GCA_036771335.1 Burkholderiales bacterium
CGCTGGTTGTGGAAGGCCACGCGCACCACGTGGGCCGCCCGGGCAAAGGCCGCGGCGGTGGCCTGGGCGTCGCCCCAGGCGGCCTGGGCGGACACGTTGCCCGGGGCATCGGGCCAAAGCTGCGACGCGCCCGGCGCGGTGGCCTGCTCGATGGTGCCCACGGCGGGCAACTCCTCGTAGTCCATGAGCACCTGCTCCGCGGCATCTTCGGCCTGGCGCCGGGTGGCGGCCACCACGGCAGCCACGGGCTGGCCCACGTAGCGAGCTTCGTCGGCCGCCAGGCCGCGGTTGGGCGGAGCGCTGGTGGGCTTGCCGGCGGCGTTCTTCAGCCCGGTGGCGGTGGGGATGGGCCCTACCTCGTCGGCCAGCAGGTCGGTCCCGGTGAACACCGCCACCACTCCGGGCATGCCCTGGGCTGCGGACGTGTCCACGCCAGCGATGCGGGCCCGCGCATGAGGCGAACGCACGAACGCCACGAACACCTCGTCCGGCAGGCTCAGGTCGTCCACGTACTGGCCGGCGCCGGTGAGCAACCGCTGGTCTTCGCGGCGCAGGATGGCCTGGCCGATGCCGTACTTCGCCATGCTCGATTCTCCTCTCAGGATGTGGCTCGATTCTATGCTCTGCGGCGGCGGCATTGGCGCAGCGGGGGCAGGATCGACTAGCATCACGGCTTCGCGAAACCGGCCCGGGTCTCCCCCATGAAGCTATCCCTCAAGGTCAACGGCCGTGCGCTCGAGGCCGATGTCGAAGCGCGCACATTGCTGGCGGATTTCCTGCGCGATCACCTGCGCCTCACCGGCACCCACATCGGCTGCGACACCGCCCAGTGCGGCGCCTGCACGGTGCACCTGGACGGGCTTGCCGTGAAGGCCTGCAACCTGCTGGCGCTCCAGGCTGAGGGCTGCGAGGTCACCACCATCGAGGGCATCACACCCCGGGACGGGCTGCACCCCATGCAGGCGGCGTTCCGCGACCACCACGGGCTGCAGTGCGGCTACTGCACGCCGGGCATGATCATGAGCGCGCTCGACCTGGTGGCGCGCGAGCCTGCGCCCTCCCGAGAGCGTATCCGCGAGGCGCTGGAAGGCAACCTGTGCCGCTGCACCGGCTACCAGAACATCGTCACTGCCGTGGAGGCGGGCGCGCGGGCGCTCGCCGCCAAGGCCTGAGCGGCGAGGAGAACGCGCATGTACGAGTTCCAGTACCACCGCGCCACCAGCGTGGCCGACGCCGCCGCGAAGCTGGCCGCCGCCACCGACGGCAAGCTGCTGGCCGGCGGCCAGACGCTGATTGCCGCCATGAAGCTGCGCCTGGCCGCACCCTCCGACCTGGTGGACCTGCGCGCCATTCCCGAGCTGCGCGGCGTGTGCCCCGACGGCGATGCCGTGGTGATCGGCGCCACCACCACCCACGCCGAGGTGGCGGCCTCGCCCGAGGTGCGGGCGCGCATCCCGGCGCTGGCCGCGCTGGCCGAGGGCATCGGCGACCCCATGGTGCGCAACGCCGGCACTCTGGGTGGGTCGGTGGCCAACAACGACCCTGCCGCCGACTACCCCGCCGCGGTGCTCGGCCTGGGCGCCACGGTGCACACTCACCGGCGGCGCATTGCCGGCGACGACTTTTTTACCGGCCTTTACGAAACCGCCCTGGAGCCGGGCGAGATTCTCACCGCCGTGTCCTTCCCGGCGCCCACGCGCGCTGGCTACGCCAAGTTTCCCAATCCGGCGTCGCGCTACGCCATCGCCGGTGTGTTCGTGGCCGAGACCGCCGTGGGCGTGCGGGTGGCCGTCACCGGCGCGGGTCCGGGCGTGTTCCGCGTGCCGGCCATGGAGCAGGCGCTGGAGAGGCGTTTCGCGCCCGAAGCCCTCGCGGGAATCACCGTGTCCGCCGACGATCTTTCCGGCGACATGCACGCCGGCGCCAAGTATCGCGCGCACCTGGTGGGGGTGATGGCCGCGCGGGCCGTGCGCGCGGCGCTCGGCGGCTGATCCGGCCGTGCCCCTGCCGGCCTCCATCGACGCCACCCTCGCGCTGCTCGAGGCCCACGGCTACCTCGCCGCCCGCAGCCTCGCCACGGCGGTGCACCTGTCGCTGCACATGGGCCGGCCGCTGTTCCTGGAGGGCGAATCGGGCGTTGGCAAGACCGAGGTGGCCCAGGTGCTGGCGCGCGCCCTGGGCCGCGAGCTGGTGCGGCTGCAGTGCTACGAGGGTCTCGATGTGGCCTCCGCCGTATACGAGTGGAACTACGCCCGGCAGATGCTGGAGATCCGCCTCGCCGAGGCGCGCGGCGGCAGCGACCTGGAGGCGGCCGGCGCCGGCCTGTTCAGCGAGCGCTTCCTGATCCGGCGCCCGGTGTTGCGCGCCCTGGAAGCGGGCCCCGGTGGTGCGCCTGTGCTGCTGGTGGACGAGCTCGACCGGGCAGACGAGCCCTTCGAGGCGTATCTGCTGGAGGTGCTGGCCGAGTTCCAGGTCACCATCCCCGAGCTGGGCACGGTGCGCGCCGCGGCGCCGCCCATCGTGGTGATCACCTCCAACCGCACCCGCGAGATTCACGACGCCGTGAAGCGGCGTTGCTTGTATCACTGGGTGGATTATCCCGATGCGGCACGCGAACTGGCCATCGTGCGTGCGCGTGTGCCCGAGGCGGGCGAGCGGCTGGCGCGCCAGCTGGTGGCCTTCGTGCAGGCGCTGCGCGCGGGAGAGCTGTTCAAGCCCCCCGGCGTGGCGGAGACGCTGGACTGGGCCCGCGCCCTGGTGCTGCTGGGGCGCGCCGAGCTCGAAGCCGCCGTGGTCGAGGACACCCTGGGCGTGCTGCTCAAATACCAGGACGACCTCGCCCGTCTGCGCGCTGGCGGTGCGCGCGAAGTGCTGTCCGGCCTGGCGGTGATGTCCAATGCCTGAGGCGGGCGACGCGCTGATCGCGCGTTGCACCGCCCTGGCCCGCCTGCTGCGCGAGGCCGGGGTGCCGGTGGGCACCAGCCGCGTGGCTGCCGCCGCCGAGGCGCTTGCACGGGTGGGTATCGAGCGACGCGAGGACGCCTGGTGGGCGCTGGCCGCCACGCTGCTGTCGCGCCGCGAGCAGTTCGAGGTCTTCGAGCAGGCCTTTCACCTGACATGGGATGCGGCCGCGCGCGGTGATGGGTCCGCGGCCATGGGCATTCCCGCCACCGCCGAGGCTGCCGGCCGCGTGGCCGAGGCCCATGCCCGCCTTTGCGCTGGCGAACCACCCGAGGCGCTGCCGCTTGCACGCACCATCCGCGAGCGCCATTTCCACGCTTCGGTGATGGAGCGCCTGGGCAGCCGCGATTTCGCCGCCATGTCCCTGGAGGAGCTCGCCCAGGTGCGCGAGGCGCTGGCCGGTTTCGAACTGGTGCTACCCGAGATTGCTGTGCGGCGCACTGTGCCTGCGGCCCGTGGTACCCGGCCAGACCTGCGCAGCACGCTGCGTGCCGCGGCGCGCAGCGGCGGGGAGGTCGTCCACTGGATGCGCCGCGCGCCGCGCCGGTGCCGCCCCCCGCTGGTGTTGCTGTGCGACATCTCGGGCTCCATGAGCCGTTACACGCGCGTGCTGCTGCAGTTCGCCCACGCGCTGGTGAACGACCACGGGCGCGTGCATGCCTTCGTGTTCGGCACGCGCCTGACCGACATCACCCGCGACCTGCGGCGCCGGGATGTGGACTCGGCCCTGGAGCGCGTGGGCCGCAGTGCGCCCGACTGGTCGGGCGGCACTCGCATCGCCGCGGCGCTGGAGGCCTTCAACCGGCTGTGGTCGCGTCGTGTGCTGGGCGGCGGTGCCATGGTCCTGCTCATCACGGATGGGCTGGAGCGCGAGCCCGGCGCCGATCTGGCGGCTCACGTGCAACGCCTGCAGCGTTCCTGCCGGCGGCTGGTGTGGCTCAACCCGCTGCTGCGCTTCGAGGGCTTCGAACCGCGAGCCGCTGGCGTGCGAGCCATCCTGCCGCACGTGGATGAATTCCTGCCCGTACACAACCTCCACAGCCTCGCCGCGCTGGCCCGAGCGCTTGGCTCGCACGCCTTCCAGAACACCCGATCCCCGAGGAGCAAGACCCCATGGACATGACCGGCGAGCGCCAGCTCGCGCTGCCAAGGCGGCGCGTGTGGGACGCCCTGAACGACCCCGAGGTGCTGCGCCAGTGCATCCCCGGCTGCGAGACGGTGGAGAAGGGCGGCGAGGACGAGTTCCGCATGGCCATGACCGCCGCCATCGGCCCGGTGAAGGCGAAGTTCACTGGCAGGATCAAGCTCTCCGACGTGGTGCCGCCCGAGTCCTACACCATCGCCTTCGAGGGCTCCGGCGGCGCGGCGGGCTTCGGCAAAGGTTCTGCGAAGGTGGCCTTGGCCGAGCACGAGGGGGGCACGCGCATGACCTGGCAGGCCCACGCCACCGTGGGTGGCAAGCTCGCCCAGGTGGGCTCGCGGCTGGTGGACGGCGTGGCGCGCAAGATGGCCGATGACTTCTTCGCGCGCTTCGCCGAGGTGGTGGCGCCGCCCTCGGCCGATGCCGGGAGCAAACAGGAGGAGCCCGCGCCGGGTGTGCCGCTGTGGGTGTGGATCGCGGCGGCGGTGGTGGCGGTGCTGGTGTTCCTGGCGCTGCGCTGAGGCGCGGTGG
>DAIPHN010000234.1:0-4625 GCA_036771335.1 Burkholderiales bacterium
GGGCGGGGCCGTTTGATCTCCTGCAGAGGCCTGCCTGAGTTCCGACGTCAGTTGAATTTGGGGGGATTGACAGCCGAGGGCGCTGCAGGCGCACAAGCGGGCTGACGCGAGGCGTGTGAGCCGAGCATGCGGGACCGCCTGGCCCAGTGATGCGCTCCCGAACAAACTTCCATCCCGATCGTGCACGCAAGCAGCGCTGCGATCAGTTCGTGCAGCTTGGTGCCCGGCACGTTCGGCAGCGCCATCTCGGTTTTGCCAGCCGTGTTCACCGCGTGGATGGCAAACACGTTCTTGGCTAAATCGATGCCGACGAATACGATAGTCATTTACTTCCCCTTCCGAATGAGTTGATGAGAGTTCGCACTTCCCATGGTGGCACTTCGATGCCGGCGGCCGCCATGCGGCTGGTTCGGGACGGGGAAGTCCCTTTCACTCGTTAGGCCTCACGTGGAACTACCTGTGCAGCCCGTCACGCTACACACCGAGCGGCTTCGGCTGGAGCCATTCGAGGAGAAGCACCTTGACGGGCTGAACGCCATGAACAGCCTGCCCGAGGTGATGCGCTTCGTGGGCGGTCACACGGAGTCGAGAGAACAAACGGCCGCTGTCATCGCCAGAGTGAAGAGGGCCTGGGCTGCGTGGGGAACCAGCTGGTGGGCCCTCATAGAAACCAGTAGCGGGCGAGTGGCTGGTGCAGGATGTATCCAGCACTTGCGCAGAGATGCTGCACCGCCTGAAGACCTCGAGAGCCTCAAAGCCAACCCACTGGAGATCGGTTGGCGGCTGCATCCTGACTTCTGGCGCCAAGGTCTTGCAAGCGAGGCGGCTCGCTGCATGACAGCCTTTGCTTTCGACAGGTTTCCTATCCAAGAACTGCTGGCGGTCCGCCACCCGGAGAACCTTGACTCTGGCCGCGTCATGGATCGCCTTGGCATGCACCCGCGTGGTCTTGAGCCGTGGTATGGCACAACCGTAGCCACGCATGTCATCACGCGGGCCGAATGGCGACACCGGCTGCATGCAGCGGGTGAGGCCTAGCCCCCTCGGTCAACGCGATTCGCCACGGCGGGCGCTTTTCCTCGAAAGTGAGGCCACATTGTGCGAAGCGCCATCTACGCCGTCATCGAGTACCTGCTCGGGTTCGTGGCGCTTGCGCTGTTCGCATACCTGGCCTTCGGTCGGGGTCCGACCTCTGATGAGCAGTTCGTTTCCGCGTTCAAGATCTGCGGTGCCGTTGCGCTCATCGAGCTCGTCGCGCTCCTGGCGCGAACCACTCCAGCAAACCGCCTGATCATCGGGGCCAATCTGTGGCTCATTGCGGGCGGCATCGCGGCCTTTCTTGAGCAGTGGTGGTTCCTGAGGGTCTATCAACACTTCGGTGAGGCGAGCCTCTTCATCGCCATGCTGTGCGTCGGCATCCTCGCCACGGTGGCCTCTCCTGCTGGCTTCATTGGCAAGCATGGCCAACGGGACAAGGTCCTTCGGGCCTCGGTGCTGCTGGCTGCCGCAGTCGCCGTCGCGCTGTTGGCGGCGATCTACTTTCGCGGTAACGTCAAGTTCGCGGCTGTGCTGCCGGTCATCGCCCTGTCATGGCTCGGCCGCTTGCTCAGGAGGACCGTGCCGGATGTGGTCTGACCTTACGCTCGACCAGGAGTGCAACAGCGTGCGACGCCCGGGCCTCATTGCACTCAGGCCCGGCCGCTGCAGGCGGCCGCTTGACGATTGGCACCACGTTTGACCGCACAGCCGCCGCGATGCCGACCGAACCCCTGTCAAGTCTCCACGAGTGCCTGACTTTGCAAAACGCGGCCCAGTCCCACCTCGCTCGCATCACCGAGGTCAGAGCGCTCTGTGAGCGATCTCCTCACTGCCTTGCATTGGCGTTGGTCGGCTCGTTCGCGCAGGGCAAGGGGGATCGGATCTCTGATCTCGACCTTGCTGCATTCGTCGAAGATGGCCGTGAGGTGGAGTTCATGGCGCAGGCACATGAGTTCCTTGGCCGGAGCGAATTGCTGAATGTCTACGGCGAAGACCGGCCCGGTCAGGTTGCCTTCCGCAAGTACGTCTACTTGGACTTCTCCAGCTGCGAGTTTCATGCCTTCAGCCACCTCGCTCCATTCAAGCTGCGACCGCCCTTCCTTGCGGTTTGGAACCCACACGACCACCTGGAAACCTTGATCGTGAATGAGGCACCGCCGCGCCATGAGGTGTTCGAGCCTTATCCTCACGGAGACGCGGGACTGATCTGGGAGCTTGTCGACTGCATCAAGTGGCTGAATCGGGGTCGCGAGCCACTGGCGAAGAGCTACTTGATCAGACTGGCCAAGGCACTCAAGGCGCAGGATGCGGTCTGAACGACGTCAGGCCCTGCAGGGAGGTCTGACCGCTGGCTCACAAACGTTGCGCCCACGTATCGTCGCCTCCGCGCTATTGGGCGCTCTTCTCAGCTTTGCCTCAGGAGCTGCCGTGGCCCTTGACCTCAACACACTTTGGGATTTCGGTCGACCTGAGCTCAGCGAGCAGCGGTTCCGAGCGGCGCTGCTGACCTCAACGGGGGATGAGGCCCTGGTCTTGCGAGTCCAGATTGCTCGCACCTACGGGCTTCGAAAGGATTTCGACGCAGCCCGCAGGATTCTGAGTGAGGTCGCAGGGGACATTCCGTCAGCGGGGCCAGAGGTTCAAGTCCGTTACCACCTCGAGCTCGGGCGGACGTTTGCTTCCTCGACACACCCGCCCAGCCTCGTAACGCCCGAGGCCCAGGAAAAAGCGCGTACGGCATACGAGCGTGCACTGGCACTTGCGCGTGCAGCCAAGCTCGATGGGCTGGCCATCGATGCCATACACATGCTGGCCTTCGTCGATCGTGCGCCCGATGATCAGTTGAAGTGGGGCGAGGCGGCGCTGGCTGTCGTGCTGTCGTCGACGCAACCAGAAGCGAAGCGATGGGAAGCCTCTGTGCGAAACAACGTCGGCTACGCTCTTCATCAACTGGGGCGGTTCAACGAGGCACTTGAGCAGTTCCAGCAGGCGTTGTCGATACGCGAAAGGGGTGTGAACGCGCAGGCAACTCGCGTCGCTCGCTGGATGGTGGCCTGGACGCTGCGCAGCCTCAGACGAGACGAGGAGGCTCTGGAGATGCAACTGGCCTTGGAACGGGATTCCGATGCCGCTGGCCAGCCGGACCCGTATGTCTTCGAGGAATTGGAGACGCTCTACCGAGGCAAGGGAGATCTTTCCAAGGCTCAGCACTACGCGGCGCGAAAAGCAGCTGTGGGCGGCAGGTGACGCCTGATGCTGCGCTCAACCGGAGGTGCAAAGGCATTCGTCGCGCGAGACTCATTTCATTTTGGCCTGGGCACCGCACGCGACAATGGACCAAGTGGTTCCGTTTGGTGTCATCAACGCGACCAACGCCCTGATGTCGAAGAACCACATGCACCTTCGGCCCCTCACCCACGAGGACGCACAGGAGTTCCAGCGCCTTCGACTGCAGGGCCTACGGGACAGCCCTTCGTCGTTCGGCTCAAGCACGAAGAAAAATTGCCCAAGACCCCGGACCAAGTTCGGCAGCAGATCGCGGGTTCCGTCGAACGGGACTTGCCGACAGTTGCATGATGCAGCACTGCGGCTGTACCAGGCCGCCGGGTTCATGGAAGTGGGCCGCATGCCGCGGGCGCTCAAGGTGGGGCCGGACTACTTCGATGAGCTGATGATGGTGCGAAACACATGAGTCCAGCCGTGGCCAAGCTTGCCCTTCTGGTTGCCGTCGTGCTGAGCCAGTCAGCCTGCATGGGCCTGGCCGAGTTGGCCTATGACGCCGCGGCCGGCCACGAGCGCGCGCAGTGTGAGAAGCTCGTGTCGATGGCTGATCGCCGGGCTTGCATCGAGCGCGTCAACACCGCCCTGAAGCAGGCACAGACACAACGCAACAAGCCCTGAGCGCTTGCGTGCAAACACCGGGCGTGTACCTTGGCTGGATGGCATGATCACGACGCGCTTGGTTGGACTCGGGCGCTGCCCCGCAGACGGGGACCTTTTCACCTCCCGGAGACAACGCCATGCGCGTGATGGTGCTGGTCAAGGCCACGGAAGACAGCGAGCAAGGCGTGCTGCCGTCGGAAGCGTTGATGAATGCCATGGGGCGCTTCAACGAGGAACTGCGCCAGGCCGGCATCCTGCGCTTGGCCGATGGGCTGAAGCCGTCCTCACAGGGCCTGCGGGTCGCATTTGACGGCACCACGCGCACCGTCAGCCAGGGCCCCTTCGCGCAGACCCGGGAGCTGGTGGCCGGCTTCTGGCTCTGGGACGTACGGGATATGGACGAAGCCCTCGCGTGGGTCAAACGCTGCCCCAATCCGATGCCAGGTCCGAGCGAGATCGAGATCCGGCCGCTGTACGAGATGGATGATCTGCGCTGATCGCCTCAAGGAGAACCGAGATGCAGCACACCCTTACGGGCAAGCGCGTTCTGATCACCCAGGCAGACGAATTCATGGGCCCGGCGCTGTGCGAGGTGTTTGCCGAACAGGGCGCCGAGGTGGTGGCCAGCACGGCGGATCTCGCGCCGCCGGAGGCCGCGGCCCAGGTGGTGGCCCAAGCGGTGAAGGACGCCGGGCCCATCGATG
>DAIPHN010000235.1:0-4616 GCA_036771335.1 Burkholderiales bacterium
TCGTGCCCACATTCACGTGCGGCTTCGTCCGCTCGAACTTGCCTTTTGCCATGGTCGTTCCTTGCTATCGGGTCGGGGGATTACTTCTTGTTGATGACCGCTTCGGCTACGTTCCTGGGCGCCTCGGAGTAGTGCTTGAACTCCATGGTGTACGTGGCGCGGCCCTGGGTGGCGGAGCGCAGCGCGGTGGAGTAGCCGAACATCTCGGCCAGCGGAACCTCGGCCTTTATCGCCTTGATGCCGGAGACAAGATCATCCATTCCCTGGATGATGCCGCGACGTGAGTTGAGGTCGCCCATCACGTTGCCCATGAACTCCTCGGGTGTTTCCACCTCCACCGCCATCATGGGCTCAAGCAGCACGGGGCTTGCCTTGCGCATGGCGTCCTTGAAGGCCATGGAAGCCGCCATCTTGAAGGCGTTCTCGTTGGAGTCCACGTCGTGATAAGAACCGTCGAACAGCGTGACTTTCACGTCCACGACTGGGAAGCCCGCAAGGACACCGTTGCCAAGACTGTCTTGCAGACCCTTGTCCACCGCCGGAATGTACTCCCGCGGAACAACGCCGCCCTTGATGGCGTCCACGAACTCGTAACCCTTACCGGCTTCGTTGGGCTCGAGTTTGATCCACACGTGGCCGTACTGACCCCGTCCGCCGGACTGTTTGACAAACTTCCCTTCCTGTTCCACTGCCTTGCGCACTGCCTCGCGGTAGGCAACTTGGGGAGCGCCCACGTTGGCCTCAACACCAAACTCGCGCTTCATGCGGTCGACGATAATCTCGAGATGAAGCTCGCCCATTCCGGAGATGATCGTCTGCCCGGACTCTTCGTCCGTGCGCACGCGGAACGACGGGTCCTCCTGGGCAAGCCGGTTCAGGGCGACACCCATCTTTTCCTGGTCGCTCTTGGTCTTGGGCTCCACGGCCACGTGGATAACGGGCTCGGGAAACTCCATGCGCTCAAGGATGATGATCTTGTCCGGGTCGCACAAAGTGTCGCCGGTGGTAGCCTCCCTGAGACCAACCGCCGCGGCGATATCGCCCGCGCGCACTTCCTTGATCTCTTCGCGCTGGTTGGCGTGCATCTGCAGGATGCGTCCGATGCGTTCCTTACGCCGCTTCACCGGGTTGTAGATGGTGTCTCCGGAATTCACCACGCCTGAATACACCCGGAAAAAGATCAACTGGCCCACGAAGGGGTCGGTCATGATCTTGAAGGCGAGCCCCGAGAAGGGCTGGTCGTCGCTCGCCTTGCGAGTGGAGGCCTCCCCACTCTCGAGCTGACCCTTGACGTCGGGAATGTCAACAGGGGCGGGCAGGAAATCGATGACCGCGTCGAGCATGGCCTGGACGCCCTTGTTCTTGAAGGCCGACCCGCACAGCATGGGAAAGATTTCGTTGCCGATGGTGCGCAAACGCAGACCGCGCTTGATGTCCTCGGCGGTGAGCTCGCCGCTCTCGAGATACTTTTCCATCAGTTCTTCGTTGGCTTCAGCGGCAGCCTCCACCATCTGGCCGCGCCACTGCTCAGCCTCGTCCTTCATGGACTCGGGAATATCGCGCTCGTCAAATTTCATTCCCTGGGTGGAGTCGTCCCAAATGATGCACTTCATCTTGATCAGGTCGATCACGCCCTCGAACTTATCCTCCGCTCCGATGGGCAGCTGAATGGGCACGGGATTGGCCTTGAGACGCTGTTTGACCTGATCGTAAACGCGCATGAAATTGGCGCCCTGCCGATCCATCTTGTTCACAAACAGAAGGCGCGGCACACCGTACTTGTTGCCCTGGCGCCAGACCGTCTCGGTCTGAGGCTGCACGCCGCCCACCGCGCACAATACGGTACACGCGCCATCGAGCACCCGCAGACTGCGCTCCACCTCGATGGTGAAATCCACGTGTCCGGGCGTGTCAATGATGTTGATTCGGTGCTCGGGGTAGTTGTTGTTCATGCCCTTCCAGAAACAGGTGGTGGCGGCGGACGTGATGGTGATGCCGCGCTCCCGCTCCTGCTCCATCCAGTCCATGACGGTAGCTCCGTCATGAACCTCGCCGATCTTGTGCGAGACCCCCGTGTAGAACAGGATGCGCTCGGTGGTCGTGGTCTTGCCGGCATCGATGTGAGCCATGATGCCGATGTTGCGATAACGCTCGATCGGGGTGGAACGGGGCATGATCTCAGGATTCCTGGATGCGCGGGTCTCGTGGACCCAGCGCTAAACGGCCGCTTCGGCCTTCGTGGGTCAGAACCGGTAGTGCGAGAAGGCCTTGTTGGCCTCCGCCATGCGGTGCACCTCATCGCGCTTCTTCATGGCGCCGCCTCGGCCTTCAGCTGCCTCAGCCAGTTCGCCCGCCAGCCGCAGGTCCATGGACTTTTCCGACCGCTTGCGGGCAGCCTCGCGCAACCAGCGCATCGCCAATGCCGTGCGGCGAACCGCCCTGACCTCGACCGGCACCTGATAGTTGGCACCTCCAACGCGACGGCTCTTGACTTCCACGAACGGTCGCACGTTCTGGAGCGCCTGACTGAAGACGTCAATCGGCTCCTTGCCCGTCTTCCTGCCGATCTGGTTCAGCGCCCCGTAAAGGATACGCTCCGCGACGGACTTCTTGCCGTCCACCATTAGAACATTGATGAACTTCGTCAGATCCTGATTACCGTACTTGGGATCGGGAAGCACTTCTCTGCGACCGACCTCTCTGCGTCGTGGCATGTTTTCCTCTTTCGGCTATGGGGCTTGGCGGGTCTTCAGCTCTGCTTGGGCTTCTTGGAGCCATACTTGGAGCGACCCTGCTTGCGGTCCTTCACCCCCTGCGTGTCTAGGCTGCCGCGCACGATGTGGTAGCGAACGCCGGGCAAATCCTTTACGCGACCACCACGAATGAGCACGACAGAGTGCTCCTGCAGGTTGTGGCCCTCCCCACCAATGTAGGAGATGACCTCGAAGCCGTTGGTCAGGCGTACCTTCGCAACCTTTCGAAGAGCGGAGTTTGGCTTCTTGGGGGTCGTGGTGTAGACGCGCGTGCACACACCGCGGCGCTGGGGCGATTGCTGCAGGGCCGGGACTTTGCTCTTTGTACGGACCTTCTCGCGTGGCTTGCGTACCAGCTGACTGATGGTGGGCATGTTTTCCGATTTGCCAAAAAGCCGGGACGGCTACTGGAGCCGTCCCGAAAAGGTTATCTGTGAGAATCTTCGCCCGTTCCGTCCCAAGACGGCAGCAGCGGATCAAAAAGGCTGCGGATTGTATGGTTCTCCGTCTTGGACGTCAACGTTCAACGAACGGTGGACTGCCCAGGGAGACGACGAGCGTTGCAGCCGCCACCGCGTCGCCCCCCGGGGCGGTCAGGCCACCTGCTCGTCCCCCGCAGCAACTCCCGTCTCCTGGCGCTCCTCTGGCTGCTCACCAAACACCGCCACCTCCCCGATCTCCGCCTGCCGCTTGCGCGCGTTGTGGTAGGCAAGCCCCGTCCCGGCGGGAATCAGGCGCCCGACAATGACGTTTTCTTTGAGGCCCCGCAGGTCGTCCTTCTTGCCCATGATCGCGGCTTCGGTTAGGACCCGGGTGGTCTCCTGGAACGACGCCGCCGAAATGAAGGAATCCGTAGACAGGGAGGCCTTGGTGATGCCAAGCAGGATGTGCTCATACACGGCCGGCCGGTTCCCCGCGGCCACAACCCGGTCATTCTCGTCCAGCACCTCGGCGCGCTCTACCTGCTCGCCCAGGATGAAACGGGTTTCGCCGGGATCGGCGATCTGGACGCGGCGCAGCATCTGGCGCACGATCACTTCGATGTGCTTGTCGTTGATCTTCACGCCCTGGAGACGGTAGACCTCCTGCACCTCATCGGTGATGTAGCGCGCCAGAGCCTCCATGCCTCGCAGGCGCAGGATGTCGTGGGGCTCCGGGTCGCCCTCGACGATCTCCTCGCCGCGGTTGACGACCTGGCCGTCGTGCACCAGCACATGCTTGTCCTTGGGAATCAGAAACTCGTGCTGCACACCGTCGAGGTCCGTGATGATCAGGCGCTGCTTGCCCTTGGTGTCCTTGCCGAAAGACACGGTACCGGTTACCTCGGCCAGCACCGCCGCATCCTTCGGCGACCGAGCCTCGAACAGCTCCGCCACCCGGGGCAAGCCGCCGGTGATGTCCTTTGTCTTGGCGGACTCCTGCGGGATACGCGCGAGGACCTCGCCCACGCCCACTTCCTGCCCGTCCTTCACGGTGATCACCGAGTGCACCTGAAAGGTGTAGGTGAGGGGCTGATCCGTCGCCGGAAGGCGCACCTCATGCCCGGTGGCATCGATAAGCTTGACCTGAGGGCGGACGCCTTTCGTGGCCGCCGTTCCTCGACGCTTGGCATCGATCACCACCAGCGTGGACAGGCCCGTGACCTCGTCGATCTGCTTTGCGACAGTGGCGCCTTCCTCCACGTTTTCGAACTTCACCCGCCCCGCGTACTCGGTGATGATGCGGCGGGTATGCGGAGCCCACGTGGCCAGGACATTTCCGGCCTTCACCTTGGCACCGTCTCCCGCCATCAGAGTGGCGCCGTAAGGCACCTTGTGGCGCTCACGCTCGCGGCCGTTGGCATCGGTGATAAGCACCTCTCCC
>DAIPHN010000236.1:0-4576 GCA_036771335.1 Burkholderiales bacterium
GCGCGTCCGTACCCCGCTGGCTGCCGCGTTGCGGCTGCGGGGCCAGAGGAGGGGGTGTCTGCCCGGGCGGGGGTGCCAGCCGTCAGCTGACGGGCCACCTCGCGCAGTGCGCGAGGTCGGTCTCCACCCACATGGCCGTGGACTTGGGGGGCAACCCGGGGCCACGCGGGCACATCGGCGCAGCGCACCAGTTCCGGCGTGGTTTCGTCCGTGCGGCCCGCGTCTCCTCGGAGCCGGCGATCAGCAGTCGGATGGCGGGCTCGTTGCGTCGCAGCCCGCCCTGGACACCCGGCCCGCGCCTATCGGGCGCGGACGGGTGCTGCAGCGGCGAATCGCCGGCCCTGCCAATGTCAAAGTCGCCTGACCAGCGGCAGGGCTGGGCCGCCGGTTTCCCGTGCGCGGGCGACCAGCCCTGCCACCGGTACTCGACCCCTGGGCGCGCCAGCGTGTCCGAGCAGAACCCGACGGTGCTGGGAAGGCGAGTGATCACGCGCCCGTTCGCGGCGATGAGGGTCCGGTCCGGCGCGGCTCGAACAAGCGAACCGGTCGCGAGCGGCCCTTCACGGGGAAGAATCCGCGATCCACGAAATCGAAAGCATCCCCGCAGCGCCGAACGGTTTCGTCGGACACGAGGATCCTGGCCACCCCCCTGGTGAGCCCCTCGATGCGGTTCGCCAGATTGACGGTGTCGCCGATGGCGGTGTATTCGCGCCGCTGCGGCGAGCCGATCCGGCCCACGACAGCCGTACCGGAGTGCACACCGATGCCCGCGTCGAAGTCGTCTTCCCGCGCGCCGAGCTCGGCCCGGAACGCGGCAATCTCGTCGGCCAGTTCAAGGGCCGCGGCCACGGCATGCCGGGCGTGGTCCGGGTCCTCGGAGGGCGCGCCCCAACAGGCCATGAAGGCGTCGCCGATGAACTTGTCGAGCGTGCCGCCGTGGCGGAAGACTACCTCCACCTGACGGGAGAAGTAGCCGTTGAGCAGTTCCACCACTTCCTGCGGCTTGCGCGACTCCGACACAGCGGTGAAGCCGCGGATGTCGCAGAACAGCACGCTCACCTCCCTGCTCTCGCCCCGGTGGGCCAGCCCACCCCGGGCCACCAGCTCGCTCACCACACAGGGGTCTACAAAGCGCGAGAGCTCGCGGATCGCAGCCTCGCGCGAGCGTCGCTCCTCTCGATAGCCGCGCAGCCAGCCCGCCAGGAACAGCGCCCACGTGAAGACCAGCGGCGTCATGACCGGCATCCACACGCTCTCGCCGGCCCCCACCCAGCTGGCCGCGAGCAGCAGGGCGCTCGCCGCCGCGACACCCGCACCGATGCGCAGCGTGTTCACGCAGGCAAGCTGAAGGGCGCCAAGCAGCGTCAAGAGCGCGAACGTCGCCACCGCCTCGGTCCAGGAGGGCGCGGCGCGCAGCCAGGCGCGGTTCTTCACGTCGTCGATGGCCGCGGCGAGGATCGCCACTCGGGGATGCTGGGTGCTCACGGGCGTCATGCGCAGATCGAACAGGCCTGCGGCTGTGGCGCCGATGACCACCACCTTGCCGCGGAACTCGTCGGGCGGGCGTCGCTTGCCCGCACCGTTGAAATCCATATACAGCTCGCCGTAGGACACCACCCGGTGGGCCGACTCCCCGCCGCGCCAGGACAGGCGGATGTGATCGCGGTCGGGCAACGGCCAGCCCTGCTCGGCGGCAAGCCGCGCCGGCAGCGAGGGAATGCGCCAGCCGTGGGTGCGCTCCCACAGCAGATAGCGGCGCCCCACCCCGTCGCGATCCTGGGCAAAATTGATCAGGCCCAGACGCCAGTTGTCAGGATCGAGGGCCAGCGGTAGCAGCACGTCGATCTTTGCGGCCCGATCGGAGCGCGCGCCCCGCACCGCCCCCAGGGCCGGGGCCAGGTCCGCGATGGCCCTGCCGAAGGGATCGCCCACGGGATCGTGGCGCACAGTGCCGAAATACAGGTTGTCGTAGTGCGCCAGGATGCGGTTGAAGGCCCGGTCGGCTTCGGGGCGGAACACATCGGGTTCGCCGAACATCGCGTCGAACACGATGGCCCGGGGCTTCTGGGCCGCGATGCTCTCCACCAGCTCTGCGTGCACCGCGCGCGGCCAAGGCCAGCTGCCCGCCCGTTGCGCCATGGCCGTGACCGAGGCTTCGTCGATGGCGACAATCACAATGTCGGGATCCGCAGCCCGGGCTTGCGCGTGCGCCCGCAGGAAGGCATCAGCCAGACGGTTGGAGAGACCCTCGGTGGCGTGCAGCCAGAACAGGTCAGCCGCCGCTGCCGCGGCAATCAGTGTGGTTAACAGGACGGCGAAGCGGGCTTGGGAAAAGGCCACGCGCGGCAGTCTACAGCCCCAGCCGCTGCCAGAGGGTGGTGACGGCGCCAGCCTGGTTCAGGGTGTAGAAATGCAACCCCGGGGCGCCGTTGCGCAGCAGGTCATCGCACAGGCGCGTAACCACGTCCAGGCCGAAGGTGCGGAGCGACGCGGTGGCGTCGCCGAAGGACTCGAGCTTGCGCCGGATCCAGCGCGGGATTTCCGCGCCGCAGGCATCGGAAAAGCGTGCCAGCTGGGTGAAGCGGGTGATGGGCATGATGCCCGGCACGATCGGCACGGTCACGCCGCGCGCCTCGCATTGCTCGCGAAAAAAGTAGTAGGCGTCGGCGTTGTAGAAGTACTGGGTGATGGCCGAGCCCGCGCCGGCGCTCACCTTGCGGGCAAAATTGGCCAGATCCTCGTCCGGGGACCGGGCCTGGGGGTGATACTCCGGATAGGCTGCCACCTCGATGTGGAAGTGCTCCCCGAACTGCTCGCGGATGAAGGCCACCAGATCGGCGGCGAAGCGGAATTCGCCCATCTCCACCATTCCCGAGGGGAGGTCGCCGCGCAGGGCGACGATGCGGCGCACGCCGGCCTGGCGGTAACGCTCGAGCAACTCCCGGGCGCTCTCTCGGGTGGCCGCCACGCACGACAGGTGAGGCGCCACGGCGAGTCCTCGCCCCTGCAATTCGAGCGCCACGCCCAGGGTGCGTTCCCGGGTGGAACCGCCCGCGCCGAAGGTGACGGAGAAGAACGCCGGAGACAGCTGTTCGAGCTGACTCACGGTGACGCGCAGCTTCTCCAGGCCCTCGGGCGTCTGGGGCGGGAACAGCTCGAAGGAGAAGACGCGCTCGGTCACGGGCTTTACTCAGCGGCGGCGCTTCGCCGCGTGGCGAAAAATACCAGAGGCGGCAAGAGCTCCCCGGGCAGCAGGCCAGGTGGGGGGGCCAGCAGGCCGGGCGGCGGGCACCGGACCGGGAGGGCGCCGGGTTGTAGGGCCCATCCGCTGCCACGCCGATGTAGCGGGCCTGGGCATCGCTGAGCTCGGTGAGCTGGGCGTTGAGCTTTTTGAGTTGCAGCCGCGCCACCTTCTCATCCAGGTGCTTGGGCAGGGTGTACACGCCCACCGGATACTTCTCGGTGTTGGTGAACAGCTCGATCTGGGCGATGGTCTGGTTGGCGAAGGAGGAACTCATCACGTAGCTGGGGTGACCTGTGCCACAGCCCAGGTTCACGAGCCGCCCCTTGGCCAGCATGATGATGCGCTTGCCATCGGGGAAGATGACGTGATCCACCTGGGGCTTGATCTCCTCCCACTGGTACTTGTTCAGGGAGGCCACGTCGATCTCGTTGTCGAAGTGGCCGATGTTGCAGACGATGGCCTGGTCCTTCATCTTCGCCATGTGCTCGTGGGTGATCACGTGGAAGTTGCCGGTGGCGGTGACGAAGATGTCGGCCTTGTCGGCCGCGTAGTCCATCGTGACGATGCGATAACCCTCCATCGCGGCCTGCAGCGCGCAGATCGGATCGCACTCGGTGACCCAGACCTGGGCCGACAACGCCCGCAGCGCCTGCGCCGAGCCCTTGCCCACGTCGCCATAGCCGGCGACCACGGCGACCTTGCCGGCGATCATCACGTCGGTGGCGCGCTTGATGCCGTCCACCAGCGACTCGCGGCACCCATAGAGATTGTCGAACTTGGACTTGGTGACCGAATCGTTCACGTTGATGGCGGGGAACTTGAGCAGGCCATCCTTCGCCATTTGATAGAGGCGATGCACGCCGGTGGTGGTCTCTTCGGTCACGCCCTTGATCTTCTCCAGGCGGGTGGAGTACCACTTCGGATCCCTGGCGAGCTTGGCCTTGATGGAGGCGAAGAGGAAGGTCTCTTCCTCGCTGGCGGGGTGGTTGAGCAGGGTGGCGTCGGTCTCGGCGCGGGTGCCCAGGTGCAGCAGCAGCGTGGCGTCGCCGCCGTCGTCGAGGATCATGTTGCTGTAACCGCCATCGGACCACTCGAAGATGCGGTGGGTGTAATCCCAATAGTCGGCCAGCGATTCGCCCTTCCAGGCGAACACCGGCGTACCGGCGGCGGCAATGGCTGCGGCGGCGTGGTCCTGGGTGGAGAAGATGTTGCACGAAGCCCAGCGCACCTCGGCACCGAGCGCCTGCAGGGTCTCGATCAGCACCGCGGTCTGGATGGTCATGTGCAGCGAGCCGGTGATGCGCGCGCCGCGCAGCGGCTGCTGGCTGGCGA
>DAIPHN010000237.1:0-4562 GCA_036771335.1 Burkholderiales bacterium
CCCGGCTCTGAAGGCTGCCTGGATCACCAAGGACACCATCAACGGGTTGCTGCGCGAGGTGGGCGCCCAAGGGGAAGTGGACCTGCTGTCCCTCGACATGGACGGGAACGACTACTACATCTGGGAGGCGACTACCGAGATCAGTCCCCGCCTGTGCGTCTTCGAGACCCACGACATCGTTCCAAGCAACCTCAGCATCACGATTCCCTATGAGGATGACTTCAACTGCTGGGCGAAGGCGGGGCCCGATCAGGATTTCCGGTCCGCCTCGCTGCTGGCGATGAAGAAGCTGTCCGAACGCAAGGGCTACCGCCTGATTGGCGCCCACAGGCACGGGTTCAACGTGTTCTTCCTGAGGAACGACATCGCCAGGGACATCTTTCCGGAGGTCAGCATCGAGAAGGTTCACGACAATCCCTGGACCCGGGCTGGGCAGCGGGACCGCTGGCCGCTGGTGTGCGACAAGAACTGGGTGGAGGTGTAGCGATGCGTCCCGTCTCGCCTTTCTTCAGGCCGCGGGGTATTGAGCCCTTCCCGGTACGGCGGCGATGATCCCATCCGGCCCTAGGGGAGGCGAACCGCAGGGCGGGGCCTGTGCCAAGACCCGCATTGCCCGCCGCAAAGAGGCTGTCAGCCAGAGTGCGGTCAGCAGAGCCGGCTCGGATCGCTGCCCCGCGTGACACGGCAGCTCGATCTGTTCGGCTCGCCGGAGGCGGGTGTGCCCGCGCCGGAGGATTTGCCCGCGGTGGCGCCAGACGCACAGCGCCATGCCGAGCTCGCGCACCGCTTGCCGCCGTCGCTCTACCTCGGCACTTCCTCGTGGTCCTTCCCCGGCTGGCGAGGGCTGGTCTTCGAGCGGCATCACGATGCGTCGCAGTTGTCCCGGCTGGGCCTGTCCGCCTACGCGGCGCATCCGCTGCTGCGCACCGTCAGCATCGACCGCACCTACTACGCGCCCCTGGACAGGGCCGGGTTCGAGCGCCTCGCGCGTCAGGTGTCCCCGGGGTTTCGCTTCATGGTGAAGGCGCCGGCTCAATGCACCACGCCCTGGCTCGAAGATGCCCGGGGCGCCAGGGCAGGCGTCAACGGGCGCTACCTGGACCCGGTGTTCGCTCTTGAAAGCTTCGTGCGGCCGGCGCAGGAGGGCCTCGGGGGAACCTGTGGCGCGCTGCTGTTTCAGTTCCCGCCCCAGGAGCGTTCGGGCGCGGCCGACCCGGGGCGCTTTGCCCGCCGCCTTGCCGCCTTTCTGGCGGCGTTGCCGCGCGGACCGCTTTATGCGGTCGAGTTGCGCGACGCGCCCTTGCTGACGGACGCCTACGCGGCCGTGCTTCAGGAGCACGGCGTGCGCCACTGCCTCGGGGTGCATCCGAAGGCCGGCGCGCTTGCACGTCAACTCGGCGTGATCGAGGCCTCGGGTGCAGGGCCGCTGGTGGTGCGCTGGAATCTCAACCCGGCCCTACGCTACGAGGATGCCAGGCAGCGCTACGCCCCCTTCGATCGGCTGCGGGAGGAGGATCCTTCCACCCGCGCCGCACTGGCCGGGGCCTGCGCCGCGGCCCTGCGCGCTGGCCAGGAGGTAAACGTGGTGGCCAACAACAAGGCCGAGGGCTGCGCGCCGCTCACCCTGCTCGCACTCGCCCGGGAGATTCTCGCCGAGCTGTAGCCGTTGCTGGCGCGTGCGCCCGAGCCTGACTGGCCGCGACGTGGCCACCCGCTGCCTGGGCGCGCTGCCGGCAGCCCCCGTCTGTCGTGATCCGGCAGCGCTACAGCGGAGGCAGCGCCACGCCGATCTGCTCCAGGATGCCGCGCGGCGCGCCGCCGGGCATGGGGTCGGGAAGAATGGCCACCAGCCGCTCCCTCCGCACCCGGTAGCGGAAGAACTGCTCGGGAATGCGCACCCTGCGCCCGGTGGGCGGCACTGGCTCGATACCCGGCCACGCGAACGTACCCGTGTGCGTGCCGCTCTGGCGCCATCGGACGGCGATGAGCTCGCCGTGCCACTCAGGCGGATCGTGGTCATAGTGCCAGTCGGGGAACCCGGCATACAGCGCCCGCAGGAATGGCAGGAACTGCCCCCCGGTGAGCCGCCGCCCGTTGGAGATGACCTCCAGATCCTCCGAGAACGTGGCGGCGATGCGCGGCACGTCGTGGGCCTTCAGGCCATCGACGTATTCGAGGAAGACCGCAGGGATGGGGGTGCTCATGGCAGGGGGGCGAGTGCTCAGCGCAAGGGTGTCGCAGGCGGGTCAGGGGCCGAGCGTACGAAAACGGTCGGTGGCCGCGATCAGCCGTTGGCGGATGCCCGGCTCCCACGCCGCGTGGCCGGCATCGGCCACCACCAGCAGATCTGCGAGGGGCCAGGCCGCCGCCAGGTCGAAGGCCGAAACCGCTGGGCACACCATGTCGTAGCGGCCCTGCACGATGACGCACGGAAGATGCCGCACGCGGTCAATGCGCTTCAGCAGGCTGTCCTCGGGCAGGAAGATGTGATGGGCGAAGTAGTGCGCCTCGATGCGAGCCAGACCAAGCGCAACCGTGTCGTTGCCGAAGTGCTCCATGGCCTGCTCGCTCGGCAGCAGGTTCGAGCAGGCGCCCTCGTACTGGCTCCAGGCGCGCGCGGCGGGCAGATGCACGGCTGGGTCCGGGTGCTCCAGACGGCGCCGGTATGCCGCCAGCAGGTCGCCCCTCTCGGACTCGGGCACGTGCCCGGCGAATCGCGCCCACACATCCGGAAATACCTGCCGTATGCCGTACAGGAACCAGTGGATCTCCGCCGGCCGGCACAGGAAGATGCCACGCAGCACGAAGCCCAGGCAGGCCTCTGGATGCGCCTCGCCGTAGGCCAGCGCGAGGGTGGAGCCCCACGAGCCGCCGAACACCAGCCAGTGCCGGATGCCCAGGTGCGCACGCAGCCGTTCCAGGTCGGCGACCAGGTGCTCGGTGGTGTTGTCGCGCAGCTCCCCCAGCGGCTGGGAACGGCCCGCGCCGCGCTGGTCGAAGATCACGATGCGGTAGGCCGCCGGATCGAAGAAGCGGCGATGGGCGGGGCTCGTACCCGCCCCCGGTGCGCCATGCAGGCACCCCCCGGGCCGGCCGACGGGATTGCCGCAAACATCCCAGTACAGGCGGTGGCGTTCATCCGCCGCGAGCCAGCCCTGCTGGTGCGGCTCGATCTCGGCATAAAGCTCGCCCTGCGCAGGTGCGTCCATGACGCTCACGCTAGAGCCGGCGCACGCTGTAGCCCCGGGCGCGCAGCAGTTCCACCAGCCCGGCGGCGCCCATGAGGTGAGCCGCCCCCACACCCACCAGCACCACGTCGCCGCCGCCAAGCATGCCAGCCACCTTGTCGGCCATGGCACGGTTGCGCTGGTCGAACAGCCGCTCTTGCAGGGGCTTGCGCACCGCGGCGGGAAGGCTGCGCAGGTCGCCCAGGGCCGCCCGCTCCAGGCGTTCGAGGTTGCCTGACTTCCACGCCTCCACCAGGGCGCGCAGGTCGCGGCCCAGGGTGCCGGCCTTGGCGCCGCGTACCGCGCTTTCGAGCATGGCGGCCTGGGACTCTCGCGGCAGGCCATCCATGAGACCGAGCTGCATGGCCATGGACTCCAGTTCCACGAGCCGCTTGCCGTCCTGGCGTGCACGGCTGGCCAGGTGGGCGTCGATGCCCAGCGACGCTTCCAGGCCCGCCTTGCCCGCCTCCAGAGCGCTGATGGTCATGGCCAGCATGAAGGGCTTCATCATGCGCGTCATCTCCGCGGGCAGACCGTGTCTGGCGAGCACTTCGGTGGTGTCGCGCAACAGCGCGGCGGGGATGTGGCGCTCCAGTCCGTCTGGGGGCGTGTACCTTATCGCCTGGCCTGCGAGCAGCAGCGCGGAAGGATCGGCGGGGTCTGCTTCCAGCGCCACCACGCCAGCACGCCGGTAGGCGTTTTCCACGCTGGTGGGAAGGGGATACAGATCGCGCGTGCCCAGATGAATGGTGCCCAGCAGGTAGACCGTAGTGGTGGAGGAACGCGCCTCCCACAGCAGCGCCTGGACGGCCCCGTCCTGGGCGGCGGCCCGGGGCAGGCTGGTGGCCGTGGTGGCCAGCAACGCGAGCAGCGCGATGAGGTGGCAGCGGATCATGCTTGCTGCGAAGGCTTTGCAAAGGGACACGGCTAATCTCCAGAAGAATCGTGTCGGGGCAGGAGTGCGGCAGCCCGTTCCGTATAATTCTGGACGAATTTACACCCCACGGATTGTTGCGGCCCATGGACGAATCCCTCAAGAACGCCGCGCTCGATTACCACCGGCTGCCCACGCCGGGGAAGATCGCGATCCTGCCCACCAAGACGCTCATGTCCCAGCGCGACTTGGCGCTGGCCTATTCTCCCGGGGTCGCGGCGGCCTGCGATCTGATCGTGGACGACCCGGCGGCGGCGCGGGCGGTCACCTCGCGCGGTAACCTGATCGGCGTGGTCACCAACGGCGCGGCGGTTCTGGGGCTGGGCTCCATCGGCCCCATGGACGCCAAGACGGTGATGGAAGGCAAGGAGGTGCTGGTCAAGAAATTCGCCGGCATCGAC
>DAIPHN010000238.1:0-4544 GCA_036771335.1 Burkholderiales bacterium
AACAGGTGGCTCGCGTCCAGTGCCACCAGGCCGGTATCGCGCTTCGGGTCATAGGCCATGTGAGCGATGATGCCCACGCCCAGCCCCAGGTCCACATAGGTCTTGATCACGTCGGCGTCGATGGCCGTGAGCACCACGTCGGGAGTCAGGCCGCGCGCAGCGAAGGTGCGGTCCATCTGGGTACGGCCCGTGAAGGCGAAGTCGTAGGTGATGACCGGGTAGCGGGCGATCTCCTCGAGCGTGAGCCGGCGCACCTTTACCAGTGGATGGTCTGGCGGCACCACTACGCAACGGTTCCACTCGTAGCACGGCAGCATGACGAGCTGGTCGTACAGGTCGAGTGCCTCGGTGGCAATGGCCAGATCGGCCGTGCCGCCGATCACCTGTTCCGCGATCTGGGTGGGGCTGCCCTGGCGCAGCGACAGGCGAACCTGGGGATAGGCCTTCATGAAGCTGCTCACCACCCGGGGCAGCGCATAGCGCGCCTGGGTATGGGTGGTGGCCACGGCCAGCGATCCGCTGGTCTCGTGGTGAAACTCGGCGGTCACCTCCTTGAGGTTGTGCGCCTCCAGCAGGATGCGCTGGGCGATCTGGATGATCTTCTCGCCGGGCTCCGTAACAGCCGTGAAGCGCTTGCCGGACCGCACGAAGATCTTCACCCCCAGCTCGTCCTCGAGCTGAAGAATCTGCTTGCTCACGCCCGGCTGAGAGGTGAACAGCGCCTGGGCCGCCTTGGAGAGATTGAGGTCGTTGCGAGCAACCTCGCACACGTAGCGCAGCTGCTGGAGTTTCATGGTGTTAATAACGAAAAGAAGTAAACAAATTACTAATACGAATTGATGAGCATAATGAGGATACACATAATGCGGCCCGTGCGATATGCCGGATCGATCAATAATGATCGCTCTACGGGCCGCTGGTCCTTATTGTCAGTTCCAAAGGAAACCATCATGACGTTACGCATCGGCGATACCGCCCCCGACTTCGAGCAGGAATCCAGCGCGGGGCGCATCCGTTTTCACGAATATCTCGGATCGAGCTGGGGCGTGTTGTTCTCCCATCCCGCCGATTTCACGCCGGTATGCACCACCGAGCTGGGGTACACGGCCAAGCTGGCGGCGGAATTCGCGCGTCGCAACGTGAAGGTATTGGCGCTTTCGGTGGACACGGTGGAATCCCACCGCGGCTGGCTGCCTGACATCGAGGAAACCCAGGGGACGAAAGTGGAGTTCCCGGTGCTGGCCGACGCCGACCGTAAGGTGGCCACGCTCTACGACATGATCCATCCCAACGCCAGCGTGGCCGCCACGGTGCGCTCGGTGTTCTTCATCGACCCTGCCAAGAAGGTGCGAGCCACCATAACCTATCCGGCCAGCACCGGGCGCAATTTCGACGAGATCCTGCGGGTGATCGACTCGCTGCAGCTCACCGATTCCAACAGCGTGGCCACGCCCGTGAACTGGAAACCCGGCGAGGACGTGATCATCGTCCCCTCGCTCACGGACCCGGCGGTGCTGAGGGAGAAGTTCCCGCAGGGCTACCGCGCCGTGAAGCCCTACCTTCGCTACACCACCCTGCCGCGCAAGTAGCGACCCAGGCCCCCGCCTCCCGGGGTGGGTGCCAGCGGCGCAAGGGCGGGGGCGGTATGCTTGGGGTTGCGCGCCGTCTTGGCGAGCTTTCCTTTTTCGCCTCTGCCCCCCTGCCGTGAGCAAGCTCTACGACGAGGTCATCCTCGACCACATCCGCAACGCGCGTAACTATCGCGTCATCGACGCGCCCGGCACCCTGGGCGGCGAGGCCGTCAACCCGCTGTGCGGCGATACCTTCCAGGTCTATGTGCACGTGGAGCAGGGCACGGTGCGCGATGCGGCGTTCCAGTGCGAGTGCTGCGGGATCTCCATGGCTTCGGCCTCGGTCATGACCGAATGGGTGAAGGGCCGCAGCGTGGCCGAGGCGTTGCAGGCCAGGCAGGCCTTCGTGACGGCGGTGACCAGCCGCAGCGTGGCGCCTTTGCCTGGTGCACCGGAGGATCACGCCGCGGTGCTGCAATTGCTTGCCAACACACCCTCGCGCGAGGGCTGTGCCCTGCTTGCCTGGACGGCCCTCGAGCAGGCGCTCAACGAAGCCCGGTGAGGCGTCGCGGGCACCGCGAGCGACGGGTCGTTCTCGGCCGGTGCTCGTCCTTGGAGGGCTCCGACAGCCGATGCTGCGGACGTCGCGGCCACCTGGGCGCCAGGATGCCGTGGCTTATGATTCGGACAGGCGCCGGCGTCACGCGCACGCCTGTCCGGTAACCCGCCACGAGATCGCTTTTCCGAGACCCATGTCCGGTCGTAATCGCTTCAACGAGGGGCTGGCGCCGAATCGGGCCAATTACGCGCCCCTGACTCCCGTGTCTTTCCTGCCATGGGCGGCGGAGGTCTACCCCGGGCGCGTGGCCGTGGTGCACGGCGATTGGCGCCTCACCTGGGCGCAGGTGCACGAGCGCAGCCGGCGGCTTGGCGCGGCGCTGGCGGCCCGCGGCATCGGTGCGGGTGACACGGTGGCGGTGATGGCCTCCAATACGCCCCACATGATCGAGGCGCACTTCGCCGTGCCCATGACGGGCGCGGTGCTCAACGCCCTGAACACGCGCCTGGATCCGGCCGCCATTGCCTTCCAGCTCGGCCATGGGCAGGCGAAGGTGTTGCTCACCGACCGGGAGTTCTCGCCCGTGGTGCGGGCGGCGCTCGAGTTGCTGCCGTGGCGGCCGGTGGTGATCGACATCGACGACCCGCTGGCAAGCGGCGGGGCGCTCATGGGCGAATGCGACTACGAGGCCTTCCTGGCACAGGGCGATCCGGACTGGACGGCGCCCGGCCCCCAGGACGAGTGGGATGCCATCGCCCTGTCCTACACCTCGGGCACCACGGGCAATCCCAAGGGCGTGGTGACCCACCATCGCGGCGCCTATCTCAACGCCACCGGCAACGTGGTGAGCTGGGCCATGCCGCACTTCCCCGTTTACCTGTGGACGTTGCCCATGTTTCACTGCAACGGCTGGTGCTTTCCCTGGACGGTGACGCTGCTGGCGGGCACCCATGTGTGCCTGCGGCGCGTGGAGGCCAGGGCCATCCTCGACGCCATCCGCGCCCACGGGGTGACGCACTACTGCGGCGCGCCCGTGGTGCACAACCTGCTCATCAATGCGCCCGACGAATGGAAGCGCGGCATCGGCCACAAGGTGCGCGGACTGGTGGCGGCGGCCTCGCCGCCGGCGGCCATGATCGAGGGCATGGCGCGCATGGGCTTCGACATCACCCACGTGTACGGGCTCACCGAGGTGTACGGGCCGGCCTCGGTGTGCGCCAAGCATCCCGAATGGCAGTCGCTGCCCCTGGAGGAGCAGGTGCGCCTGAACGGCCGACAGGGGGTGCGCTATCCGTTGCAGGAAGCCATGGCGGTGCTGGATCCGCAGACCCTCGCGCCTGTTGCGCGGGACGGGGAGACCCTGGGCGAGATCATGTTCCGCGGCAACATCACCATGAAGGGCTACCTGGACAATCCGGCGGCCACGGCCGAGGCCTTTGCGGGCGGCTGGTTTCGCACCGGCGATCTGGCGGTGCAGCACCCCGACGGCTACGTGAAGATCCGCGACCGCTCCAAGGATGTGATCATCTCGGGTGGCGAGAACATCTCCTCCATCGAGGTGGAAGATGTGCTGTATCGCCATCCGGCGGTGCTTGAGGCGGCGGTGGTGGCCCGGCCCGACCCCAAGTGGGGCGAGACGCCCTGCGCCTTCGTCGCGCTGCGCGAGGGTGCCACGGCCACGGAAGCCGAACTGGTGGCCTTCTGCCGGGAGCGCCTGGCCCACTACAAGGCGCCGCGCAGCGTGGTGTTCGGCCCGCTGCCCAAGACCTCCACGGGCAAGATCCAGAAGCACCTGCTGCGCGGGCGCGTCTGAAGGCAGCCGCCCACCGTTGCCGCGGCGGCAGCGGTCCTTGTCCAGGGGCGCGTTGTTCAACCTGTCTGGCGCGATGTGGCTTGGCTAATATCCGCGATTCTTTTTTCAGCCCCCGAGCCAGCCGCGATGAAGATTCTCGTGCCCGTTAAGCGCGTGGTGGACTACAACGTGAAGGTGCGCGTGAAATCCGACGGCACCGGCGTGGAGACCGCCAACGTCAAGATGTCCATGAATCCCTTCGACGAAATTGCCGTCGAGGAAGCCGTGCGCCTCAAGGAGGCCGGCGCCGCCACCGAGATCGTGGCCGTGTCCATCGGCGCCGCGGCCTGCCAGGAGACCCTGCGCACGGCGCTCGCCATGGGCGCCGACCGCGCCATCCTGGTGGAAACCGCCCACGAGACCCAGCCCCTGGGCGTGGCCAAGGCCCTGAAGGCCCTGGTGGACAAGGAGCAGCCGGGGCTAGTGATTCTTGGCAAGCAGGCCATCGACGACGACTGCAACCAGACCGGCCAGATGCTCGCCGCCCTGCTGGGCTGGGGCCAGGGCACCTTTGCCTCGAAAGTGAAGGTGGACGGCGGCACGGTGCACGTCACCCGCGAGA
>DAIPHN010000239.1:0-4520 GCA_036771335.1 Burkholderiales bacterium
GGGCGCCCTTCGCCGTTGGCGGCTTCCCCACGCCCTCGGGCAAGTGCGAGATCTTGAGCGACCGGGCCTCGGCCATGGGCCTCGACCCGCTGCCCGACTACACCCCGCCCATCGAGAACCCGCTCTCCAATCCGGCGCTGGCGGCACGCTATCCGCTGGCTTTCCTGTCGCCGCCCTCGCGCAACTTCCTCAACTCGAGCTTCGCCAACCTGCCCGTGGCGCTGGAGTCGGCCCGCGAACCGTACCTGGAAATCCACACCGACGACGCCGCGGCGCGCGGCATCGCCGACGGCGACCCGGTGCGCATCTACAACGACCGCGGCAGCTTCACCCTGCGCGCCCGGGTGGGCGCCAGCGTGCGCCGCGGCGTGGTGGTGGCGCCCTCCATCTGGTGGCGCAAGCTCTCCCCCGACGGCAAGAACGCCAACGAAGTCACCTCCCAGGTGCTCACCGACATGGGCGCGGCAGCCACGCTGTACGACTGCCTGGTGGAAGTGGCGCCCGCCTGACACTGCTGGAACACACACTCATGCACGACCTGCTCATCCGCGGCGGCACCGTCATCGACGGCACCGGCACAGCCGCCCGCGAGGCCGACGTGGCCGTCACCGGCTCCACCATCACCGCCGTGGGCCAGGGCCTGGGCGCCGCGCGGCGCGAAATCGACGCCCGCGGCCTGCTGGTGACCCCCGGCTTCGTGGACATCCACACCCACTACGACGGCCAGGCCACCTGGGATCCCTTCCTTACCCCCTCCTCCTACCACGGTGTCACCACCGTGGTGTTCGGCAATTGCGGCGTGGGCTTCGCACCGGTGCGCAAGCCCGACGTGCCCTTTCTCATCAACCTGATGGAAGGCGTGGAGGACATCCCGGGGACGGTGCTCTCCGAGGGCGTGGCCTTCGACTGGGAGTCGTTTCCCGAATACCTCGACCGGCTCGACGCCGCGCCCAAGGTGATGGACGTGGGTGCCCAGGTGCCCCACGCGGCGCTGCGCTTCTACGTGATGGGCAGCCGCGGCGCCGACCACGCCGAAGTGCCCACCGACGCCGAGGTGGCGCGCATGGGCACGCTGCTGGAAGAAGCGCTGCGTGCCGGCGCCCTGGGCTTTACCACCTCGCGCACGGTGAAGCACCGCGCCCGCGACGGCCGCGCCACGCCCAGCCTGTCGGCCCGCGAACCCGAGCTCTTCGGCCTGGCCCAGGCCATGCGCCGCGCTGGCCGCGGGGTCATCGAGGTGAACTCCGACTTCGGCGAGGGCGAGTTCCACATCCTGCGCGCCGCGGCCCAGGTGGCCGGGCGGCCGCTGTCGGTGCTGCTGCTGCAGGTGAACAACGCGCCCGAGCTGTGGCGCGACACCCGCGACCACATCCACGCCGCCCGCGCCGCCGGGCTGGACGTGACGGGCCAGGTGGGCAGCCGCCCCATCGGCGTGATGATGGGCCTGGAGACCACCATCCATCCCTTCTCCACGCACCCGGCGTGGACGGCCATGGACGCCCTCACGCCCACCGAGCGTTTCGAGCGCCTGCTGCGCGAACCGGAGCTGCGCCGCCGCCTGGTGGAGGAGCGGCCCGACGACGAGCACACCCGGATGATGGCCTCGGCCCTGGCCCGCACCTACGAGGTGACGCCCGACTACGACTACGAGCCCGACCCCGCCACCAGCCTCGCCGCGCGCGGCGCCGCGGCGGGCACCAGCGGCTGGGCGGTGGCGCTGGAGGCCATGATGCAGGACGGCGGCAAGCGGCTGCTGTCCTTCAACTTCGAGAACTACTTTGCCGGCAGCCTGGACGTGGTGCGCGAGCTGCTCGCCGACGAGGCCACGGTGATGGGCCTGGCCGACGGCGGCGCCCATGTGTGCACCATCTGCGACGCGGGCGCGCCCACCTTCCTGCTCACCCACTGGGGCCGCGACCGCAAGCGAGGCCCCGGCCTGCCGCTGGAATTCCTGGTGAAGAAGCAGACCCGCGACACGGCCCGCGCCTACGGCCTGACCGACCGGGGCACCCTGGAGCCCGGCATGCGCGCCGACCTGAACGTGATCGACTACGGCCGCCTGGGCGTGCACCGCCACGAGGTGGTGTACGACCTGCCCGCCGGCGGCAAGCGCCTCATGCAGCGCGCCCGCGGCTACCGCCACACCTTCGTGGCGGGCGTGGAGACGCTGTGCGACGACCACCACACGGGGGCGCTGCCGGGGCGGTTGTTGCGGTGAGGGGCCGGGCGTCATTATTGGCGGACAAAACCACCGTTAACCCCGCCGCACGCAGACTGAAGCGCCACTAGAACGCGAAACCTTGTTCCGCAAACGGAGGGGGTGAACCACCACCCCGCCGCGGGGTCACCAACCAGCGCCCGCACTCACGCGGCGCCCTTGGAGCCGCCCTTCTCGTCCTTGATGGGCACACTGTGCCATCAGCCCCCCTCGCCAAAGGGTGGCCATCCCCAGAGAGAAGCCCGCCTGACCGACACACCCGGCGCTTGCCGGTCTCCGCCACGGAAAGGCTTCTTGCTGCACCCGTTCGCCGGGGCAGCCCAATCGGCATTGACAAACCTGACCGCGACGCCGTACGTTTTCATTCGTTAACACCCGATTGCACTGGATACGCATGAACCAGCCCTCAACCGCCATGGAAACGCTCGCAGGACGGGTGCCGGCGGATCTGTACAGATGGTTTGCGGCGCTGCGAGTGGAGGGCGCAACTACAAATAGCGACAAGCTGAGAGTTCTTCTTGCGCAGATGAAGCGTCAGCACGACGGCTCGTTCGATTACGTCACCGCACAGTCATTGTTCCGAGATATGGCTGCACCGCTGCGCCAAAGCCTGGGAGCCCTTGAGCGCGACAAAGACGTTCACTCCGAGGTGATGTCCTCCTTGATCGAGCACCTGTGCGCGCTTGCAGCGATTCTTCTCTCTGGGCGTGCCAGCAGCATTGCTGAGGCCGCAGCCACGGAGGACGCGCTCGTCAAACGGGCTTTTGCGCTAACCGAGGGATTGTTGCGGCAAGCGGTCACGAACAACGCCCAGGCAATTGATCCAAAGGTCGTCCGAAAGCACGCACGCGCGACTGTAGAACTCGCGAGGCTGATCAACCACTGAGAGGGAACACACATGGCAGAGACCCTGAAGGACCGAGTGCAGCGGGTTATCGCGGGCGGCCTGCATGCGCTGCTCGACAAGATAGAGGATGCGGCGCCCGAGGCCATCATGGAGCAGTCCGTCCGCGAGGTGGACGGCGTCATCGATGAAGTTCGCGCTGAACTTGGCAAGGTTGCGGCCAATCGCCACCTTGCGCAGACACAGCATTCATCCCTCAACGCCGCGCACCAAAAACTGGCCGAGGACATCGAGCATGCGCTTCAGAACGGCCGCGAGGACCTGGCCAAGGTGGCCATTGGGCGCCAGATGGACATCGAAGCCCAGCTGCCGGTCCTGGAAACTACACTGAGCGACCACGGCGCGCTGGAACAGGAGCTGAACGGCTACGTCAACGCATTGCTCGCCAAGAAGCGAGAAATGCAGCAGGCCATTGACCAGTATCGAAGCAGCCGCGCGCAGGCGACCACCATGGGGGGCGGCGCGCCACGCGCATCCAATGCCCACGCAAAGCTCGATAAGGCATCCGCCGCCTTCGACCGAGTCTTTGCCCGCAATACCGGGCTAACGCCTTCGGCAATGCAAGCCACGTTGCAGCAGGCGTCGCAGCTGAAGGAACTGGACGACATGCGACGCAGCAACGAAGTTGAACGCCGTCTGAGGGCGATCAAGGAAGTGCTGCCCGAGCAAAAGGGTTCCTGAAATGGCAAACCCGTTCGCACTGTTTGTTGCGCCAGAGAACATACCGTTCGGCGTCGCGTTCGGGGTGATGCTTGGAATCGCAGTCCTTGAAGGAATCGGCGCTTTCGTGTCCGGAAGTCCCTCCCAGTGGATCGAGGATTTGCTGCCTGTCAAGGACCTCGATGGGGACGGAATCGCGGACGGTGCGCTCGGCTGGCTACATGTGGGGCAGGTGCCCTTGCTTGTCCTGACCATCATCTTCCTGGTTGGATTCTCCGTCGGCGGTTACGCCATTCAATTGGTGATCAAGGCCGTGTTCGGCGGGTTCGCGCCAGCCGTGGTGGCATCAGTCCCTGCATTCCTGCTCGCGCTGTCCTCGGTCCGCGGGCTGGGCGCGCTGCTGGCGCAGATCATCCCCCGCGACGAAACCAGCTCGGTCAGCGAGGAGTCCTTCATTGGCCGCGCCGGCATCCTCATGGGCGCTCCCGCGTCGGCGGGGAAAGCGGGTCAGGTACGGCTGCGTGACGCGCACGGGAGGAGTCATTACTTGCTCGTGGAACCCGACCTCGAAGGAGAGGTTTTCGAGGAGGGATCGCAGGTTCTGATCGTCAAGAAGGCTGGCGCCACTTTTCGCGGCATCCGCAACCCGCATCCGGGGTAGCTCAAGGCGAAATCCGCGCCCACAGGGACGTAGAAATGGTATGCCTGATTCAAATTGGAGTGCTCGACGGCGTAGTG
>DAIPHN010000240.1:0-4478 GCA_036771335.1 Burkholderiales bacterium
ATGTGTTCGTGCTCGCAGCGCGGCTGCCCGGCCCGGCGGTGGTGGTTGCTGGCGTCGGGCGCTCGGGGGCGCTGCCCAACGCCGCCGCCGGTCGCCACGGCGTCACGCCCGGGCAGAAGCTCTCGGCAGCGCTGGCGCTCGTTCCGGACCTCGAAACGCGCACCCGCGACCCGTCCGCCGAGCAGCAGGCCCTCGAATCCCTCGCCCTGTGGGCCGAGCAGTTCACGCCCACCCTGCACCTGCAGCCGCCGGACGGGCTGCTGCTGGAAATCGGCGGCTGCCTGCGGCTGTTCGGCGGCCTGGAGGCACTGGCGGCGCGCGCCCGAGACGGTCTCGCCGAACTGGGCTTCGACGCCACGCTCGCCAGTGCACCCACGCCGGCAGGCGCCTTGCTGCTGGCGCGCAATGGCCTGGATAGCCTGGTGACCGAGCTGCCTGCCCTGCAATCGCGCCTGCGTATGCTGCCCTTGGACGGCCTCGACGCCGAGGCCACCGTCCTCCTCAGCCTCGCCCGCCTGGGCGCACGCACCGTGGACGACGTGCTACGCCTGCCCCGTGGGGGCCTGGCGCGGCGCTTCGGGCAGGCGCTCCTGGACGGTCTCGACCGCGCCCTGGGCCACCGGCCCGATCCGCGCGCGCCCTTCGTGCCACCCGCGCGCTTCCACAACCGGCTGGTGCTACCCGCCCCCGTGCCCACGGTGGAACCGCTGCTGTTCGGCCTGCGCCGCCTGGCCGCGGAGCTGTGCGGCTTCCTGGCCGGCCGCCAGGAGGGCGCAACGCGGCTGCAGTTGCGGCTCGAGCACGAAGACCACCCGCCCACGGACCTGCGCCTGGAACTGTCCATGCCCAGCCGGGATGCCGCGCAGCTCATGGTGCTTGCCCGCGAACACCTGTCGCGCCTCGCCTTGCCCGGGCCGGTGGAGGCCTTCGGGCTGGCGCTGGAGGAATCCGCCCAACTCGCGCCCCTCAGCCTGTCCTTCCTGGCCGAACCCGGCAGCGGGGCCGAAAGCCGCGCCGCGCTGGTGGAACGGCTGCGCGCCCGGCTGGGCCGCGAGGCGGTGCACGGCCTTGCCCTCGTGCCCGAGCATCGTCCCGAACTGGCCCACCGTCCGGCCGAACCGGGCACCCCCGGCGGCAGCCCGCACCCCGCGCCGCGCCCATTGTGGCTGCTGGCTGCGCCGCGTCCGCTCGCCGCGGGGCCCCAGGGCCCGCGGCTGGACGGCCCGCTGGAGCTGCTCGACGGCCCCGAGCGCATCGAGTCGGGCTGGTGGGACGAGGGTGGCGTGCGCCGCGACTACTTCGTCGCCCGCGACGGCGGCTGGGCGCGGCTGTGGGTCTACCGGGAGATCGGCCCCGGCCCGGGCGAGCGCTGGTACCTTCAGGGCCTGTTCGCCTGACAGCGCGCCCCGCCGGGGCACCTGCGTGCGGCGCAGTTGTCCCACGGAATCGTCAACGTCAGGACCCTCCTTCATGCGCTTCGCCGCCCTGCTGCTCGCCCTGCTGACTGTCACACCCGCCGCCGTGGCCGTAGAACAGCCGCCCTACACCGTGCTGCGCCAGTACCCTGCCTTCGAGATCCGCCGCTACGAGCCCCAGGTGGTGGCTGAGGTCACGGTGCAGGGCAACGCCGAGGACGCCGGCAATGCAGGGTTTCGCATCCTGGCGGGCTACATCTTCGGCAAGAACAAGGGCGCGCGCACGGCGCCCATGACCGCCCCGGTCACCCAGGCGCCCCAGAAAATCGCCATGACCGCCCCGGTGGCCATGACCCCGGCCGACCCTGGCGCCCACACCGTGCGCTTCGTCATGCCGCGCGACTGGCGCCTGGACACCCTGCCCGAACCCGAGGACCGGCGCATCGAGCTGCGCGAAGAGCCCGCCCGCACCTGGGCGGTGATCCGCTACTCCGGCCTGTGGTCTGAAAAGCGCTACCGCGAGCACCTGGGCAAGCTGCGCGAGGCCATGGCCGCCGAGTCGGTGGCCGGCCACGGAGAACCCGTATGGGCGCGCTACGACCCGCCCTGGACACCCTGGTTCATGCGCCGCAACGAGGTGTGGATCGAGACCGACGCCACACCGCACTGAGGCTGCCAAGGCGGGCTGTTCGGGTATCCCGGGCTGGCGAACCCCTTTCTCTTCGCCGCCGCCGCACCGAGTGATTCCGCGGCGCCAGCCGCCGGCTGGGCCGCCCAAGCCACGACCCCCGTCGCCATGCAACCGTGCATGGCTGGCATGCCGGCGAGACTCTGGCCGAGTTGCCAGCGCCAGCCCAACATGGCACCTCGTTCCATCAACCCTTGGGTACTGATATGAACCACCACGCCCCTTTCGCAGGCATCCCATCGTCGCAGCCGCCGCGCCGCGCATTTCTCCGCCTGGTGGGCGGCGGTGTCGTCATGGCTGCCGGTCTTGGTACGGCCGGTTGCGCCTCAGGGCCGCCAGAGGTCGCGGTGCGGCCCTGGCGCGCGGCCCCCGCCGAGACCGAACTGCACCGCTTCATGCTGGCGCACGCACTGCTGGCGCCCAACCCACACAACTACCAGTCCTGGATCGCCGACCTGCGCGAACCGGGCCGCATCCACCTGCTGTGCGACGACAAGCGGCTGCTGCCGGAGACCGATCCCTTCGGCCGCCAGATCTTCATCGGCTGCGGCGCGTTCATCGAATTGGCCATCATTGCCGCGGCCGAGCGCGGGCACACGGTGAGCGTGACGTTGTTCCCGCAGGGTGCGCCGGCGGCGCGCAGCTTGCCGGCTGGCACCGTGGTGGCCACGCTGACGCCGGGCCCGTCGGGGTCGGCCCAGCGTGACCCGCTGTACGCCGCCATCGCGCGGCGCCATACCGCCAAGAGCGCTTACGCCGAGGACCGCGCCCTGCCCGAGGCGTTGACGTCGGCATGGGTGGAGACCGCCCGCCGTCACGGCCTGCAAGCTGGCACCGTGACGAAGCCCGAGCCACTGGCCGCGCTGCGCCGCATCACGCGCGAGGCCTACGAGATCGAAGCCACGACGCCGGCCACCTGGCTGGAGTCGGCGCGGCTGTTCCGGATCGGCCCCGACGCAATTGCCAGGCACCGCGACGGCATCAGCCTCTCGAGCCCTATGGTTCGATTTCTCTACACCACGGGCCTGTTCGATCCCATGGAAGTGCCGCAGCGCGGCAAGTCCAGCCTGCAGCGCATCATGGACCGCTGGACGCCGCTGGAGACCGGCAGCGGCTTTCTCTGGCTCGCCAGCATGGGGAACACTCGTGTGCAGCAGGTGGAAGCCGGCCGCGCCTACGTGAGGCAGCACCTCCTGGCCACCGCAGCGGGTGCCGACATGCACCCCCTGTCGAACGCGCTCCAGGAGTTCGATGCCATGCGTGGACCCTATGCCGCCGTCCATGACGCGCTGGGGGTGGACCCGTCCCAAGGCACCGTGCAGATGCTGGCGCGCGTCGGGTACTCTACTGCGCCGGCGGCGCCCGCACCGCGCCGCGAGCTGGACAAGCTGCTGCGCACCTGAGCGCGTGCGATACTGCCGAGATGCCCGAGCGAGCACGTCCTGGTGATCCCGTTCGCGCGGCCCCGCCGGCGGGGCCGCAGCTCTCCGACTGGAACCTGCTGCGCTCGTTCATCGCCGTCTACGAGGCTGGCACCCTCACCGAGGCCGCACGCCGGCTGGCCACCACCCAACCCAGCGTCGGCCGCCACGTGCGAGAACTGGAGCTTGCACTGGGCGAGGTGCTGTTCGCGCGCCAGCCCGGCCGGCTGAAACCCACCGAGCGGGCGCACGCGCTGCACGCCGCCATCTCGGTCATGAAGGCGTCGGCGCGCGAGGCCGAGCGGCTGTTCGCCGGCGCCCGCGATGCGTTGGTGGGCACGGTGCGTATTGCCGCCTCGGAGGTGTATGCCACGCATGTGGTGGCGCCCCTGGTAGCCCGCATGCTGGCGGAGCAGCCGGAGCTTGAGATCGAGCTGTCGGTTTCCAACCGGGCCGAGAACCTGCTGCGCCGTGAGGCCGACATCGCGGTGCGCTTCTTCAGACCCGAGCAGGACGGGCTGATAACCATGCACGTTGGCAACACCGAGCTCGGCCTCTACGCGCCCGAATCGCTTCTGCAGCGCAGCGGCGCCCTGGAAGGCTTTGATGTCCCCGAGGGCGCTTTCGTGGCGGGCTTCGATCGAGACGCCACGCCGCTGGCGCCGATGGTGCATGGCGAGCCCCCGGCCCAGCCCTTCCGCTTCCGGCTGCGCACAGACGCGATTCTGGCGCGCCACGCGGCCGTCGAGGCCGGCATGGGCATCGCCGCCTACCTGGTCGACGTTGCCGTCACCAAGCCTGGCCTGCGACGCGTGCTGGCCGACCGCTTCAGCCAGAAGCAGGAGGTATGGCTGTGTGCGCACGACGAGCTGCGCCGCTCGGCATCGATGCGCTACGTTTGGAACCAGCTCGAACGAACTCTGCGCTCGCGGCTCGCTCCGTCCTCGGCAGAGG